>CAZIXI010000010.1:0-28013 GCA_964543115.1 uncultured bacterium
TCTCGCACCAGCCGGCGGGAAATATTTATCATGGCAATTTTTATTATGTCCGCTGCCGCGCCCTGAATCGGGGTATTAATGGCGGCCCGTTCGCCAAAGGCCTGTTCCTGCGGCCGGGAACTGACCAGTTCGGGAAGCCATCTTTTTCTGCCAAACATACTCCTTACATAACCGTAGATCTTGGCCTCAGCCAGTGTATCGTTGATAAAGGAGGCTACCCCGGAATAGCGCTTGAAATAGGCGTCGATAAAGGCCTGCGCGTCTTTTACCCCTAAATCAAGTGAACGGGCCAGGCCCTTGGCACCCATTCCGTAAACGATGCCAAAATTGATCATTTTGGCCTGCCGGCGCGTCTCCGGATTGACTTCAGCAAAAACATTCTGCGCGGTGGCTGAATGAATATCTTCGTTATTTTTAAAGGCCGCAATTAGTTTTTTATCGCCGCTCAAATGGGCCAGGATCCGCAGCTCTATCTGTGAATAATCCGCTCCTAAAAACGACCATTCTTCCCGTCCGGGAATAAAAGCCTTACGCACACGGCGGCCAAGCTCTGTTTTGATGGGGATATTCTGCAAATTAGGCTCGGAGGAACTTAATCTGCCGGTGGCGGTACCCAGCTGGTTAAAGGTGGTGTGTAATCTTTGCTGCGCGTCTATCTGCTGCGGTAACGGATCAAGATAGGTACTTTTCAGCTTGCTCAGCTGGCGGTACTCGAGGATATGGCCGGGAAGCGGATGGCTTTTCTTTAAGCCGGCCAGCACTTCCATATCGGTTGAATAACCGGTTTTGGTCTTTTTGCCCTTGGGCAGCCCCAACTTTGTAAACAGGAGTTTTTCCAGGTGTTTATGGGAATTAATATTAAATTCTTCTCCGGCTTCCTGATAAATTTTTGCGGTAAGCCCTTTTATTTCTTCGCCCAGCTCGGCGGAAAGGCTCTTCAGCGATTCTACGTCTATTTTTATTCCGGTTTTTTCCATTTCCGCTAGCACACCGACTAAAGGCAACTCCACCCGGCGGTAGACATCAAACAATCTCTTCTTGATTAATTCCTGTTCCAGAACCGCTACCAGCTTGTAATTAAGCTTTGCCTCTTCGGCCAGTTCGTTTCCGGAGGCAATCTCTGTGGTCTCGCCAAGATATTTAAAACTCAGTGAGGATAATTCATAATCTCCGGCGGCAGGATCAAGTAAATAGGCGGCCAGGGAGGTGTCGAAACATGTGGCCTTTACCGGGCAGACTTTCAGCACGTCTTTTAGGTTATGCCCGTAAACGGTCATTGATTCATTGTCCAGCAATTCGGCGATCCCCTGCCAGAACTCCGTCAGGAGATCTTCCCGAACGGTAATGGCCGCGCCTTCCAGCTGACCGTCTTTTTCGTAGGCCAGTGCCGGCTGCCCGTCGCGGATAAGGATACTGAACCGATTTGCCCCTTTCAGTTCGTTAAGCACTTTCTGCCACTCTTGCCCGTCAGAAATATTCTGGCCGGGATTGTCCGCCGGCAGTTCCTTGGGTCTTTTATCATGAAGTGTTTTCAACAGGCCCTTAAACTCCAGTTCCCGGTAGATATCCTTTAACATCTCTGTTTGCGGTTCCTTTACCTGACATTCTCCGGGACTGACGGTCAGCGTCACATCCCGTTTAATGGTAACTAATTCCAAATTCTGCTGCAGTTGTTCCTGCCTTTCTTTAACGGCATTTTTAAGTTTTTCTTTTTTGATGGTATCGGCCTTGGAAATTAAGGTTGATACACTGCCGTAGTCTTTAATTAATTTAGCGCCGGTTTTCTCGCCTACCCCGCTCAATCCCTTGATATTATCCGAACTGTCACCGACTATGGCCAGCAAATCGGGAATCTGTTCCGGGGTCACTCCGTAGCGCTCAAGCACTTTTTCTTTGTCGTAGGCAACATCCTCTTTTCCCGGCCGGATGATCCTGATATTGGCATTTACCAGCTGCAATAAATCTTTGTCGTTACTGACTACCCGGACCTGATACCCGTCTTTCTCTCCCTGAACGGCCAGTGTGGCCAGGATGTCATCTGCCTCAAAACCATCCTGTTCCAACAGCGGAACATTATAGGCATTGACCACTTTTTTTATCCAGGGCATCTGACTGACCAATTCATCGGGCATGGGTTTACGGTGCGCTTTATAATCTTTGTACTGTTCATGCCGGAAGGTTGCCGCTCCCGTATCAAAAACAACCGCCAGATGTGTCGGCTGATAGACATCCCGCAGTTTCTGCAACATTTTAATGAAACCATAAACCGCGTTGGTGGGCTGACCGGCACTAGTACGCAAATTACCAATCGCGTAAAACGCCCGATAAGCAAACGCCGAACCATCAATTAGAAATAATGTTTTCATATATAATAACTCGCTACGCTCGTGAGTTTTAAATTATAAATTCAAATAGCTTTCTTAACGCAGTCTATGCCCATTCCTATAATAGCAGCCCCAGGCGGAGCTTGGGGCAGAGACGCAAAGTACGCAGAGTTACGCAGAGTTTTTTTATAATTTAAACTGCCTTTTCTCTGCGTCCTCAGCGAACTCTGCGTTGATGATTTTTTTTCAGCAGTAAATACTTGTCTCTTAAAGCGGGACTGTCTCAATGTATCTTAGCAACTGAAAAATTTTGTTGGCAGAATAACTGCAGTATTTACCCAGTAAAGCTATTCTCGAATGTGTTCACCGGTAGGTGACATCAATTTTGCAGTAACAAATATCAACAGATTAGTCTTCTGATCGTTTTTCGTCTTGTTGCGGAACAGATTACCTATGATCGGGATATCACCCAACAAGGGAATCTTGTCTTCAGTAACCACCAGGTTTTCCTTGATCAGGCCGCCCAGAACAACTGTTTCTCCGTCATGAACGACTACGTTTGTTCTGACGTTTTTGGTAAAAAAGATCGGCTGCAGAATAGGGATAGAATTCCATTTCACACCACCGCTGATCCCGTAGTCTTCCCAACGGCGCAGTTCCGATACTTCGGGCTCTAACGTTAAGGTGATTGTCTTACGGTCGGCGCCCACACTGGGAGTTACATTAAGTATAATCCCGATGTCCCTGGTGGTAAACGCCGCCGGGGTAACGGCCGGCTGGGTAACCACGGTGCCCGCATCATTGGATGTGGCCGGGGTTAATTCAAATTCTGTCGGATAAATTATTTCGTCCACAACCTCTATCTGCGCCTGTTGATTGTTCAGTGTGGTAACTTTCGGATTACTCAACACATTGGCGTTGCCACTCTGGTCCATGGCATGAATAATCATTTTAAACTGCGGTTTTGTCAGGATACCGGAAATACTCAAAATATCGCCCCGGGATTCCGGATCCGGCCAGTAAGGATAATTCCGCAGATGCACGTCATCCACATCAGAGTATTCCAGATAACGTATGCCATGGGTCAGGCCCTGGGTGCCGGCGGCAATATCATGGAATTGACCGTAGGTGGCGTCTGTGGTATGGGAATTGGCGAATACTTTGTCGGTATGGAGATACCAATCGTTGGTCAGCATCCATTCCAGCCCCAGTTCACTGGCATTTTGCTGGGTTAATTCCACAAAAAGTGTGTCTATTTCTACCTGATAAGGGGTAATATCGAGCATCCGCAGGACTTCAATAACTAATTTCTGGTTGACCGGGGTGTTGCGGACAATCAGGGTACCGGTGCGTTTATCCAAAAACACTTTGCTGCCCGGAGGAAAGGGTACGCCGCTTTCTTCTAAAACGTCTTTTATGGTGATCCTCTTCTTTGCCTCTAGTCCTTTGGCAACTCCCCGAACCTCAGTTACACCTTCTTCCCGGACTTTCTTTACAAATTCCGTGAAAACGCCTACACCCGCTACCAAATGGTAGTAACGGGTTTCCATTTCTACTTCAGCAAGTCTTTCCGGCGTGGTAACCACTATCGCGTATTCGTCTATCCGGAATTTTAATCCTTTGGCGGAAAGGATGTATTTCAAGGCTTCAATGAGCGGGATATTAACCAGGGAAATTGTTATCCGCGGAGAAATAAAGCTGGTTGCGGAACTATACCTGGCCATTGTCTCATCTCCCGCCGTTACATCTATCTCACTGTCAATCTGAGCTCTCCGTTCTACGGGAAAGATATCTTCGTCTATAACTATATTGATGCCGCTGACCTCAGAGAGGTATTGCAGGACATCCCGTAAATGCGCGTCGGTAAAATTTATCTCAGGAATTACCTGTCGGGCTTTCTTTTCTATCATCCTCTGCTGCCGGCTTTCCTCTATCTCTACTACTGCTGCCGATACCGTTACAGCAGCTGGTTTTGCCGGCGGCAGCCAGGCCCGGTCCACGTCCATCATTCTCTCTTCTTCCAGGACTTTGGTATCCTGGCCGGCAAGCCTGATCTGAGTGTCCAGTACTCTTTTTAATAATCTTTTCGCGGGAATATGAAGCGGGTTGAGCTCTATTGCTTCATCAAGATTTTGTTTTGCCTCATCCAGTTTACCGGCTTGATAAAGGCCTATTGCCTGCCGATAAAGGGCCTGGGCATGGGTTTTATCGGAACTAACGAGCGTAGCTTCCGGGACAGCTTCGGCGGTTACCCGGACAGCGGGAACTTCTTTTGCCTGCTGCCTACCGGCAACATATCCCCGGTTACCTTCTATCTTTCTGCCCGCTTGCGGCCTGGATACTTGCTTCTCTTGCTTGGCTAACGATGCCTTTAACTCCCGTAAATCCTCCTGACTCTCCGCCAATGCCGGGCAAGCAAACACAAAAGTAAGCACGGCTACCAGGATAATAAAGGTCTGTGGTCTATTTATAGGCATATTGCTTGGTTTCCTTTACTAATTCTCCCGTAGGAGTTATTAATTTTGCCGTAACGAAAATCACTAGATTGGTTTTGCGGGAAACATCTGTCTTAGAGCGGAACAGTACTCCCAGGATCGGGATGTCACCTAATAGCGGTATCTTATCTTCTGTTCTCGCTGTGGTTTCTTTAATCAAACCGCCGAGTACCACGGTTTCACCATCCTGAATTACTACGCTGGTGGTTACGTTACGGGTGTGAAATATCGGTTTTCTCATCGGAATGGCGTTCCAACCGATTCCGGTTCTGATTCCATAATCTATCCAGTCTTTAAACTCACTAATCTCCGGGATTAAAGTTAAATTGATGGTCTTCCTGTCCGCGCCAACACTGGGAGTTACCTTTAAAATAATACCCAGATCACGGGTCTCAAAACTTATCGGAACGGCTATACCCGGAGTAATGATATTGGTTGATACACTCTGAGATACTGTGGTGATGTTACCGTCACTGTCCCTATCATATATATCAGTGGTTGTCCCTTTTACCGTTGGGGCGGTTAATTCATATTCACCCGGATAGATGAATTCTTCTACCATCTCTATCTGCGCCAATTGGTTATTGAGTGTGGTTATTTTTGGGGCGGAAACCAAATGCGCTTCACCTGACTGGTTCAAGGCGTGGAGGATCATCCTGAACTGCGGCCGAGTTAAGATGCCTGAAATACTGAGGAGATTGCCTAATGGATAGCCCATAGTATCCGCCAGATAATCGAGCTCACGGGAGACCCAGTAATCGCCGTACATATGCTCACCATTGGTGAGAAATCTTTCCCCTTTGGTTATCCCGTCATGCCCGGTCAGATTCAGCGGATCAGGATAACGGCCGTAAGTAGGATCCGTTGTGTCACTATCCAGTCTCATGGAATTTCTGGGGCCAAAACGGAAAAGATCACCGTTAACTATCCATTCCATGCCCAGTTCTTCGGCCATATCATCGGTTAACTGCACAAATTTGGCCTCTATTTCAATCTGGTAAGGCGTTACGTCCAGGATTTTCAGGATATCTTCAATAACGCTTAGATTGTCCGGAGTATTACGCACTATCAATGTGCCGGTACGCTGATCCAGGAATATCTTGCTGCCCGGCGGAAAAGGAACACCGCTTTCTTCCAGTACCTCTTTTACGGTTAATCTACTCCGGCTCTCAGACTCCTCTTCATCCCAAACTAATTCTTCTTCAATAGAACCCTCTTCGGCTTCAACATATTCGGTAAAACTGCCAATGCCCGAGGTGAGATGATAATAACGGGTCTCCATCTCCACTTCCGCCAGCCGTTCGGCTGTACTGACCAGAATAGCGTATTCGTCTATCCGGTAGCGGAGCCCTTTAGCGGTTAATATATATTTAAGGGCTTCTATTAAGGGAATGTTCTTCAGGGAGATGGTCACCTTGTCCGAAGCCTTTAACTGCTCCCCGGAATCAGGCAGGGAAACCTTTTCGTAAAGTTCCGCTTCTTCCCCTTCGCTGCCAGCTTCCGCACTTTTTCCTCCCGTAACAGATCCCGTCCCGGTATTATTGACCTCTACGGTCTGCGGCATTTCTATTCGTTCGCCATTATCCCGCTTGAAAACAGCTTCATCTAAAATAATATTTATTCCGCTTATCCGCGAAAGATACTGAAAAACATCACGCAGGTGCGCGTCAGTAAAGTTTATTTCAGGAATTACCTGCTGGACCTTTTCTTCCATCAGTTTCTGCTGGGGAGAAATAATCCTGGCGGGAACAATAACCTCACGAACTGAGGCCGGTTCTTTGCCCGGCCGCAACCAGGTTTCCTGTACGTCCAGGGCCCGCTCCCGGGAGGTGATTATTTTATCTTTCTCTAGATTTCTTTCCTGTCTATACAAAATAAGGTTAATTTTACTTCTGGCTGGTTGATAACGCGGATTTATCAGCAGAATCTCCTCAAATTTTTCCTTGGCCTCTTCCAGCTTGCCCTGCCGATAGAGAGATTTGCCCTGCTGATAGAGGATTTTGATTTGATCCTGTTCCGCACTCTCTGCAAGTATTTTAGCTGGAAGGAAACAAGTCAAAAGAAGGAATAGAATCGAACTGAAAATGATAAAGTGTTTGCGCATAAAGGTATTCTAGGTCAGGATTTCTGCAATTGGGTCCTTTTATTATTTGAATCTATTATTATAACCATCCCGGGAAATATGTCAACAACTTTATAATTTAAAATTTCACTGCCGATATGGACATCGTAAACGGTACCTGTTTTTAGGTCTTTTACCTGGGCAAAAATTTCTTTTTCCAGGGTTATTTTGCTTATCTGCAGCTCCAGACGCTCCCCGCCGGCCCGTTCCAGCGTTATTGTTGACAAATCAATCTCATCTTCCCCGCCCCAGGCGGTTTTCTCTTTCTTTACCTCTTTTTTGAAATCCACCATTTTATAACCGCGGATTTCGTCTCCTGTTTTCTTGAAATTGGTCTTACCGCCCCAATTGATTGTGGCAATATATGTTCCGTCACCAAGCTGGAGATATCCCTTAAAAAGCAGCTCGACCGGTTTTTTGAATGTTCTTAATACCTTTAACCGGTCGATAATGTTCTGGAATTGGCCCGGATGTATTTTATCCGGTACCTTCTCTCCCTTGTCGCCAGTACCGGCCTTAACATTCAGGGCAAAAATATTCCGTGTGTGTACATTCACCGGAGTATAGAACTGCTCTAAATCGGTTACCAGGGACTGATAGCGCTGGCGATTAACGCTCAGACCCTTACCTTTTGCCGCCTGGTCTCTGGTCTGCGATTGTTTTTCCTGTGCTTCACTATACAGGTCAATGACCATGGCAATTATTGCCCCAATGGTTAACAAGATAACTAAAATGATCCCTATTTGCAGAATATTTTCCCTGATATTCATTTCACAAACACCTTATTGTTGCGGCTGCTGATCATTATTGAATTCTATTACCGCAAGATTCAAAACCGCCACCACTCGATTATCATCCACTTTTTCCAGGCTTATGTCATTTACTGTTGTAATAAACGGGGTATTGGCCAGTGCTGTCAGAATCTCTATCAGTTCTCTGACTAAACACTGTACGGTAATCTTGAACTTCAATTCCCGGTACAGGTTACCTTCTCCTGTTTCCATTTCCGGTTGACAATAAATGGCCAGTATCTTTTCGACTTTATGCTTGAGCAGTAGATTGACTACTTCATTGACGATAAATAATTGCTGATTTAACAGCGGAATATCCTTTTTCCTCGGAATCTCTCCTCTGGCGTATTGGGGAAAGCCCAAATCAGCCGGTATTACCGCTCCCTGGATATCAGCCAGCTGCCGGAATTTCAGCTGGGCATTAAGCAGTTTCTCCTTAAACTCCAACGGTTTCGGCTCGTCCCAAACCAGACGCTTCTCTTCTAGCTGTTCCCAAACCTCTGTGTTTTTTTCATTGAGCCAATCATATTCCCGGCGTAAGGCAAACAAGGTCTTTGTGGTCAGCGGAAAACGTAACTTCGCCAGCTGCGCCTGCCTGTCCCGGATCATGGCTTGCCAGGTACGTTTTACATTCCTCTTTCTGTACCAGGAAAGCAGACTAGCGGCTAAAGAAACAGAGAAAACAACGATCACCAGTGACCACCAGAATTTATAAAGTACCTTGGTTTTACGATTCATAGTCTTTTGTCGTTCTAAACTTTGCGCTGATCAAAAAGTCTCTGACCCCGCCTTCAGGAGGACTGGCAGAATTAACTTTACTGGATCCGGCAACAAATGACGGAGAATTATCCAGGGCATCGCGAAAAACAATCAGATCCTGATAGTTGCCGGTAGTTTTTCCGGCGAGTGTCAGCTCGATAAAACCCTCGCCTGTATCTTTAGCGGGAGTTATCCGCACCAGCCACATATTAGGAGGTATTATTTCTTCTAAAGAAAGCAGCATTTCAGTCCATAAATGCTTGCGGGCAACTTTATTATCTATAATCGTTAATTTATTTTTAACTTGATCGAATTTCTCCTGTATTTTTGCCAGCTCCCTCTGATTAAAACTCAGACTCTTACTCTCGCTCTGCAGGCCGCGGATATTTGCCCGGTAGATATTCGTAAGGATTAAATTGTACCCGGTAAAACTAAACCCCAAAAACACCAGCAGGCCGGCAATAATAAAATAATAGGCCTGTTTTCTGCTCCATTTCTGCTGGCGGAGGATATCCCTGGGCAGTAAACTCAGATCCAGGCGGGAAAGTCCAAAACCCTTGAGCGCGGCACCAAGCGCCACGCCTAAGAGGCAGGAAGTTTTAGTAAAAGCCCCTTCCGCAGAGGTGCCGGCTGGTTCTAATCCCTCACAAACATCAACTTCTTCTACATCCACGCGGAATTTTTTTATCAGGAACTGATTAAGGTTCTTAAGCCGTGAGCCGCCGCCCGTAAGCAAGATCCGTCTGACACCAAGACTGTTAAAGCTAGAACTGTATACCTCAAGAGAACGGGTAATTTCACCCATCAACCGGCTTAAAGACCTGACAATACAGGCTGATACCCTCTTAGAATGCGGATCAAGCCGTTCACTCTCCGAAACTGTATCAAGAAGAATACTGCCCTTGTCTTTTTTCAGTTGTTCAGCTTCGGCAAAAGCAATGCTGAACTCTTCACTCAAGGCCTGGGTGATTAGCTCTCCCCCTAAGGGTACGGCCCTGAACCAGACATTATCGTTCTCCAATATAATAATACTTGTGGTTTTAGCGCCGATATCTAAAACCATTGTTGGCTGGTCCATTACCGGACATTGCCGGTAAAGTAAATTATATAAGCTGGCAACCGGCACGATTAAATCAGTAACACTGATATCTATCTTCTCCAAATCCCGCAGATACTGATCGATAACATCTTTTTTTACCGCACTGAGTACCACATCCGCTTCTTCCGGGCTGATCTTTCTCAATAACTGATACGACCAGACAACTTCACTGATGGGAAAAGGAACCTGCTGCTGCGCTTCGTAACGGACAATTTTCTGCAGTTTACTTTTACCAACAGCCGGGAGTTTAAACACCCGGTTGAATACCCGATGCCCGCCTACGGCGGCAATGACAGGGATGTTCCTCAGGTCCAGAGCCGCGCAATAGGATTTTAACTGCAGGAGCACAGCTTCCGGAATTAACTGCCCCTTATCCGTTCCCTGCGGTACTTCTTCGCAGGCAGGATATTCAAATACCTGATAATCAACTATAGATATTTTGCCGCCTGTTTTGGCCAAGCGCACCAGCTTGGTGGCCTGCGCGCCAAAATCTATCCCGATAACTTCTTTCATCTTTGCCATAATTTTCTCTTACTCTATCTTTATCAACTCTTCCGTTAACTGCTCTTCATGTTCAAAGGGAGTATAGTAACGGTTCAATAACGAGCCGGATGTAGGCTTTATCCTGGTCCACCAGGGTATTTTATTCTTAGAACGCGGCCACTGGGTGGAATCCTGCAGGAGACCATTATACCACAGCTCCGCTCTGACCCGCAAAACTTTTCCGTACCGCTCCAAGATCTGCGGAGGAACATAAATAGTGGAAATATGCCGCTGCCCTTTTTTCACACTCATATAAGTAATGTTTCCGTCTAACATTACATGTTGATCCTTCTTAGCGCCTCTCATCATCACGTAATATTTTACCTCAACATTATCCGCCCATTCCGGCCGGGAATCATAACTGACTGTAATGATCCCCCACTCCTGCGGACTGCCCAAGACTTTTAACTTTCCCGGCCCCAGCCCGGAAATCGTGCTATCCTGGGTGGATACCCGGCGGGTATCATATTTGATTGCTTTGAATTTAAGTTCCTGTTTAACGGCCTTCGCGGCTGATACAGGCAGTAATAGATATAATATTATTAATAATAAAGTTTTGAATAATAATTTCATAAAATCGCCTCCTTTTTCATTGAAATCCCAGGCAATTAATTAGCCGGCCAGCGAGGTTAATAAACTCACCAGCGGCAAAAACATCGCCAGCACAATGAAACCCACAGCACCGGCTACTAAAAATATCAGTATTGGCTCTAATAAGGCCATCACACTGGAAATAGCTATATCAACTTCACTATCATAAGTATCAGCTATCCGGACAAGCATTTCATCCAGTTTACCCGTTTCTTCACCGACCGCTACCATATTAATTATGACCGGGTCAAAGACCGGACACTGACGTAATGGCTCTACTATGCTCTCTCCTTCCTTAACGCTGTCATGGACCACCTCTAACCCGCGGGACATGACCTCATTCGTGATTGTTTCCTTAACATTATTCAGGGCCTCCAGAATAGGCACTCCGCTGCTAACCAATGTGCCTAATGTCCGGGAAAAACGGCTGACTAATACCTTCTGAGCTAACCGGCCCAGAACAGGCATCTTTAATTTGAGTGAATCCATTATGTACCGGCCTGTCTCTAATGACCGGATTAACTGTAACAGTAATTTTAAACCAATAATAACGCCAACCACGATAAACCAGAACCTCTTCGTCAACATTGCCTGACTAATACTAATCAGGAACTGGGTAACCAGGGGCAGTTCAATGTCCATATCCGTAAACAATGCCGTAATCTTGGGAATCACAAACACCATTAACCCGACAAGGATCAAAACCGCTACCAGCAGAACCACACAGGGATAGACTAACGCTGAAATAATCTTCTTTCGCAACAGCTGCTTTTTTTCCAAATAATCCGCCAGCCGCACCAAAACAACATCCAACACCCCGCCGGATTCACCGGCCCGGACCGTACTTATATAGAGTTTAGAAAATACTCTTGGATAACGACTGAGGGCGTCGGAAAATGAACTGCCCGCTTCCATGGCCTCTATCAACCCGGTTAGGGTTTTCTTCCAGGGACCGGCCGGCTGCTGTTCCTGCAGTATCTTCAAGGCCCGGACAAGCGGCAGGCCGGCATTAAGCAATGTGGCCAGCTGCCTGGTGGCCACAACAAAGACCTGATCCTTTATCCGGGAACTTGTAAGAAAAGGGATGGAAAAAGATAAACTTCGACTGGCAAGCGGCACTACTTTTACCGGATACAGACTCTTATCTTTTAACAGCGCCAGCACTTCCTGAATACTGCCCGACTCTTCCACTCCCCGGATCTCTTTTCCCTGTCTGTCTATCGCCGTATATCTAAACTTTGCCATAATCTCTCAATCCTACAAGCTACAAGCTACAAACCAACATCAAGTAACCTTGGCTACTTCCTCTATTGTCGTATCACCTTTAAATATTTTCTGCAAGCCACTATCCAGCAGCGAACTCATACCCAGTTCGCGCGCTTTCTGCCTGATCGTTACTGTGGGTGCCCGATCAAGCACCAGGTTCCTGATCGAATCATTAAGCACCAGTATTTCATAAATACCCGTTCGCCCCTTATAACCGGTATAGTTGCAGGCGGAACATCCTTTACCATAATAAAAATCTTTTCCCCCAACCAGTTCCCGGCTTAACCCCAGCTCTGAGAGCATTTCCGCCGAAGGCGTAAACTTCTCCCGGCACAAGGCACAAATCTTACGCACCAGTCGTTGCGCAATTACTGTTTCTAAGGTTGAAATAATCAAGAACGGCTCAAGCCCCATATCAATTAATCTGGTAATGGCTTCCGGGGCATCATTGGTGTGCAAGGTGGAAAGCACAAGGTGACCGGTCAATGATGACTGGACGGCCATCTGCGCCGTTCCCAGGTCCCTGATCTCTCCTACCATTATCTTATCGGGATCCTGACGCAGAATATGGCGCAGACAGCGGGCAAAGGTGAGCCCGATCTCTTCCCGAATACCTATCTGTATCACTCCGTCAATATCGTATTCTACCGGATCTTCGGTTGTAATCACCTTCGTGGCCACCTGATTGATCACTTTCAGGCAGGAATATAGTGTGGTTGTTTTACCGGCGCCGGTAGGACCGGTAACAATAATAATCCCGTTGGGACGCAGAATTAGATCTTTTATCTGCACCAGTTCTTCCTGCTCTAAACCCAATTGTTCCAGTTCCAGGCCCACAACGGATTTATCCAATACGCGCATGACAATGCTTTCACCAAATGTGGTGGGCAAGGTGGAGATTCTCAATTCAATGTCGCGGCCATCAAGATGTATCTGGATCCGCCCGTCCTGCGGCAATCGGCGTTCGGCAATGTTCAGGTTAGCCATGACCTTGATCCGGGAACTGATGGCCAGGCTTAGACGTTTAGGCGGCGGTACCATTTCATAGAGGGCACCGTCCACCCGATAACGCACCTTATATTCATCTTCAAAAGGTTCAAAATGTATGTCACTCGCCCTGTCCCGGATTGCCTGGACGAGAATCAGGTTTAATAATTTTACTACCGGGGCGGCCTTGGCTAATTGTTCCAGACTGGCAATGTCCATTGTCTGCCAGTCACCCTCTCTCAATTCCGGCAGCTGCTGGCCCCGCTCCAGTTCCTTAAGGATGTCATCCATGTTCTCCCGGGAGCGGCCGTAATATTTGTCCAAGGCCTCATCAATCTGTGATTCATCGGCAATGAAACCGCGGATGTTCATCCCTAACATAAATCTTAAATCATCAAAGATAAAAGGATTTAACGGATCGGCCACAGCGACATTGAGAGTGTTACCTTTAACGGCCAGCGGTAAAAGCCGGTACAATCTGGCGGTTGAGGCGTTAACCAGGGCCAGGGCCTTGGGTTCAGCCACTATAGTATTCAAGTCCAACGGCTCCATCCCCACTTTCTCGCCGAGGATCTTTAACAACTGCGGACTGGTAATATGTCCGGCGGAAATAAGAACCTTGGCCATGGTCTTACCGGAACGGTTCCTTTCGTCAATCACCGCTTCCAGCTGGGCCGGATTCAGGAATCTTCTCTCTATAAGCGTTTCGTTAATATATTTTTCCAAACGACTTTCCATAATTATTTTTTCTTCATCTTCAACATAACCTGCTCGGAATCATTGCATTTGGCCATTAATTCTTCGTAGTTTATCTCGCCCTTCTCATAAAGACTCACTAAATATCCATCCAAGGTGACCATGCCGTAACGGGCACCTGTCTGGAGATCAGAGGTTATCCGGAAGGTTTTGTTTTCACGAATCAGATTCTGAATGCTCGATGTGCAAACCATCACCTCAAAACCGGCAATCCGGCCGTCCCCGCTGGCGCGGGGGATAAGTATCTGACTAAGCACGGCTAACAGGGAAGATGATACCTGCATTCTGATCTGTTCCTGCTGGCTCGGCGGGAAAGCATCAATTATCCTGTCTACTGTACGGGCGGCACCGGTAGTATGGGTGGTGGCAAAAACCAAATGGCCGGTTTCCGCAGCAATAATCGCCGCTTCCATTGTAGGTAAATCACGCATTTCACCTACCAGCACCACATCGGGATCCTGCCGCAAACCGCGCATCAAGGCTTCACTAAAATTAGTTACATCTACACCCACTTCCCGCTGGGTAACTATCCCGCGTTTATGTTCATGGAAATACTCTATCGGATCTTCAATGGTCAGAATATGGCAATCACGTTCCCGGTTGATCATATCGATTAAACAGGCCAGGGTTGTGGTTTTACCGCAGCCCGTCGGACCGGTTACCAGAATAAGCCCTCGGGGTTTATAGATCAACTCTTTGAACACTGCCGGCAGGCCAATCTCTTCAAAGGTGAGCAATTGAACAGGAAGCATCCTCAGGGCCATACCGTAAAATCCTTTCTGTTTATACACGCTTACCCTGAACCGCGCCACTTCACCAAAAGAAAAACCGAAATCCGTACCGCCAAATTGCTCTACTTTCTGCATGTGTTCGTCAGGGGTAATGCTCTTAACATATTTTTCCGTATCGGCGGGTTTTAACACATCAAGCTCTAATGATTCCAGGCGGCCGTTCACCCTCAATACCGGCGGCTTATGCACTGTCAGGTGCAGGTCACTGGCATTGTGCTTTACCACTAAGTCCAACAATTTGTTAATTTCCATAATAATCTCTCCTTTTCCCAGATGATTAGGGAACACGAATTCCACGAATTAACGAATACCACGAATAAAAAATTCTAATTAATATTTATGTAATTCGTCTATTCGTGCGGGCTTCGCCCGTCGTCTTCTCTAATAACTAACGTATGGCCCGACGCATAATGTTCACGGGGGGCTTTTTTCCCGTCCAGATTTGAAAACTTTCCGCGCCCTGATAGAGCAGCATACCTAAACCATTTACGGTTTTACAACCCTTGCTTTTGGCTGCCCGCAGCAGTTTTGTTTGCGCCGGATTGTAGATTAAATCATAAACCAATCTTCCGCGCGGCAGCATGTCCGCGGGAATACTGATCGGATCCTTTGGCGACAGACCCAGGGGAGTGGCATTTACGATCAAGTCACTGGCCGCTAAGGCAGCAGGCATTTTCGCTCCCGGTGCTAGGGTAACGGTTTGAGACCCGGGTATCCTCCGGGCCAGACTTTTTGCCCGCCGCGATAATGTATCAACAATAAATATCTTTTTCACTCCCTGCAGGGCGGCCTGAACACCCACGGCATGACCGGCACCGCCGGCGCCTAAGAGAAACATTGTTTTTCCCCGCACGTTAAAACCCGCGTCTTTTTTTAAAGACTTTAGAAACCCCAGGCCGTCGGTATTATGACCGGTAAGTTTTTCGCCCTCTACGGCCACGTTATTCACCGCCCCGATCATTTTTGCCGCCTTGGTAATTCTATCCAGATAAGGCATTATCGTCTGCTTATGTGGCACGGTAACGTTTATCCCAATAAATCCATATACCGAGAGCATAGAAACGGCAGTGCGCAAATCACGGGGATGAATGGAAAACGGCAAATACACATACGGCAGGCCAAGTGCGTTAAACGCGGCATTATGCATCTGGGGAGATACGGTATGTTTGACAGGATAGCCAAACAGCCCGGTTAGTTTTGTTGAGCCAGTTATCTTCATTTATCCAACATTCCCCAAGCTTCGCTTGGGGCTGCTATTATATGAATGTATATAGACTGCCCCACACTGCAAGTGTGGGGTAATTACGCTACATTCGGTCAGGGGTTTGCCCGGCACGCGGTAACCTCTTTCGGGGCGCTTTTTTCTCCATGTAGACAAGCCGGTTAATGCCGTTTAAATAGGCCTTAACACTGGCCTCAATTATATCTGTACTGGACCCGCGGCCAATTATAAGATTCCCGCTGTGCGCGCGGATCTTCACGTTTACTTCACCAATAGCATCTTTACCGCCGGTAACTGCTTTCAGGCTGTAATCCTCCAGCTTTCCTTGCACTTTAGTAATACGGTCGATGGTCTTATAGGCCGCGTCTATCGGGCCGTCTCCGCAGGCGGCATCTTCAAACAATTGTTTTCCTTTACGCAGCTGCACCGTTGCCGTAGGCACGGTGCGGTTGCCGCAGGTAACATTAAGATAAATCAATTCAAATGTTTCCGGCACCGCGGATAATTCCTCTTCAACTATCGCTTCCAGATCCTCATCGTAAATAGATTTTTTCTTATCGGCAAGCACTTTAAATTTCCTGAACGCCTTGTCTATTTCCGCATCTTTAAGTTTATGCCCCAACTGCTGTAATCTCACCTTGAAGGCGTGCCGGCCGCTGTGTTTACCCAAGACCAGCTTACTTTCCACTAAGCCGACGTCTTCCGGATGCATAATTTCATAGGTACTGCGTTTCTTTAATACACCATCTTGATGGATTCCGGCTTCATGCGCAAAAGCGTTTTCACCGACTATGGCTTTATTCGGCTGTACGGGAATACCGGTTAACCGGCTGACCAGCCGGCTGCTCTTGGTTATCTGTTTTGTATCGATCCCTGTTTTTAAATGATATAAATCCCGCCTGGTGGTCAAGGCCATCACTATCTCTTCTAACGAAGCATTACCGGCACGTTCACCTATACCGTTAATCGTACATTCAACTTGCCGGGCGCCATTGGCTACGGCGGCTAAAGAGTTGGCTACCGCTAAACCCAAATCATTATGACAATGGACACTTAAGGCAATATCATCGATCCCCGGGGTATTTTCCTTGAGCCAGCGGATCAGGCCGCCAAATTCACAAGGAATGGAATAACCAACGGTATCCGGAATATTAACAGTGGTGGCGCCGGCTTTAATCACAGCGGCAACAACTTCAGAGAGGAATTCCGGTTCGGTCCTGGCGGCGGCTGCCGGTGAAAATTCGATGTCCTTACAAAATTGTTTGGCGTACTTGACCGCCGCTATCGCCTGCCGTAATATCTCTTTTTCCGGTTTGCGCAGTTTGTATTTCATGTGCACTTTTGAAGTGGCTAAAAAGACATGGATCCGCGCCTGTTTCGCGTATTTCAAGGCTTCGGCGGCACGATTAATATCTTTATTCACTGCCCGGGCCAATCCGCAAATAGTCGCTCCCTTGATCTCTTTACTGACTAATTTTACCGCTTCAAAATCTCCCGGACTGGCTATGGGAAAACCCGCTTCAATAACATCTACTCCCAGCCGCACCAACTGCCGCGCTATATCCAGTTTCTCCCGTATCCCTAAACTGGCGCCCGGACTCTGCTCCCCGTCCCGTAAGGTGGTATCGAATACAATAATCTTATTTTTCATAAATTACCTCTTTTTACAACCAGCGACTAGCGACCCGCCTGCGCCAAGGCTTCGGCGGGCAAGCTAGCGACTATTTTTTAATCCAGGGCATCATCTTGCGCAGTTTTGCCCCTACCCGCTCGACCAAATGATCAGCGTCTTTTCTTAATAAAGAATTGTATACCGGCCGGTTGGCGTGATTCTCTAATATCCATTCCCGGGCAAATTCTCCGTTCTGGATCTCTGCTAATATCCACTTCATCTCTTCACGGGTCTCTTCGGTGATAATCCTTCTGCCGCGGGTAATATCACCGTATTTTGCCGTTTCACTGATCGAGGCGCGCATCCCGGAAATGCCTTTCTCGTAAATTAAATCCACAATGAGTTTCAGCTCGTGCAAACATTCAAAATAGGCCACTTCCGGCTGGTAACCGGCTTCCACCAGGGTATCATAACCCGCGCGGATAAGTTCGCTTGTCCCGCCACAAAGCACTACCTGTTCCCCAAAAAGATCCGTTTCCGTCTCTTCCTGGAAGGTTGTCTCTAGTACGCCGGCCTTGGTACCGCCAATGGCTTTGGCGTGGGCCAGGGCGATTTTCTTGGCATTCTTACTGGCGTCCTGATACACGGCGATCAAACACGGCACACCTACTCCTTCCTGGTATACACGCCGAACCAGATGTCCGGGACCTTTCGGGGCCACCATGTACACATCAATATTTGCCGGCGGAACGATCTGGCCATAATGGATATTAAAGCCGTGTGAAAATACCAGCGCCATTCCTTTAGATAAGTTTGGTTCAATAAACTTTTTATACACCGCTCCCTGAACAACATCGGGTACCAGCAGGTGCACTATATCCGCCTGTTTTGTGGCCAGATCAGCGCTGACGGGTTTAAACCCGAGTTTTTTGGCTAACTCAAAGTTTTTCGTGCCCGGAACTTCGGCAACGATTACCTTTACCCCGCTATCCCTTAAATTCTGGGCCTGGGCGTGTCCCTGAGAGCCAAAACCAATTACAGCAATCTTTTTCTTTTTTAGCAGATTAAGATTAGCGTCCTTATCATAGTACATCTTTGCCATGACTACCTCCTGGTTATCGCTATTTTTCCCGTTCTCACTAATTCTTTTATACCAAACGGTTTCATCATATCAACAAAGGCATCGGCCTTCTTTTCCGCGCCGGTGATTTCCATGGTCAGGCTCGCGGGACTGACATCTACTATTTTTGCCCGGAAAATATCCACGATCTGCATTATCTCCGACCTGGTCTTCGCCGTGCTGTTTACCTTAACCAACACCAGTTCCCGGTCAACATGCTCTTTTCCCGATAGATCCTGAACCTTAATAACATCAATTAATTTGTTCAGTTGTTTAGTTATCTGTTCCAAAACCTTTTCATCGCCGTGGGCAACAATAATCATCCGCGAGGCCTTCGGATCCTGGGTCTCCCCCACCGACAGACTGTCAATATTGAATCCCCGCCCGCTAAACAATCCCGCAATCCTCGCCAACACCCCCGGCTTATTCTCAACCAACACTGATATCGTATGCTTCATATAACCTCCATTATTCTTAATGAAATAAAACGAGAAACGACGGCTAAAGCCGACGAACAACGGCTTTTAAGCCATCCCCCCGATCATCTGCGTCAGGCTCGCGCCTGCCGGCACCATCGGGAATACATTTTCTTCTTTGGCAACATGAAAATCCATAACTACCGGTCCTTTGGCGGCCAGGGCCTTTTTCAGGGCCGGAACAACGTCTTTCTTTTTGGTTACCCTGATCCCAACAGCACCGTAGGCCTCGGCTATTTTAACGAAATCAGGATAATGTTTACCCGTTTCCCGGCAGGCCAGACAGGTACCGGCATAACGTTTACCGTAGAACAATTCCTGCCATTGCCGGACCATACCCAGATAGGTATTGTTGAGTATCGCTATCTTAACGGGGATTTTATGGCTGACCACTGTGGCCAGTTCCTGAATGTTCATCTGGATACTGCCGTCACCGGCAATATCAAAGACAACTCTATCCGGACAGCCGACCTTGGCACCAATTGCCGCCGGGAAACCATACCCCATAGTACCTAAACCGCCGCTGGAAAGTAATGAACGCGGCTGGGTATAGGTATAAAACTGTGCCGCCCACATCTGGTTCTGGCCGACTTCGGTGGAAATGATCGCCTTGCCTTTGGTAACTTCATTAATCTTTTCAACGATATATTGCGGCTTCAGTCCCTTGCCCTGGTCATAAGTTAAAGGATATTTTTTCTTCCATTGACTGACTTTCTTCGTCCAATCCTTATAATCCCCTTTTTTGACTATCTTATTTAACTGGGTCAACACCTTCTTGGCGTCACCAACAACAGGAATCTGCACCTTGACACTTTTACTTATCGCCGTGGGATCGATATCAATATGGATAAATTTCGCGTGCGGCGCGAATTCACTGAGTTTACCGGTAACCCGGTCGTCAAACCGCGCACCGACTGAAATGATCAAATCGGATTCCATAACCGCGTAATTCGCATAGCGCGATCCGTGCATCCCCAGCATTTTCAGGCTTAACGGGCTGGATTCGGGAAAGGCACCCAGTCCCAACAGGGTGGTGGTTACCGGTATCCCGGTCTTATCCACTAATTCCTTCAGTTCTTTGGCCGCTCCGGAAATAATAACTCCGCCGCCGGCATAGATTAACGGCCGTTTCGCTTCCCGGATGGCTGCCGCTACTTTCTGGATCTGTTTGATGTGCCCTTCGTACGTAGGATGATATCCCTGCATATCAACTGTCTTGGGATAGCGGGCACTGGTTTCGTTTTTTTGGATGTCTTTTGGAATATCAATCAGTACCGGGCCGGGCCGGCCGGTACGGGCGATATGAAACGCCTCTTTAATTGTCCGCGGCAGAATATTTACGTCTTTAACCAAATAGTTGTGTTTTGTAATCGGCCTGGTAATACCGGTAATATCCGCTTCCTGAAAGGCATCGTTACCAATCATCGATGTGGGTACCTGCCCGGTAATGGCCACTATCGGAACCGAATCCATATAGGCAGTGGCAATGCCGGTAACCAGATTTGTGGCGCCCGGGCCGGAGGTGGCGATACAAACCCCGACCTTGCCTGTTGCCCGCGCGTAACCGTCAGCGGCATGGGCCGCCGCCTGCTCGTGCCGCACCAGGATGAAGCGGATACCGGATTTTTCCAGCGCGTCAAAGATATCCAGCACCGCGCCGCCCGGATAGCCAAAAACAACCTCAACCTTTTCTTTTTCCAGACAATCAATAATCAGTTCTGCTCCACGCATAGTAATCTCCTTTTATTAATAGTATGTATAATAAATTTTAAGCGTTTATTATATAATTACTTGAAAAGGTTTGTCAATGGGAAAAGAATGAATAATTAAGCGGGTCAGGACTGCTTCGCTGTCATCCCGCGGTTTGACCGCGGGATCCAGTAGTATTTGCGATGTATTTATTTCTGGATCCCGCGGTCAAGCCGCGGGATGACAAAAAACTATTTTGCAAAACCCTTATAGAAATAAATAAAATAAGGGAATATTTTAATATTAAATACTTTTTCCTATTGTCCGCCCTTCCGTAAGTCCTTGCGGATCTGAATCTTGTTCTAGCAGATCATCTGTAATCGTTTCTCCTCTGGCGGCGGCGATAAGGCGGTCCGTATCCCATTTGTCTGTGCCAAAGCGCGCTCTTCGCGCTTCCGGAGAGAATTCCAGCTGTAAGCGGCGAATCAGACCAGGTATATGTAATTTATTTGCTATTATCCCCTTTAACAGTTTACGCTGTTCGTAGGCAAAAGTACCCTTGGTCTCTTTTTCTGCCTGATGCGTATCTCGCGCCTGAAAAATGCCCCGAGCTCGTTCTTTATATTCATACAAATGCCGGGCTTCATGAGAGGCCGTTTCTTCCAGTGTCCAGATAAATAATTCATAAGCATCAGCCATCTTCACTTCCCGGGAATCAAATATCCCTAACAGTATTTCAACCATACCCTCGTCCAGCATTGCCCGCAGATCCCAGACAATTGTCCCATGCCTCCGCGCCGCGTACCCGCTTCTGGGTTTAGTTGAATACTCGAACCCGTTTTCTATCCAGGAACTATTCATGGCTTCTTCCAGTAATTCCGCTATTCTCAGCCAGACACTAAGTAAGGGAGATCTTTCCACTTCCTCTGCACTATATTTATAATCGAACCCGGCCTCGTTTGCCTGAATAGCACTAAATCCATCCCTCATCTCAGCTAATGTTCTGTCGTTAACTCCCCAGGCAGCATACCCTAAATCCCTAAACCGCTTTTTGCTTCGGGCGGCAGCCAGGATTTCTCTTCGCTGTTCTTCCAGGGTCATGCAATGCTCTTCTCCTTCGTTATCCGTCCAGGAAACATTGAGGTTACGCATTACCTGCAGCAGATCACCAAAATTATCCTGCTGAGCCAGATAAAAAAATGTTTCTGACGGGATCTCGTTCCATTTGCCGGCATTAATTAATCTGGCAATCTCCAGATTCTTCTCCTTAAGATTCAACTCAAAATTCTGGCTGAAACTACGATAGAAGTCCCGCGGTAAGGTCGGGAGATAAATACCATGCACAATCATTAGATAGACACTGGCCTTCATTGCCCCAACAGCCATGGCCTTTTTCAAGCTTAAGAGATGTTTCTGTTCGTCTGCCAGAGCGTTACGGGTGCGCACCAGGCGCATGCCGGCCGGAATATCTATCGCTAGTCCCTGCCAGTAAAGTTCTGTATGGAGAATTTCCGGAATAAACTCAGTATAGTCGGGATAGGCATGATCCTGCGGATCACGGAAATACAGATCTTTGTGCGTTACCCGGTTGTGGCGGCGCGGACGGCACCAGTAATAACTCAAATCTCCCTGCGGTGTATTAACACTGCTCAAGAGTTCTTTCTCTTCGTTTATTAACTGGCCCGGCTCATCCGCTGAGAACCGGTTATAATAGACTTTAGCGTCGGCAGCGCTTATCGTGCCGCCGTATAATGACAAATATTCACTGGCGTTCAGCGCCTCTAACTGTGGTTCCTCTTCCCTGCCGGCAAAACGCTTTACCCGCTGAATCTCTGTACCTTTCCAGTAACCCTTACGTGCCTTAACGGCTTTTCTCTCCCTGCCCTTAAGTGTCTCATCAGGAACCAGCAGATAATTCAGTATCGCCTGCAAATCCATCCCTACCGGATCGGTTACACTGACAATCCATTCATTCTTTCCCTGCGGAATATAACTGCGTACATCAATTTCCCCTGCCGGCAACGGAACAACATCCTCCCCCCCCTGACGCGTGCGTTTTAACTCTGAAATTTTAATCACGTTCCGGCCGGTTGCCTCATCAACCTCTCTGACAAAGGTCAGGTAATATATCCAGCCGTCACCGACTCCTGTTTTTACCCGCACTTCGTCGAAGTCACTGAACAATGTGTAGAATCCCTGGCCCAGAAAACCGGCAAAATCCACCTCCTCCGGATCCGCTTTCTCCACCCGGGCGCCGCGGATGGCGTCACGGCTGTTCTGCAGCAATTCCCGCAGGAAAAGGCAAAAACTGTCTTCCTGGCCAATGACCACTTTGCTGATTTTTTTCTGCCAACCAACTAAGTCGGCACCCTGAATATCCTTCTTCGCCAGAATTTTTTCCAACTCTTCCAGGGTAACCTCCGGCTGGCCCAGCCTATTCCGGAACAGCCGGGTTGCCAAGATCAACCGAGCTAGATCAATATCTTCCAGGCTGTACTCTTCTTCCCCCTCCACAAAATCAGCTGTTTCCCGTTCAACCAAAAATTCCGCCTGTTCCGGTTTCAGATAACGCAGGTATTTCTGCAGTTCAAACGGCGCCTGCCCTTCCTCCACTTCTTCCTGCAAAAACCGCCAGCCGGGAATATCGTGGCACTCAGCAGTTTCCGTTACCCGCTTTTTTCCAGCGGCAATTATCTGATTCCATTTTCTATCTCCTACAGCTAACAATTCAACAGTTTCTAAAATAATCTCATAATCATCTAAGACAAACCGGCAGCTGCTCCCATACCCTGTCAGCGGAATCTCCTTAAGCGTTTCCAGTGTCGCCAGATCCCAGATGCGGGCGATTTCATCATCACCGGCCGTAACCAGATATTTTCCATCACTACTGAAATCGGCGTCATAAACAATTCCGCTATGTCCCTTTAAAATTGACTTCATGAAATAATGACCGTCTTCATCTCTCTGCAGCAATTCCAGCAACCCATCTTCTTTTGGCAATATCATATATTCACTGTCAGGGCTGAAGGCAACAAAACAGCACTCATCATCATAACCACGATATTTCCCACTATAGATAAAGCATCCATCTTTATTACATTGTATCATTAATTCTATGTTGCCACCTGATAATACAGCTAAGGTTTTTCCATCCGGACTGAATTCCAGCCTTGATATCGGCCCGTCAGAAACATGCAGTGACCGATCTTTCTGGTACTGATCCTCGCTATCTCTTTTGTATATCACAACATTCTTTTTATTGCCAACTGCCAGATAAGTACCGTCGGAACTGAATCTGGCCACAACTTCCCATTTTGCATCAACCCGGGGGAAATGAATTTTCGCCCTTAACCTCCCGGCCCCTAGATGGTTTCTGTCCGGACCAGTTTCCTGCACGACATGCACCCAGTCACCTTCTAGAACAGCAGCAACGCATTCTCCTTCTTTGGGAATAGAAACACCCAATATTCCATCAGGAACTCTGCTCGCCGATTGTACCGTGGCCAGCGTCCAGTCCGGTTCGGCAGATACAAATTCTCTTTTTCCCTCTGCTGTTTTAATTATTTTCGCATAAAGATCACCACGGACATCAGACCAAAAAACCACCATTTGTTTATCGGCAGCTGTAAATAAAACCTTCCGGATATCGGCATTAACAGCAATAGGTATTCTTTTTATTTTCTCCCAGCGCCGGGTATCCCAAATATTTAGACCACCATCATCGACAACCGGCACAACGTAATCCTGCTTTTCACTTGAATAAAGTGCTGAAATTACCGGTCCGCAATCAACATCTTCTTGCATTCCATACCGACCATTGCGCCATTTGTAAACAATGATTTTCCCGTCTAGCCCGCTACCCATAATCAGCAGATCACCGTTGCCGATAAATTGGGGGCAAAGCATATTGTCAAATGCAATTGTTTGCCGATAGACATAGGATCCTAAATTCCTAAACACTCTTAACGAATCACGTCTATCCTGAACTATCATTCGCTTACCTTCCACACTAAACTGCGGCATATCAAGCTGGCTGGAATTTCCCTCAACTTGATGCCATACATGCGGATTCCCATATTCCCCTCCTTCTTTGTTTAACGCAATAAACTCTGTATTTTCGCCTTGCATAAGAACAATTAAACTTTCCCCATCCGGACCAAAAACGGCACCGGTAATCTTTGGGCCTCTATTTATTATAATCGCCTTCGTCATTACAACTTCTCCCGGAGCATCAATCTGCCAAAAAGCGGCAGTGCCTTTATCACAGGCGGTAAACAGCTCTCTGCCCTCAACACTAAACTCGATAGTAGTTACCGCGCCCTTGTGTACATCATATATTTCACGCTGATTAGCCATCGTCTTATCACAGCGAGAAATAAAAGTCGCACCCGATTCTTTGCCAAAAACTAGATTTTTTCCGTCCGGAGAGAATTTGGCGCAGGAAACACCGTCAACAATCATCTTCAGATCCAATTGGCCATCAATATTTTCCCACACCCGCATTTCTCCCCCGGCACAGGCCAGAATGAACTTGCCATCCGGCGTAACAGCAACGTTATCTGTTTTAAGGTCATCAGCATTAAGACCGGTTTTATGATCCGGATATTCCCTTACCTCTGTCCAATCAGCTCCGCCGGTAGCAGCCGCCGGGACCTGTTGCTGTTTGCGTCCGAGTTCCAACACCCTTAGATTTTGCTCTTCATGAGGAAGATCTCCATCAATAAAGACTATCCGGGAACTGTCTTCACTAAAGAAGAATTTATGGACTTTTCGCTGCGGAACAAGTGTAGAATATTTTTCCACTCTGAGATCACAGAGCTCGATCCCCCCTTCTTCTTTGGCAAACGCCAGGTATTCCTCATCAGCACTAAAACAAAAATCAGAAATACTGCCGTGAACTAGCACTGATGCCTGATCATGGCGCACATAACGGTTGCCGACGCGCACCCAAAGGGATACGCCCGTTCGATTACCCTCGACAGCTTCCAAAGCCGCTATATATTTTCCACTGACACTGATCTTAAACGCGGCAATCTCTGCTTCTCCTTCAAACACCTGTTTACTGACACTTGCTTCCTCTTCGCCATCTTCCATCAAGACATCCAATTGACCTTGCTGATTAAGATTCATCGTCCAGACTTGTAATTGACCGCGCTTACTTATCCCTACTATCTCATTTTCACAGGGGGAAAGAACCGCACGAAATGGTGCGTCAGTAAAATCTGCTATGCCTGTGTATCCAGTCTGCGTGCGCCGCACAAGTGCTGTTTGATTCCTCGCGTCCGGCACAAGCATCAGCAGATTGCCGTCAGCGCTAAAACTAATTTTCTGCACCTGACCACCTTTAAGCATACGTACGCCTTCCACATTCACGTCACACCAGGACATTCTGTTCTCTAAAACATACACTGCTCCCGCATCTCCCCCGCAATAAAGCCTTTCACCGTCGGGGCTAAAAGCCAAGGCACTGATTTTTGTTTTGTTCACGATATCCATACCCTTTATTATTTCATAATCATGACCGTCTCTACGCCAGATCATTATCCTTCCAAGATTATCACCAAAAGCCAAATACCGGCCATCAGCACTACAGGCAACTGCTTCTATTTTTACGTGCTCGCCATTTATACCCCTGACAGTTTGTATCTTAGAGCAACGATTGCCTTCTCTCTTCCAGATCGCGGTTTCCCGCCCTCCCTGAACCACGAAATGGTCACTATCAGGAATAGGATGAACATCTCGCACCCACTCCACTTTTTCTTCCGGGCCCTCCACCGCCTGTTCCCAATCAAGTTTGCCTTGCACCTTCTCAGTTTCTCCCGGCAGCGTTGGTAACTCACTTTGATAAGGATAAATCTCTTCCAGCAGCTCCAGCAGCCGCCGGCTGTGTTTGCGGTAACGGGTAAAGATCTTTTGCCAGCGGGTACTTAATCTTTCCAATTGCGCTGAACTGGTAAGCACGGGAGAGATCAGGTCAAAGAACTGCGAGAAGCGGCGGATTGTTTCCAGATTCTGATCTTTCAGGGTATCGTACCATTGCGCCAACAGATCAGTCGTTAAAAAGGTGAGTACCTGCCCGGTCATGAACGGCAGGAAACATTTTATTTTTTCCAAGTCAAAATGCCAGATGTTTAAGCGGATGAGGTTTTGCAGCAGCCGCTGGCGGGCCTTCAAATTCCTGCCATTATTAAATTCATACCCCAGCGATTGATCGATATCTTCTATCAAGGCCTTTAAAGTATCCTGTTTTTTTCCAAAATCATTAAATAGACTGAACTCTTCTATAAGTAGTGTGTCCCGATATTGCCCAAACAGTACCTCTACCCAGTCAAGGTCATGGAGCAATGGTTCTGCCAGCTCAAGAAATGAAACCAGATCATTAAGAAATAATTCCAATTCCTGCAGGCAACTGCGCGGACTAGCGGCTTTCTCCAATTCCCCGCTTATCCTTTCGGTGAGCTGATGTATTTGCGGATAACTGTGTTTCGCCAGTAATCCGGCAACCGCTTTCTGAACATCAAAATCCTCTTCTTCTGGATCTGTGGTCACTTCATCTTCAGCACTAGATTGTTCTTTGATCCTCTCTTTTTCAAAGCGCACTCTGGCCGGCCGGGGGCCGTAACTAATATAAAAACTCAATGCATGTTCCAGGTGACGGATCAGGTTTTCAAGGTGTTCCGGTTGTTTAGCAGCATCAAGTAATTCTTTATCCGCTGTCTCTGCTTCCCGCCAAAGCGTACGGTCAATAAAGATATAACGGCCCCATTCCTGAAAGATCTGTTGTTCGCTGCTAAAATCAACGAGATATAATCCCCTTTCGAAAACACGATAATCCGTTACCGGATCTACCCCAAAGGTATTCTTAGGATTAAACCGGAACAAGGCCTGGTCCAAGAACCGGATACGGCTCTCTGCCGGCGCGCTAAAGGTAAGGAATTCTTCCTTATTGGGTAAAATCATCTCTCCTTCAGCGCGGACATCTTGTTTGCGCAATCGTTCATAAATAAACCGTTCTAGATCAGCCCCCGGCACTAAACCGCCGAGTTCTCTCTCTATCCGCTGTTTTTCCCGGACAATACCGGCAAGACCGTTCAACAGCAAATCTCTTTTTGTTCCCTGACTGCGGGCAATCACTTCTTCAATCAGATACTTAAACGCCGCCACCGCTACCTCGTCCATGACAATTTTGTTTCGGCTGTCCCCGCCCACCGAGCTCCAGCGCGGCAGTTCGATTACCATCCGCTCCGGAATATTGATCCCCTTCACCATAAATCTTTCTATACAGACTCCGGCTACCTGCAGCACTGCCTCCATTTTAATATTTTCCGCGGCAACTTCCGGTTCCTGATAAAAGCACCTGACCTGCTCCC
>CAZIXI010000011.1:0-27181 GCA_964543115.1 uncultured bacterium
AGTTCTAGCTTTAGTAACATTTTCAAGAACAGATTTTTCATGCTTCATATAGCCCTTGGCTGTTTCGATCAGGTTAGGGATCAGGTCATGACGTCTCTTCAGCTGGACGTCAATCTGGCTCCAGGCGTTCTTAACCTGATTGCGCAGGCGGACCAGGGCATTGTATATCCCAATGAAGGCTATAATAGGGATAACGATAATTGCTAAAATTACCAATAATGGTATCATATTTACCTCCTTTAATTTTAGATTTTGGAATGCGGATTGCGGATTTAAAAATACAAGACGCAATGCTACGCGATTTCCGGATCGTTCTTTTTCCCAAACATATCTTGTAACAGATTGAGTACCTTATTCTCTTTATCCAAGCTGCCCAAGGTAATTACCTCTTCTAATTCATTTTGATCAAACCAGAGGCCGTCACCGCGGGAGCATTTATCAATAAGGATTTTTTTCTCTGGGCCGCAGAGGATTTTAACCATTTTTTTGCGGCAGATGGGGCATCTTCTTTTTTTCTCCCGGCTTGTTTTCTCGGTAGTTAAAGAGGAGAGGAGTTCGTTCTTTTTGCTGGTTTCTTCCAACAGTAGTTCCAGCTCACCGGCATCCAGCCAGATACCACCGCAGCCGGTGCAGTTATCTATTTCTACACCATGGAGCTCTAAAACAATCATTGGTTCACGGCATACTGGACAATCCATAGGCCTTATTCTATCAAAAAGTTAGAATATGTCAATAAATGACCTAGTGCTGGCTAGGCAAAACTGGACACGTTTTTGTATTAAAATAATACAGTGGACAGAATAGCTGAAATACCTACCACTATAACAGCATATAAAGCAAATACTTACATTAATTATTATTATATTAAATATGGCACGAAATATGCTTCTATATATTATAACGAAAGTATTGACATATTTAAGGGGCCGTAACATGAGATATATTATTAAGGGAATCAGTTTGGTTGTTGCCTTTACCTTTACGGTTAATTGCCTGCTCTGGGCAGTGCCGGAACAGGGTTTTTCTACTAGTGCCCCTAAACCTGCCGATAATAAGTTAAGCCTGGATGATTTCCATATCCCCGAACAATACGGACGGGTGGAGCAAGAAGCGGATGAAAAACTGTTTCGGATAAGGTCAAAGGAAGTGGGCAGAGAACAGGCTGGCGACCGGGTGGTTTTCCTAATCAAGGACGCGCACTGTGTTTTTGAGGCGCAAAAGAATATTGGTCGGATTATAAATCTCTTAAACAGGGATCACCAGGTGGATCTGGTTTGCGTGGAAGGGGCCAGCGGCCTGGTGCAGCCGGAAATCCTGGCGGTTTCCCCGGATGAGGCCAGACGGCGGCAGGTTGCCGATAAATATTTAAAAAACGGTTATCTGACCGCTGCCGAGGCGATTGCCATGGTGGCGGGAAAGGAATGTTCTTTTCAAATCCGCGGTGTAGAAAACCTGGATCTTTATTTGAAGGATCTGGAGGTATTCCGCAATGTTTATGAGGGCAGTCAGACCGCCGATACCTTCTTTCGTTTCTGCAGCCGAATGGTGCATAACCTTAAAGAAAAACTATTTTCTCCCTCCGCCCTGGTTTTTGATAAGAGGATTATGGCCTACAGAAGTAAGGGCACGACACTTTCCGAAACGATTTTTTATCTGGCGGAATTTAATCAGCAACGCCTCTCAGAGTATCCGGAACTGCATTTGATTTTTAGAACTATCCAGCTGGAATCGGCGATAGATTTTACCAAGGTGGAAGAGGAAAGGATTGATCTAATCAGGACCTTGGAAAGCAGCCTGGAGAAAGAAGAGGTTTCCAGTCTGGTTAAGCACAGCCTGCTTTTCAAGGCGGGTAAGATTTCTTCCTATACATATTACGGTTATTTGAAGAAGTTAATGTCCACGGATGATTTAAAGATCTATCCTAATCTCTACCGTTATATCCGCCTCGTTAAAATGGAAGCGATGATTAATTCCGGACAAATGTTCCAGGAATTAGATAGATTGATTGAAGATACCTATAAGGACTTCCTCAAAGACAAACTGGCCCGGGAACTGCACGAGATAGATGAGCAGGTAAGTTTATTGCAGAAATTACTGAAGCTGGAGCTAACCAGGGAACAATGGCTGAAATATCAACACACAAACATCAACATTGCCGGGATAGCTAACTTTCTTAACATTCGGGCCAACATCTACTCCTTACAGGTACCGCCGGAATTTACCGACGCTGATTTTATCAGTCAGATGCAGGATTTTTTGCGGTGGCCGGAAAAATTTTATCATTACGCCGTAGAGAGGGACGGAGTACTGGTGGGCAATCTGATCAAGCGCATGGAAGAGGCCGACCGTGACCGGGCGGCATTAATCATCGGTGGTTTTCACGCGAACGGAGTAGAGGAAGAACTGCGGGGTAAGGGCTATCAGGTAATTACCGTTACGCCAACGATTACCAAGAGTGATCCGAAGGCAAAAGAAATTTATCTTTCGCGGATGATGGACAAAAGCATCCAGCCGGAAGAAATCCTTGCGCGCCGCCGAGAGGCCGCCGCTACTCTGCAGCAACCGTTAATTACCGCGGCAGAGTTCCAGGCGGCAGAAGAAGCTTTAATAGCCGAGATTCAGGATGCTCAATTACGGGGAAAAGTAGAGCGGGTTGTCGCCGGAGCGGAAGAGGATTTTTCCGCAGCGGAATTGGCCCGGGTGCGCTCGGTGCTTGCTCAGTGGGAAGCGCGGCGTCCGGATTCCTCAGCGGTGGCGGTGCTGCGGGATGTTATACAGACGGCCGAAGGAAAAGAGGCTGCGCCGGCGGCAGAAACGCCTGACCGTGCCCCGCCGGCAGCCAGTATCCCGGAACTTAAAAGGCAATTTCCGGGTGAGATTGACGAAGAGGCGCTGCGTTTCGAGCACAGGGACTATATGACGGAGGTGGCCCCGAAGATAGAAGAATATGGATTACTGGCCGGGGGATTGCTTCTTTTGCATAAAAGAACAATTAACAGTGAAGAATGGGGGGAAGCACTTTCATTGGCTGTGCAAAAAATTAAAAGAATTAATTTACAGGGATTGTTTTATCTGGTTGGTTACCGCACTTTCCCGGTAATTTCTTTTATGCTGATGTTGTTTTCACCATTCTCCTGGGGCCTTGCTGTTGCCGTTATCTTGATGAATTTAGTGCCAACGATCGCCTTTATTCTTGCCCACCCGCAGGAAAAATTACCGGCCATCGTGCTTAGTCTGGTAATTACTGCTTTGGGCAGCGGATTGGCTGCTGGACTGGGTTTTCTAGCAGCGGCGGTTTCTCCGTCCATGCTGTTTATTGGTCTTGGTTTTATCCTTGTGCCGGTGTTATTACATGGTTGGATCAATTACTATGTGACTACTAAGCTAAGATATAAAAAACTTTTTGCGGATGAAACAAAAAAAGAAGCTGCTGTTCAGCAAAGCTATAATTGGGCGCTGAATCGTATCTTAGACGAACAGGAAATGGAAGAGTTCAAGGCCAAAAATGAAGATTCAAAACATTATATCTCGGCCGACAAAATAGTAAATTTGCTTAATGCGGATTTTGATGAAGCAAAGAGTGCCCAAAGGTTATTGAACAAGGAAAACCTGGGGTTGGCTGTTATGCTGATGGGCAGAGATGGTCTGACGGCAGAGCAGGTCTTGGCGGTTTTTCGGGAGGCCCGGCAGAATGAACAATATGCCCGCTTGCTGGAGTTAAGAATGGCTGGTAACCTTAGCGGCCGGGATCTGACGGCGGAAGAGGATTTGTCCCTGGCAACACTGGCGGTTCTTTATAATAATCTGGGGACGATGTTGGCGAGAACAATAGTGAGTTTTAACAAAAATCTGGCTGGAAGTTCATCTGGTAATCTACAGGCACATAATTATCTGCAGCTCTTAAACCGTCGGATGGGTAAGCCACCCGCAGCTGATAAAGCGTTTATGTTGACGGATTTAAAAGAAATGTTAGGTGAAGTTGATGATCAGCGGTTAATGCGTATAGTAAGCGGTCTGGGTTTTACCATAGCTGAAGGCGGTGAGATATTCATGCCGTTTAATCTGGTGACTGCAGTATACCGGGGTACGGTGTCGGCGATGAATGAGCTTGGTTCACACTTTGTTACCGTTAATCCCATGGCCTTGCTGGATTATGCCCAATCATATTTGCAAGAGGTTGATGACCTGATGCTTTATTTTGTTAATAATTTTCAAGACAATGATGCAGCAGCCCGGTATCCAAAGACGCGGGATGATATAGGATATTCTTTTGCCTATACCAGGTATTTTGCTAGAAATCCCGAGGAATTGGAACAGAAAAACCTGATGGTTGCCCAGGGAGTGGCTATTCCGGAATTTGCCCGGAAAAGAACGGTTGCTCTTCATGGTGAATCTTTGGAGGGGGCTGGTGTTACTGATTTCGTAAAATTACTTTCCTGGCAATTACGAGAACGTGTTTCTGAGGCGGCTTTATTAGAGAATCTGCAACGGATTAGCCAAGAGAATCTTTCAGCAAGAGAAAAAGGAAAGGTGATTGCGAGGATTCAGGAAGCTGCTAAGAAGCTGAGGGAAGAATGCGGATTTACCTATCTCTATTGGTTGGTGAATTACGGTTATTTGGAAGATCAGGCTTTTCTGATGAAGTTGGTAAATGTTACAGGCAGTGAACAGGAGAAGGAGGGACAGTTAAAGCAGCTTTTGAGTCAAAGGCGAAGGCAATCTTGCCGGGAAACAGCGGTAAAGATTGATCCTGCTAATGCCACATCGGCGCAGGAGTTTTTAGCGGGAACTTACGCGGGTAAATTGGCGCCGCAGGGAAAGAAGCCGGACTTAGAAACCGTAAGCAGAAAGTATCAGCGGCAATATTTGGAAAAGGTGCGCAGCGGACTGTTGGAAGAAGCTAACGACAAAAAAAGTGCGTTTAATCTGCTGGATTATTTAAATGTTAAAAGAGAAATGAGAGAAGTTACCGGTTTAGAATCGGCTTCCTGGGAAGATGTGGGTACGGTAGGACAGGCAGTGTTCTCCGGAGAAACTGCCCGGGAACAAAGATTGGCTGAAGTTGAAGAAGAGCAAAGAGCGGAATTAGTGAGTTCTTGGCAGGAGGAAGTGGCTGACAAATCAGCTTTGCAAGGATCACTAGCGGAAATGCGGGATAGAATGCCGCCGGGTTCCGCCAGTGCTGCTTCCGGAGAATTAGCTGCTTTTCAGCCTGATCAGGACTGGTTTGCCCTGGAGGTATCTGATGCTACTGGTGGCCGTTTAAGCCATGGAATTGCTCATGAAACCAGGGTGCTTTTACTGGCGGATTTATTATTGAGAACAATATATCGGGACGCTGATGTTGATCAAGCTGCGGTAAGATGGGGTTCTGTGGCACATGATGTTGGTATTGAATCAGAGGAAGCCTTGTGGTTTGGGGATGGTTATGCCGCCCATGGACAACAGTCAGCCGAGCGGTTGACAGAAAGCAAAACACTAGCCGGGTTACGGGCAAAGATCGGGGCGTCGTTTGCCCTTGTGCAGAAGCTGGCCAAATATCATTCTATGCGTGATCGGGCAGCGGCCAGTGAAGATAGTCAAGCCCGGCTCGCTTTAGAGATCCTCAAACGGGCAGACAGCCTGGATCGTATTGGCGGTGCCCAGGGCCAGGCGGACCTAGAGGCGAATCCTGATTATAGAAAGTTTATGGAAGATCCGGCCACGGCGCATTTACATCAGATTGCCCTTTGGTTACATGAAATCAGTGAGGATTTAATCGATAAGGGAGTTGCGGATGAATATACGGCGGTAATTGAAGCGGGCCGTGTTCTGGGTTTGGTGGACGCGCAGTCTACACCGGTTGAACAGGTACCGGCACTAGCGGCGATTGCTATGAAGCCCATCGGGCGAAAGATGAGTCCAGAGGAGAAAGCTGAACTGGATAGCCGGCAAGATGCGTTTAGTGGAAAAGCGGGCAGAGAAGCAGCGTCTGCTGCGGAATATGCAACTGATAATGAATTTACGGTTGATCTAAGCTGGGACAATTCCAGTGCCCTGGTAATTGAGGCGGAATTAGGGAAGGCTGGGGCGTATTCCTTTACCACTGCCGACGGGCGGTTTATAGTTGTTCTTAATGCCCAGGCTTCTGACGCAGTCAAGGAAGAAGGATTGTTTCATGAATTGCGTGAGTACTTCTGGGTGCAGCAAGGGATAGGCAATCCCCACGCGGTAACTGCTTATGAGCAAGCTGTTTTATTTTCCCGTGACGGAGAATTGACGGAGTATCACAGCAGGCAACTGGAGCAGATGATAGAAGATTTGAGTTTTGCGGATCTCCTATTTATTGTTAAAGAGGACAGGGCGGCGTATCACCGGTTATTGGCAGGAACACCAGGGGCGTTGGCCACAGTGGCAATGGTCAGTGCCTATGAAGACAAATTAAAGACGCGCGCGCGGGAGTTGTTAATTAATAAATTAATTGCGGAGTTGAGTGAAAAATTGGATTTGAGTGAAGAAGCTCTGCGGCAGTTGATGAAGCCGGTTCAGGATGATCTAACAATGGAGTTAACTAATGCCCTTTATCAGCTACTGATTCAGGATGGACAGATAACAGAAGAGGAATTGGCAATAATTGAGGCCAGCGCGGAAAAAGTGGATAAGCTGTTTGCCGCAGCGGAAGCGCAGGGATTCACGTTTTCAGGAGAGTTGGCACAAGTAAAGGAAAGGATAACATTGCGTCTGGCCGGAGAAGCATTAGCGAGAAAAATAGCCGAATCCAGCCGGCCGGCGGTTGAGAGCCGGTTACAGGCGGAGTTGAGTGATCAGGTAGGAGAAGATCTAGTAGGAGAGATTCTAGGCCTGCAGTCGTTTTTTGTGGCTGCGGACGGCAGCGTGCAGAAGTCAATATTTTATGAACAGTTCATTAGTCAGGTTTGCCAGGCTCATGGTCTGGCCCGGGAGGCTTTCTCTGCCTTTGAGAATTATCAGCAGACCTTGGCAGAAATTCAAAGTAAAATGGGCGCTAAGGCTGATCCTCAAATAGTGATTTTGATGGCGCGGTATGCAACCGAAGGTGATGCCCTGCTGGAATCTCTGCCGCAGGGAGAGAGGAAGCAGGAAAAGAGCAGGATAAGGAGATTGTTCAGTAAAAATGATTTGCAGCATTTGATTGAGGTAGATGAGTTTACACTACCGGAGCAGGCGGAGATTGCCTATGGCCTGGGCAGCGTAAAGGAAGGCGCTCGGAAGGCCCGGCAATTGAGCGGCCGGTTGACAGCGGTGCGGGCAGGTAACCAGTCGGTAGAACAAGCGGCAAGCACGGCAGAAACAGCTGAGGTTATTTTACACTCGGAATATGGTGTGTGCCCGGCGATGGTTGAAGACGGGGTGGTTTCCGAATTGGATAGTGTGCCGGTTGATAATGCCGAGGCAAATGCTGCTGCTAAGCAGAAACTAGCCGCTGCCGGAAGAAAATGGGCGTTGGTGGAACAGGGAAGGGCGGAAGAGGCGGTAGCCAATCTGGACCGTTCTGCTGCGATGTATCAGGCGGAAGAGACATTTGATAAACTACTCCCAGAGCAGTATAAACGGGAAACATTGGTTGGACAATTACCAGCAACCGTCTTTTTGCAGGATAGTTCTCTTTTTGTGGGTACCCCGGCGGAAGTGGGGGAAAGTGAAGGTAAGTATAATATTCGGGATGTTGGGGCCAGCGGGATTGCCTTTATTCGCTCAATTCAGGAATCACGCCACCAACAGTATTTTCTCTATCAAACTGAGGCGCAAAAAGAGGCAATGAAGATTTATCTGGCCATGCACGGGATTACAGATGCGCAATTCCTGCAGCTGGCGAAAGGAGAAACCTGCCAGGATGTGAAAGGAAAAATTGCTGATCTGGCAGAGAAGACTTTTGTTGCTATGCTTGATCAGTCCTTGAGTGAACGGGTAGCGGCAGAGGCCGGTGACCGGGTTTTGCTCAGTAATGAAGAAGGGGCGGACCTTGGACTAATGAGCCGGATGGCGATGCTTATGGCAGCGGCCGAGGAAGTTGCTGATGTAGAAATGCCGCTGAAAGAGTTGTTAATGTATTATTATAACGATACTGGCAGCTATTCTGTGGATGAAATTAGTGATATGGTCACGGAATGGCTGCAAAAAATTTCAGAAAACGGTATTTGGCAGGTTATTCTGCCCAAAATAACGCCTTTTGTGAAAGATTACTATGATGCCCTTAAAGGAGCCCGGGAGGTTATCCGTAGTTCGGCGTAATATTACAGGCTTTGCTCCAGCGCGGCGGGCACCGGCACCAGCTGGTCGGTGATTTTTCTCAATCTCACTCCAGAATCTTTCTTTACCCTTTGTACATCACGATGCAGAGCGGTAATATAGAGGATTTCGTTAAATATATCCAGGCCGGATTTGTATCTGTCAGTGAGTGTGGAGACCTCTTGCTGAAGAAGATCCTGGACTGTTTGCTGTTCTAAAGGGGGTAATTCATAGCCGGTTAAGTCGTTTAGGAGTTCTAGGGCAAATCGTAGCAGGTCATAGCGGTAAGCGGTTGAGGAAGTATCCAAGTGATAGTTATGGGCCAAACGAAAAACTGGCGGCAGCGCCTGGAGATTAATATTCACCTTTGGGCAGCGGACAAGAAAATCCTCAATGAAAAGATAATAGGCGGTCAATTCCCTGATTGTCGGGTCCTCGGCCGGGATTGTCTCCAGCACGCTCAGGCGCAGCCCATGGCGCAGAAAAACCAGCAATAGGTTGTCTGTCTGAGGCTGTATTTTTAACAGGGCCTTCATGTCCAAGAGCAGAATAGTTTCATCATCTTCCTGAATGATTTCTAAATGAGGAAAAGCACGCAGACCGGAGACAATTCTCAACTTATCTATTCCAGCCAATAGCGCCGGGCCGAACGGTTTACTGGTTTGAATCTGCTGGAAGACCCTTTGCAAGCGTTGTTCGATATCTTCTATTTGCGGCAGCCAGAATGAAGAGACAGATCTGCTGGCGAGCTTGCGGCGGTTGGTTAATTGTGGTCCATTTACTGACCATTCCCAGTGGTTGTCATAAGTGAGGGCTGCTTTGTCTGCGGTTAATGTCGACCAGATTTCTGTTAGCCAGCGTTTCAGTTGAATAACCACTAAAACCTTATCCAGGTCCTGTTGCAGTTCCGGGGGGGCATTTTTCCTGGCCATGTTCCAGAAGACTTGCCAACTGTTGTTCTCTGTGGGAAATGTTTCAGCAAGGTGATCCATTAGCGGGTGTAGGGGCAAGCCGCTGTATATTCTGCCGAACATGATTGTGGAGATAAAAGCGGAATATTTCCGGATTCCGGATTCCCGCCAAATAAAGCGGAGAATGTTTTTATAGGTCTCTAGCTGTTGGCCATTTTCACATTTTTCTTCGAGTAGATAATTTTTAAATTTTTGGGGCAGCAGTTTATCTAATTTAAATAATTTGCCCCAAAAAGAATCTATCAATTTCTTTATCCAGCCTAATTTTATGTCTGATTTTTTTTGATCAGATACGGAAGAGAAGAATAGTTGTATCAATGCGCTGAACAATGTCCTGATAATAACAAAAGATAACGGCAGGGTTATTATGATTAATATCTGGATAAAAATATTTTTTTGTGACAAACGCGTTTTTCTTGCTGTGGTTATTGTTGCCGGTTTCAATTGGCAGTGTTCCTTTATTTGCAGAAAAAGCAACCTGTTCAGATAGGGTAGGGTGAGTTGGTTGGCAACACAAGCGTGGGGGAGAAGTTCACTGACTTCAGGAAGTGGTGTTTCAAAACCACTAAGCACGTCCTGCAGTTTATCACTAACACCGGCAATGTTGCTGAATCTTAAATAGATGAGCCGGTTTGCGCGGCGGATAAGTACATAAAGTGCCCGGCCTCGGGTTTTTCCTTTCAAGCTCAACCAGGCCACTTCACTGAGTTCATCCAACTGAATACCGGTTCGCTTGGCAACTGCCTGGATAGTCTGCTGGCGGGAGCTGATAAAGTCCGGTAAGGCAAGTGTGCCGGAAGTGAATTCCGCCCAGCTGGCTAGGCCGATCAAGGTTATGTCGTTGCCGCTGAAGACACCTGCCAATTTGGATTCGGGTGCCAGATATCGCGAGCCGTTGCCAGAGGCTATACCAGTGGATAAAACACTAACGATTAGAATTGTCGAGATATATTTACAAAGTGTTTTCATTTGTTAAGCCCTAAAAGATAGGTGGTTATAACAATGTAACATATATTTACGGTTATGTCAAGGGGGTGGTAGATTTAACTGAAGGTTATAGAAACTTATATTGTTTTATGATACAATACGGATTAATGAATAAAGGGATAATAGCAATAATCGTATTTTTTTCCCTCTTGTTTTTCCTGCCGTTAGCTGCCCAGGAACTGACCTGGGAAGAGCTGAATGCTGATATTGAGGAGCTTTACGAGCAAGGGGAGTATTCCCGCGGGGTGAAAGTGGCGGAAAGCGCTTTTAAACTGGCTAAACGCACGCTGGATACTGACAAACCCAATATCCTTACCTCGATTTATAATCTGGCCTTTGTTTATCAAACCCTGGGGAAATACGCTAAGGCTGAACAGCTCTATAAACTGGCCCTGCCGATTATCGAAGAGACCCTGGGTGAGGATCATCCGGATGTGGCGATTACCCTGAACAACATTGCCTTACTCTATATCCGCCAGGGAAAATATGATCTAGCAGAGCAACTTTCTGCCCGGGCCCGGGAGATTTTTAAAACTGCTTATGGTGAAGACAGCTACAATGTGGCGATTATTTATAATAATCTCGCCTTGCTCTATGTGCTCCAGGCCAGATATGCCGAGGCTGAGCCTTTGTACCGGCAGGCGCTGGCCATAGATGAAAAGGTGCTGGGCACTGATCATCCGGATGTGGCCACGGATTATAGTAACCTGGCCGGACTCTATAAATTACAGGGTAAATATGATGAAGCGGAGGAACTTTATAAACGTACGCTGGCCATTGATAAAAAGAACCTGGGCACTGATCATCCGGATGTGGCGATTTCAATGAACAATCTGGGTCTGCTTTATTATCTGCAGGGAAAGTATCTGGAGGCCGAATCCCTCTATAACCGGGCCTTAAGGATCAATAAAGAATCATTTGGCGAAGAACATCCGCATACTGTGGCCACGATGAATAATCTGGCCCTGTTATATGACGTGCAGGGAAAATATGATGAAGCGGAATCCTATTATAAAAAGGTAATGGCGATTAGCGCGGAGATTTACGGACCGGAACATCCGGCGGTGGCTACCTACTGTAATAATCTGGCCCTGTTGTATATTACCCAGGATAAATACGCTGAGGCCGAGCCGCTTTGTAAACGCGCGCTGGTGATCGACGAAAAACTTTTGGGGAAAAATCATCCTCATCTGGCGATTGATTTAACCACCCTGGCGCAGATTTTTACCTATCAGGATAAATACATAGAAGCTGAAATGCTTTATAAACGGGCCCTGCGGATTGTGCAGGGGGTTTTCGCCCCGGATCATCCGGATGTGCGTAATGTTATCGAGAACATGGTAGGTTTCTATCAACATTATGGTGAGGAAGACAAGGCCCGGCACTATGAGGAGAAATTGGCCCTAAGCAAAGCTTAGGGCTGCCATTACAGGAATGGATATAGACTGAGATTATACAGGTAAGCAGCAGATGATCGTACTTCGCATATCGTACATCGTACTTCGTGTTTCGTGTATATGATCGGTCAAATTAAAATGTGTGATGAATTTTATTAGATACGAAGTACGATATGCGATGTGCGAAATACGGCTTTTTTAGGAGGGGAAAATGCTTTTAGAACTTATTAATCAGGAAATTTGGGCGAATAGTGTTTATGATTATCTGCTGGCTGTGGTGATCTTTTTTGTTACCTGTATGGCGGTAAAACTTTTTCAGCGATATCTGCTCCGCCGGCTGAAGCGCTGGGCCCAGCATACGGCCACCACCATTGATGACTTTATTATTCGAGTTGTGCAGAAGATTGTTCTACCGCTGCTCTATTTCGGGGCCTTCATTTTGGCGGTTAACACGCTTAATTTCCCCCCGTTATTACGTAAAATTATTGATACCATTGCCATGGCGGTCTTGGTATTGTTCATCGTGCGCTTGGCGACGGTATTAATCGGTTATGTTTTCAATGTTTACTGGCGGAGCCGGGGGCAGGACAAAACCCTGGAGCGCAGCCTGCGCGGCATCCTGCGGGTGATTAAGGTGATTATCTGGGCCGTAGCCATTATCTTTTTTCTGGATAATCTTGGTTTTAAGATCTCCGCGGTGATTGCCGGGCTGGGTGTGGGCGGTGTGGCCATTGCCCTGGCCGCGCAGGCGATTCTGGGGGATCTGTTCAGTTATTTTTCTATTCTGTTTGACCGGCCGTTTGAGATCGGGGATTTTATTATCGTCGGGGAATATCTGGGTACGGTTGATTATATCGGGATCAAGACAACGCGGATCCGCAGTCTGGGCGGTGAGCAGATTGTTTTTTCCAACAGTGACCTGACGAATTCCCGGGTGCGTAACTATAAACGCATGGGACAGCGGCGGGTGGTTTTTAAATTAGGGGTTACCTATCAAACTACCCTGGAACAGGGAAAAGAGATTCCCGGGATAATCGAGAAGATTGTTAAGGGTATCAAGGATACGGTTTTTGACCGGGCGCATTTCTTTTCTTACGGAGATTTCAGCCTGATTTATGAAGTGGTTTATTATGTCATGGGCAGTGACTATAATAAGTATATGGATATTCAGCAGGAAATCAATTTTGCCATCAAGAAAGAGTTTGAATCCCGCAGCATCGAATTCGCCTATCCCACTCAGACCTTATTTGTAACCAAAGAAACCTAGGAGTAGGGGCCGGGCCTGCCCGGCCCATCGCCTATAAATACAGTTCCTTTTCAATGGCGTAGAAGTTTTTGAAAACATCGCGGCGGCCGACTACCCCGACCATTTTATTTCCTTCCATTACCGGCAGGGTGTGGGCATTCTTAAATTGCATCAGGGCGATAATCTCTTCCAGTGAAGTGTGTTTCCGGATCCTGAATATTTCGGTGGACATGGCGAATTTTGCCGTGGGCACATTAGTGGCCGATGTGCCGCTGGTAATGATTTCGCCGGATTTGATCATGTCCATAACGATGAAAAGATCAGTGGCGGTAATAATGCCGATAATCCGGCCGCGTTTATTGACGACCGGCAGGCCGCTGATCCGGGTTTTAATCATTATTTCGGCCACTTCCGCCAGAGTCGTGTTCTCTGTCGTGGTAATGACGTATTCCGTCATTATATCTTTTGCCTTGATGTCTTTGAGCCGTCTGTTTAAAGAGGCCAGTCTGGATTTTGGTGATTTCGACTTTGCCATAATTTCCTCCCTGTAAAAGATTATTTGTTAAGGATATCGTTTATTTTTTTTAGCGCGTCTTCTATGGAATAAGGTTTAGTTAAATAAGCGGCTGCTCCCATGTTTTCAAAAACTTTTTTCATTCCCGGTTTGCCGGACTGGATAATTACGGGAATTTTGGCGTATGTTTTTTTTCTCCGTGTTTCTTTAAAAAGCTGAAAGCCGTGCATTTCACCTTTCAGGATGATGGAGATAATGACCAGATCAACCCAGGTGCTTTTTAAGACGTTTAAGGCGTCTATGCCTGTGTGGACACAGTCAGCTAAATAGCCCATGCCTTTGAGCCTTGTGGTCAATAATTCTGCCAGACCGATATCGCCTTCAACGATTAAGATTCTTTCCTGCGGCATTTTTATTCCTCCCGTTATTTTGTTAGGGGTATTGTATGGGGTTTTCCCGATTCCAGGATATGTCTTTTGCCCTCGATTTCAAAAGAAAGATTAACAGGTTTATATTTGTGCCCCCTGATAGTTATTGTAATTTGTTCGCGGCTGATCTCCAGCGAAATCAGATTGTCCCGACAGGAGAAATTAAGCTGGATTTTTTCCCAGATTCCCGGCAGGTGCGGGTATATTTTGATTCGGTGAGGAAGGATATCGATGCCGGCAAGGTTCTTCAGGGCGATATTAATTGAACCTCCCATCACCCCGCAGTGGATGCCTTCGGGAGTGGTGCCTCCCTGGATATCGTAAATATCAGATTTTAGTACATCCAGGTACCATTGCCAGGATTCTTCTCCTCTGCCGATCATGTGCGAAACATAACAATGAGCCACTTTACTCAGGGTGGAGCCGTGTGATGTTCTTTTCAAATAGTATTCATAGTTCTTTTTTAGCATTTCTTTAGAAAAATGATGGCCCAAACGGTGGAAAAGTTCTTTTACTTCGGGGAGGGAAAATAGATAGAAGATCATCAATACGTCTGCCTGTTTGGCTACTTTATAATCATTGGGCGATTTTCCTTCGGCCTTGAGGATCCTGTCCAGGCGCTGAATATTGTCGTATTTTTGCCGGTAGGCATCCCAATTCAGTTCTTTTAGTTTGAGGTACCCTTCAAATTGACTGATAATGCCGTCCGGATTAATAAAAATATTCATTTTTTCGCTGATATCGTCCCAGCGCTGTAGTTCTTCTTCTGTTAAGGTTATTTTTTTTATAATGCGCTTCCGGTCTTGTTCCGGAATCAGGGTCAATGCCTCCCGGGCTCGCAGCATGGTCCAGACAATCAGGATGTTGGTGTAGGCGTTATCGCGAAACCCCGCATTTTCCGCGTCGGGTAATCGTTCATGGAATTCGTCGGGTCCCATAATGCCTTCGGTATGGTAGTGGTGGTCACGGGCATTGTATTTTGTCAGGCTGGATCCGAACTGGGCAATAGATAAAAGTATCTCGGCGCCGTAAAGGGAAAGGAAATTGAGGTCACCGCTGGTTTTCCAGTGCTGCCAGGTGTTGTAGGCGATGGCAAATGAGACATGTCTCTGCAAACAGCTGTGGTCCGGTCCCCATTTGCCGGAAAGGGGATTGAGATGAATAACCTGGGTTTCCTCTTCCCCGGTGGAGCCGCTCTGCCAGGGGAACATCGCGCCCTGGTAGCCGTTTTCCTGGGCATATTTACGCGCTTGCGGCAGACGGCGGTAACGATACAATAGCAGGGCCTTGCTGATTTCCGGGGCATGCAGATCATAAAAAGGCATAACAAACATTTCGTCCCAGAAAATATGGCCGCGGTAGGCCTCTCCGTGTAAACCACGGGCCGGCAGGCCGGCATCGATCACGGTATTGTGCGGGGAAGCGGTTTGCAGGAGATGAAAGGTATGCAGACGCAGTATGCGCTGAGAAAATTCGTCGCCCGTAATCTGAATATCAAATTTTTTCCACAGGCTTTCCCAGGCCTGTTTATGTGTTTTTAATAGTTCGGCAAAACGCGGTAAGGCCTTAACGGAATTAATCGCCGCTGTAAGAGGATCACGGATTCCGCGGTGTTTGGAGGTAGATGTATAAATAGATACAGTTTTTTCTATTTGATATTTCTTTTTTTTGTTTACAAAGATGCCGAATTCCAGGCTGATCCCGCGTTTTTTCTCTTTGGTCTGGATTCTCCCTACCGGCCGAAGTTCTTTTTCTTCAGTGTAGATGCGTGTGCGGGCCGCTTCGGCAATAATAATGCCTGATTGATTGGTTTTCATTGCCAGGTAAACGCCGCTTTTACCGAATGTTCCCAGGGAGCGTGGTTTCAGATGCCGGGAATTCAGCTGGCGGTAACGGGCCACACCGGTGTTTTGTACTGTTCCATCAAGGGTGGAACGGACAACTATCCAGTTGTCGTAGTTTTCCGGAGTGATTACATACCGTATTGCTCCGTTGTGTGGATCGGTCATGTGCACGATTCGCTGGGTTTCGATTGTTGTTTCCTGTCCGTGACGGTCCCGGACGCGCATCTTCCTGCTCAGGATGCCGTGGTACATATCAAGTTCCTGGTGATAAGAGAGAATAGTGGAATTGGCCGGTGTTACCCAATCGCCTTTACCGACACGAAATGTCAGCAGAAGCCAGTTGGGGCAGTTGACCATGTCTTCGTTCCAGACTGTCCGGCCGGAGATTTCCGTGGCCAGTTTGTTGAAGAGGCCGGCAATATAAGTGCCCGGATAATGGATACGGGAAGCGGTAGATTCTGGAGCCGCTCCCCTGGTACCGAAATAGCCGTTGCCCAGAGTGCAGATGGCTTCACGCAGCCCTTCCTGGGCCGGCTTAAACCCGTCGTAAACTATTTTCCAATTTGTCTGATCTTCTTTCATTTTTAAAAAATAATTAACTGATTAATTTTACAAATAATTTTTGTACCTCTGCCGGGGAGTTGACGCGGAAATGCGCGGCGGAGGCCTTGGCTTTGGCGGCTACGAGGATACCTGTTCCCCGGGTACGCACGGCGAGAAAGGCGTCTTCATCGGTGGTATCATCGCCCCAATAGGTAACAGTGGTTTCTTGCCAGGAAATTTTCAGGGCGGCCATAATCCAGCTTACCGCCTTGCCCTTGTCCCAGTCAATGGCCGGCATGATCTCAAAAACCTTTTTCCCGCTCAGGATGCGTAAGGATTTATGCGCAGCCACGATTTCTTCTACCTCTTTTTTAATTTGGGCCAGATATTTTTCTTCTACCAGCCGGTAATGCACCGCTAGACTGAATTTCTTTTCTTCGATAATTACGCCGGGGATTTTGCCGAGAGTTTGTTTCAGCTGTTCTATCAGTTTAGATACGAGCGGGATGGTTTCACTTGCCTGCGGCTGAACCATGGTCATCCCGGGGCCGACTATATCAAATCCGTGACTGCCGGCATAAAACAGGCCCTTAATGCCCACCAGCTTTTCCACATCTTCCCGCATTCGGCCGCTGACTACGGCCACGGTGTGTTTTTTGGCGAGCTGCTTGACGGTTTCTTTCATTTCTGGAGAAATTACCGCCAGTTCCGGGCGTTGGACAATCGGAGTCAGTGTGCCGTCGTAATCAAGGAAAAACACCAGTTTTTTGTCTCCGGCCAGGGCCTCTTTGCCGCTGCGGCGGTGATAGGGATTAAGGAGAATCGGCTTGGGAACGGTTTTATCTGCCGCAGCTTTTTTCCAGTTCGGGAACAAGGGTTGTGGCTGCCGGGCAAACCATTTTTCAACAATATCAAGGTTGATTTCCGCCATATCGCGCACAACCAGATCAGCGCCGTTTTCACAGAGTTCCTTTTCGTTGTTCTCCCGGGCAATGCCCAGCACCAGGCCAAAGCCGCCGTTTCTGCCGGCGGCTACGCCGGAGGTAGCGTCTTCTACAACCACGGAACGGTTAGGGATGGTGCCGATATTGCGGGCGGCGGTGGTAAAGATATCCCCCTGCGGTTTTCCCTTTAGGCCCAGTTGGGCGGAGACAACTCCGTCCACTCTGGTTTCGAACAGGTCTTCAATATTTGTTGCCTGCAGGATCAATTGGCAGTTTTTTGATGAGGAGGCCACCCCCACCTTAATTCCGGCAGCGTGCAGGGCCTTAATAAACTCAATCGTTGAGGGATAGACCTCTGCCCCTTGTTCCTGAATAATCAGGCGGAACATATCATTCTTTTTGTTGCCCACCCCGCAGACTGTTTCTTTGTCCGGGGGATCGGCAGGTTCGCCAAAGGGAATATGGATATTACGGGATTCCAGAAAGCTCTTTACGCCCTGGTAGCGGGGTTTACCATCTACATAGGGCAGGTAATCGTTTTCATGGGTGAATTCCCGAAAAGCTTCACCGTCTCTTTTTTCCCGCAGGCGCATATAGTCGTCAAAGGTTTTCTTCCAGGCCTGGGCATGCACCAGGGCGGTTTTGGTGATTACTCCATCAAGATCAAAAATAACGGATTGGAAAGAGTACTTGGTCATATATATATCTCCTTTTTAATGAGGAGTTATTTTAGCAAAATATGAATGATATGGGAAGATTTACCTAATTCTGGTATAATATATGCCATGTATCTTTATGGTAAAAATTCAGTTTGGGAGCGCCTGCGGGCCGATCCGGCAAGCATTCAGGAAATTTTTGTTCAGGAGGGCTTTGCTGAACCGCAGATTGTCCAGGCGGTCTATGCCGCGAAGATTCCGATTCAAAGCCTCCCCCGGAAGGAATTAGCCAGATTTAAGCAGGGTGTGCATTTGCAGGGGATTCTTGCTAAAGTAAAAAAGTTTGCCTACCAGGAATTTGATGATCTGCTTAGCGGGAAAAACAAATACACTTTTCTTTTTCTTGACCGGGTAATGGATCCGCATAATCTGGGCGCAATCTTGCGCACAGCGGCTTGTCTTGGCGGTTTTGCCGTTGTTCTGCCCAAACATCAAGCTTGTGAGGTTACTGACGCGGTATTGCATGTGGCCAGTGGCGGGGAGAATTATGTGCCGGTAACCATGGTGGGTAATCTGGCCCAGGCCATTATCAGAGCGAAGAAAGATAATTATTGGATTGCCGGAGCGGTAGTTGAGGGCGGAGAAACAGTCAGCGGCGTAAAATTGCCTTTTCCTCTGGGACTGGTTCTCGGTTCTGAAGGCGAGGGTGTGCGTTATGGAGTAGAAAAACACCTGGATTTGCGGTTTTCTATCCCCATGCACGGTGCGCCGCTTTCCTTTAATGTAACTACAGCCGCGGCGATTATTTGTTATGAGGTAGCCAGACAAAGGCGCTAGAAAATGAAATGTCCGTTTGGCCACGATCGGTTGAAAACTGTTCATTACTCTGCGGATACTGTTGTCGAGAGATGCGGACATTGTCAGGGATTGTGGGTTACTGAAGAGCAGATAAATAAGATTGTTTGTATTAACCAGGATGTACAGTCAATTGAAGAGGTAAATTATCCCTTTATTCCGGAACTGAGGCTTACTCAGGAAAGGGCGATGGAAGCATGCCCGCAATGTGCTTCGTTTCTCAAAAAATATGTCTATAAAATATGGGATGAGGTGACGAGCATTTTTGAATGCGATACCTGCGGCAAGAAATGGATCCCCGGACCCTTTGAAGAAAAGTATTTTCAGGAGATTAAGGTGGCGGAGATACTGGGGAAAAGGCAGCCGGCGAAAAACCCGGAGCCGCCTGTCACTGAAGACGAGGATATCTTGGCTGAGGGAGGAGAAAAGACCCCGTTTTTCCCGTTTATTTTTCCGTTACGCACTACCGGCAAAACAGCCCTGACCCCTTATCTAACGACGGTCCTGCTGTTAATTAATTTTATTGTTTCGAGTTGGCTGCTGTTTGAGCGGTTTGATCTGGCGGAGATATTTAAACAATATGGTTTTGTCCCGGCGTTGTTTGGGCCTGGTCATTATTATGCGATTTTTACGTCAATGTTTATTCACGCCAATGTGTTTCATCTTCTGGGTAATTTGGTATATCTTTGGGTTTTTGGCGATAGAATGGAAAATACCCTGGGCCGGGTTAAATTTATCCTTCTCTATTTTGCCTGTGGTTTTGCGGGCGCTTTCTGTTATTTGAAAATAGCTCCGCAATCGCCAATACCGGCAGTAGGGGCCAGCGGCGGGATTGTCGGGTTAATGGGCGCCTATCTTGTTTTTTATCCCAAAGGGATAATCAAAACGTTTATTGGCCGGCAGATATTTGATATCCCGGTACTTGTTTATGTACTGGGGTGGGTACTCTATAATACCTTGGTAAGTATTCTTGTGGGGTATGGCTTCAGGATAGGCTGGCTGATTCACCTGGGCAGTTTTGTTTGTGGTGTGCTTATCGCTTTGCTTATAAAAGTTTGTCGAAAGGACAGGAGCAGTCTATAACCATTCCAATAATAGCAGTCCCGAGCGTAGCGAGGGGAAATGAGCCTAAAAAAGATAATTAAGTTAAAAATAAGCTCGAAGATTTTTATCGCCCTTTTTGGGCTGGCGCTTATTTCGCTGATTATTTTTGGCTATATCGCCTTTGACGATATGGAAAAATTGGGCCGGTATACGCTGGCCAGGAGTATGTCCCTGGGAGAAAGCGCGGTTAGTGATAGTATTGCCGCGTTGAGAGAACAGGCGGAAGAATATCTCATCCAGGTGGCCAAAGACCAGGCGGCGATCAGTAACGCCTTATTGGAAAAGGTAGCCGCGGAAGTAATGATTATGGTGGAATATGCCACCAATCTTTGGAGTAAACCGGAGCGTTGTCTGCCCGGAGAATCGTATTCAGAAGAGCAGAAACCGGCGGATATCTATGCGCATTCTGTCTACAAATTGGCTCCCGGAGTGCAGTTGGCCGATGTGCAGGAGGAGTTGGCCGCTTCCAGTCTGATGGATGAAATATTTGTGGCTCTCTTTGCCAACGACTATTGTATTGATACACTTTGTCTGGGGACAGAGAGCGGTATCTTCCGCAGTTATCCCTGGCGCACGGGCCGCGATCCGGCTTATGATCCCCGCAAACGTACCTGGTACCGGCAGGCGGTCAGTGAAGGGAAGTTGATCTGGACCGAACCCTATATTCATGCCGCTACCAATGAATTAATCATTACCTGTGCCAAGTCTTTTAAAGGCCCGCAGGGTAAGCTGGCGGGAGTGGCGGAAGTTGATGTTACCCTGGAAGTAATGAATAAGAAGATCATGAGTACCCAGATCGGTGATTCCGGTTATGCTTTTTTGATTGATAAACAGGGAAGGACCATTGTCCGGCCGGGATTGGTGGCCGGCGATATTCGCTGGGATGAAACCTATAAAACAGAAAATCTGCTGGAATCAGAAAACGCTCAATTAAGAAAAATTGCCGAAGAGATGGTTGCCGGTAAAACAGGAATTGCTGTTTGCAAATTGGACGGCAGCGATCAATATATTGCCTATGCCCCGGTTACGGTTACTGATTGGTTTATGGGGATTGTTGTGCCGGTGGACGATATCATTGCCCCGGCCCTGGCCACCAAGAAGATGATTGTGGCGGCGACGGAGAATACACGCGGGCACATCGATAAACGCCTGCAGAAGGTTTTAAATTTACTCAGTATAATTTTTATTATTATTATCCTGGTTGATTCCTGGACGGCCTATCGTTTATCAAAAAAGATTACCAGGCCCATTCTTGCCCTGGACCGGGGCGCGCAGATTGTTGGTAGAGGGGATCTGGATTACCGTCTGGATATCAAGACCGGTGATGAAATCGAACAGCTGGCCGGGACGTTTAACAAGATGTCGGCGGACCTGAAAGTCTATATTAAAAACCTTAAAGAAACAACCGCGGCAAAAGAACGGATCGAGAGTGAACTGAAGGTCGCCCATGATATTCAGCTGGGGCTGGTGCCGAAAAAATTTCCACCGTTTCCCGAACGCAAACAATTTGATCTCTACGCGGTTCTGGATCCGATGAAAGAGGTAGGCGGTGATTTTTATGATTTCTTCCTGATTGATGATAATCATCTCTGTTTTGTGATTGGCGATGTTTCCGGCAAGGGTGTGCCGGCGGCCTTGTTTATGGCGATGGTTAAGACTCTGATCAAGGCCTCCGCGAAAGAGGCTGGTTGTCCGGCGGAGATTATGACCAGGGTCAATCAAGAGGTGGTTCAGGAAAGTACAGCGGCAATGTTTGTAACCGTTTTTCTTGGTATTCTGGATATCAGGACGGGGGAAGTAACCTATAGTAATTGCGGTCATAACCCGCCCCTCTATGTTCACCAGGGGCAGGAGCCGGAATTTATTATGGGAGGCAGAAGCACGATTGTCGGTATGATTAAGCAGATACCGTTCAGGAGTGATAAACTTATTTTGCAGCCGGGGGATACTATTTATCTGTATACCGATGGGGCCACTGAGGCCTTTAATCAGCAGCGTGAACAATTTTCCGGGGGGAGGTTGCAGGAAATTGTTTCCGCTAATCGGAAAGAATCGCTTAAGGATTTGACAACCAAGACATTGACTGAAATTCAGGCCTTTGCCGGCAGCAGCCCGCAATCAGATGATATTACGATAATGGTACTAAGGTATTTTGGCAGTTGAAAAACGTCTGAGAAAAAGGTAAAATTACTTGATAATCTCAATTGAGGATAAGGAATACGGATTGCCCATTTTTTTTCGAAATCCGAAATCTGAAATCTGAAATCTAAAATTGAAAAAGGAGGTTCAAATGCCTTTGCAAGTTAGGGTTAAGGAAAAAGCACAAGGGACTTTTACTATTGCGCCTGTAGGATCACTGGATGCCAACAGTTATGCTGATTTAGAAAAAGAAGTAAAGGCGGTTTTAGGGCAGTCGCCACGGGTGATTATCTTTGATATGGAAGGGCTTGAATATATCAATAGCAGCGGGGTTGGCGTAGTGCTGAATACCAAAAAGAGAATAATTCAACAGGGCGGGACAATGGTGATGGTCAATCTCCAGCCGCAGATAAGAGATGTTTTCGATATTATTAAGGCCCTGCCGGCACAAGAGATTTTTAGCAGTGTCCAGGAGCTGGATGACTATCTAACTTCTATTCAACACAAAAATATCCAAAAAAGAAAACACGGGTAAAAAACCTCTATAGGGTCAAGGGCAGTTTATACCCATACCAATAATAGCAGTCCCCCGATGAAATCGTGGGGCAGTCTATATCCATTCCTTTAATGGCAGTAGGGGCCGGGCACTGTCCCGGCCCATTAACCATTAAATTATGAATATAATTTTAGTTTTCAGTTATACAATAGCCGTTTTAATGGATATTGCACCGGCGATTTTACTGGCTATCTATATTGCCCGCCGGTTTCGGGCCAGTTGGCGGTACTGGTTTTACGGTGTTTTAATTTTTCTTATTTTTCAGGCAATTACCCGGATCCCGCTTATTACCTTTATTCAGCGCCAGCCGTTTGTGCAAACGGGATTGCAACAACTGGGTTTTTTCTGGCTGTTTCTCCTTTTTTTGAGTCTAACCGCGGGGCTTTTTGAAGAGGGCGGCCGCTGGCTGGCCTTTCGTTTTGTGATTCCGGGGCGTGACCGTAAATGGTCCACGGCCCTGATGGTGGGAGCCGGTCATGGCGGGCTGGAGGCAATCGGAGTAGGGATCTTACAGTTAATTGCCCTAGTCAGTTATCTGGCAATAAATTTTTTACCGGCTGGTATGTTAACTGCTTATAGTGGTAATATTGCGCAAATGCAGGCGCAATATGGCCAGCTGCAGGGTTGGGAACCGCTGTTGGGCGGTTGGGAAAGAATTTGTGCCGTGGCCATTCAAATCGGCCTGACGGTGATGGTCCTGCAGTCATTTACCAGCGGTAGGCGCTGGTGGTGGTACGCGCTCGCCTTTCATACCCTGGTTGATTTTACCTCAGTCGGCGTTTTATATCTATGGAACACCAATGTCGGCCATATTCCGGCCTTGATTGCTACCGAGGCATTAGTGACGGTTTATGCCCTGATAATGATTTTGTATATTCTGCGGACAGGTAGGGGCGGACTTCTGTGTCCGCCCGGTATTTAATATTCCATTATTATTCGGGATGACACGGTGGTCATGGACGACACGGAGGTTCGGGACGACACGGAGGTCGTTCCCTGCTATTTTTCTACCTCAATGCCGTCTTTATTGATAATTGCGTTAACCGGGCCGCCGTAAGGAGAAACCCGGCCCAGTTGCTGGTCGTTGACGATGAGGTTAAGGTTGCCGGGATTGCCGATGCGTAATTTGAATTCGCTGGTCGCGGTCCAGTTCTTTTGCTCACCTTTTGCCAGAATCCCTTCGAAAATAAGCTTTCCATCCGTGTGAATCCGCAGCCAGACGGCGTCGGTGGTTTTGGCGGTTAAGGAAATAGGTGTTTTTAAGGGGGTAACCAGGGCGGAGGGTTCAATAATCTTCTCCGGTGGTTCCGGCTGTGCCGGTTGTTGTGTTGCCTCCCGGACCGGCCGGCTTTTCAACGGGCTCTGAGGGGAGAGAGGTTCCTGCTTTGCCGGGCGAAATAAGAAGAAAACCAGAAGTAATATAAGCGCAAGCGGAATTGCGCAAAGGGGAATCAACACCTTAGGTTGGAAAAGTTTTTGCCAGTTAAAATTTATCCCCGGTAATTTTTGTTTCTCGAGCACCAGTTCCTGCTTGGTCTCGGTGGGGTAGAGTTTCTTATAGAGTTCAACGATGGCCTCTCCGTCCAGTCCCATGTATTTGGCGTAACTGCGCAGATAACCTTTTACGTAAATTGGAGCGGGCAGCCGCTCGTATTCGTTATTATCAATCGCCTGGATAATATCCATGCTGGTTTTTAATTCTTGGGCAACCTGGGCAACGGGTATCTTTTTTTCTTCACGGATATTCTTTAAGTATTGGCCGAGATTTTCAATTTTTTCTAATTCCTGCATAATTTACCTCACAAAGTGGCTGCCTGTAGCAGCATTTTATCTACACATTATAAAAATATAATTATGAATCGGTAAATATCTCATTTCTGTCCAGGAGGATGTCCCGTTTTCCGTCAGCTAACGGGCTGACGATGCCGCGGGCCTCCATCATATCCACGATCCGGGCGGCACGGTTATAACCGATTCTTAATTTGCGCTGCAGCACGCTTACGGATGCCTGTTGCGTGGTAAGCACCACATCCACCGCCTGCTGGAATAAAGGATCTTCGTCCATTTCTTCCTGGACTTTCTGGAGTTTATGAAAAACGCCCTGCCCCGGGCCCTGGGGGCCGAACTGGGCCTTTTGCTGGCTGACAATGTAATCGACAACCCTTCTTATTTCCGCGTCCCTGACCAGTGTGCATTGGGCGCGGATGAGTTTTGATGAGCCCGGCGGCACAAAAAGCATATCGCCTTTTCCTAAAAGGGTATCGGCGCCGCCGGTGTCCAGGACGGTACGGGAATCTACTTTGCTGGCTACCTGAAAAGAGATGCGGCAGCTGAAATTGGCCTTGATTACGCCGGTTAATACATCCACGGAAGGCCGTTGAGTGGCCAGGACAATGTGTATGCCGACAGCGCGGGATAATTGTGCTAATCTGCCGATAGCAGTTTCGATATCTGCCTGGGCGACCATCATCAGGTCGGCAAGTTCATCGATAATAATAACAATATAGGGCAGGGTAGCAGGAGTATCTTGTTGATAATCTATTTCAGTGAGTTTCCCGTCCATTTCGTGAAGCTTTTTACATTTTTCTCTGCCGGGCCGGGTATTAAAACCTTCAAGATTACGCACACCGGTTGTCGCGAATAATTCATAGCGGCGCTCCATTTCCCGGACAACCCAGGCCAGACCCAGAGAAGCTTTTTTGGGATCATGGATGAGGGGAACTATGAGGTGCGGGATATTTTTATAGGCAGAGAGTTCAACCATCTTGGGATCGACCATAAGCATTTTAAGCTCATCCGGCTTGCGTTTAAACAACAGGCTGAGGATGAGGGCGTTTAAGCAGACGGTTTTTCCGGAGCCGGTTGTGCCGGCGATTAATAGATGGGGCATTTCAGAGAGGTCTGAGATTAAGGGATGTCCGGCTACGTCCATACCCAGGGCCAGGGGCAGTTTAGCTTTTGTCTGGACAAATTTAGGGGTGGTTAGTACTTCTCTTAAGTAAACAAATTTTGGTTTTGTATTGGGAACTTCAATGCCTACGGCGGCCTTGCCCGGAATTGGCGCGATGATACGCACGCCGCCGACTCGCATGCCCAGCGCAATGTCGTCACCCAGGGCGGTAATTTTGCCCACCTTGGTTCCGGGGGCGAGAGAAATCTCATAAAGGGTTACTACCGGGCCCCGTTGGATGCTGGTTACTCTTATGCTGATGCCGAATTCCGCTAAGGTCTTTTCCAGGACCTTGGCGCTTTGGGTAAGGTCTTCTTTGGAATCCCTTTCCGTAACGATGGGGGCTGCTTCCAGCAGGTCCAGCGGCGGTAATTGATATTGTTCCGGAGAGATTAATTGTCCCGGAGGTTTGGGGAGCGTTTTTGGAGCGGGTTTAAACGAAGAAGGAGTAGGGGTGCTGACCTTGATTTTTCGTTTTGTTTCTCCGGCCGGAGTAACTACTGGTTTGATTCTCTTTTTAAGGATATCGGTGATTTTCAGGCCGCCTTCGGCTTTTGGTTTTTTCTTCTCCGGCAGTTCCTGAATCTGGGTTTCTTTTTTCTGCCGGGCTTCAATTATCCTCCGGCGGATAATTTTTTGCGGCAGAGAAATAATCCTACAGAAATTGAGCCAGATAATTTTTGTTAGCTGGGCAATGCCCAGGCCGGCTTTTTTAAGCAACCAGGCACAGGCTGAGATAATTCTAAGTTCGGTTAGATAGACAAGAGATACGATACAAATAGTGGCCAGGATCAGGGCGGTGCCGCTGCGGCCAAAAAATTTGATCAGAAAATGGTTGCTGATCACCGCGCCGGTAATTCCGCCGAGGCCGGGCAGCTGCCAGCGTGCCAGGAGGGGCGGATTTTGCAGCCATTCGCCCGCTAATGTTAATAGGCCGCTCGTGCTGATCAGCAGTGCGGACCAGGCAAAGGCAAAGATATCCGGTCTCTTTTCGAATTTGATTTTTTTTAAGGCAAATATCCCCCAAATGAGCAGACTGAGCGGTATAATGTAGGCTCCCAGTCCCAGTACAAAGTAGAGGCCGAATGCGCACCAGGCACCTACCGGGCCGATGAAATTATGCGATGGAGAATTAGGCGGAGAACGGTAGTAGCTTACATCGTTTGGTTGATAAGAGGTGAGGCTCAGGAGAAGAAATACTCCCAGGCCGATTAAAATAAAGCTCCAGGGGGCGATAGTCTTTTTGACTTTTTTTTGTTTAGCCATACAAGATAACTCGCTCCGCTCGTAATGTTCAAGCTATAAAAACAAATAACCTTCTTAACGCAGAGGACGCAGAGAAAAAAACTAATATAAAAAACTCTGCGAGACTTTGCGTGCTTTGCGGCCTCTGCGTTAAGAAGTCCTCTTTAGCAATAAAGATATATTTTTTAAGATGTGATGTCTTTTCCTGCAAGATCTTGGAGGTTGGGCGGAGATTGTTGGGTGGTCTTGGGGATATTTCCGTTATTATTTTGGAGCGCGCTTCGCGCTGAGGTTTATCCGGCCTCGTTCATCAACCTTAATCACGACCACCCGCATCTTATCGCCAACCTTGACTACATCCGCGGCTTTTTTTACGTAACCCTCGGAAAGCTCAGAGACGTGAACCAGTCCGTCTTTACCGGGGACGAGTTCTACAAAGGCGCCAAAGTCCATGATGGTTCTTACGGTTCCTTCATAGACATTGCCGACTTCTACTTCATGAGTCAGGGCCTTGATTGTAGCGACAGCCTTTTCAATGGATTCCTGGCCGGTGCC
>CAZIXI010000012.1:0-17399 GCA_964543115.1 uncultured bacterium
AAAGAAATGAACAATAAAATGCAACAACTGGAAGAAAGAATTTCACAACTGGAAGAAAAGTAAACACAATGTTAATTTCGGAAGGCGGAATTAAAGCACTTACAAATAAAAAAGCAAAAAAAATCCGCAATCCACAATCTAAAATCCGAAATTGTATGGGGGTGCACATGAAAAGAGTATTAATTTTTTTATTATTAATAACTATAACCATTTGTCTTTCCCAACAGGGTTATGCCCAGGGCCAAAACGAGGTTCGGTTACTTACTTACTATCCCGCTCCTTACGGAGTATACCAACGGCTGGAAGTACGGGACAGCGGGCCTAACCCAATTGATTTATTCACCATCTATCAAGACACCAATACTGCTTACGGGTGGAGTGGCGCAATGCGTTTTGTCTGGCGGGACAATGTTCCCCAGAACTGGGTCACGGCCCGGATAAAATCCGGCTGTCCTTCAGAGGAACGATTTGTCCTGACCTTTGAATTACTGGAAAATGTAAGCGATCAAAACACCACCGCTGAATACATGCGCCTCACCAATCAAGGCCGCCTGGGCCTTGGGATACCAAATCCGGAAGCTATTCTCGACATGCGGCAAAGCATTAATCCAGGCAGTGGGCATGAAGCCACAGGCATGATTTGTGAACCAATGTTAACCGCCAGCGGTAATGACCAGAGGCTCATCGGCGCTCATATCAGACCAATATTTGCCCCCGAAACATTCACCAATATCCAGGAAATCGGCCTGATAGTGGAAGGCGGACGTGTGGGCCTAGGTACTGTGGATCCAAATTGTAAACTGCAAGTTCAAGATGTGGGTGAACCCCCAAACTTCCGCTTGGCGGAATTTACCCAGAGCGAAACAGATGGTGCTGATGCTTCGATCAAGATCAGGGGATCACGTAGTAACAGTACCGACGCTAATGTCGCCTTTATTGATCTTAACGACTTCGACAGTGACGAATCAGGCGGCACAGAATTCACCATGGCCCGGATCAGTGCCGGCATGGAAGACACCAGTGGACAAGGTGGATATCTCAGATTCTTCACCAACAGAAACGCAGATAATCTGCGTGAAAGAATGCGGATAGATTCCGAGGGGCGAGTGGGTATTGGAACAACAAGTCCAAATTCTCCTCTTCATATCCTAATGGGCGACACCACTGACACATATAATCTCCCTATGCTCACATTGACCCGTACAGGAATATTAGGAACTACTATCGAAAACAACGAAGGATATAAAATCGATTTAAAACTGGAAAACAGTAATGGAGATATCAAAACTTTTGCTGAAATTGTTCTCATCGGCACAAATGTTACGGCTGGCTCTGAAGAAGCAGAATTAAGAATTAGAGTTACCCCTTTCGCCAACAGTAATACAATATGCATTAAAAGTAACGGAAAGATCGGAATGGGAACCAATAATCCTCAAGGCGGACTGGACGTCACCTCAAGCGCCGGCGGATTAATTGTACCGCGAATGTCACTAACAGAGATCAAAAATTTAACAAATCCGCCGGATGGAAGCATTGTCTTCTGCTTAACTACCCCCAATAGGCGATTTTACTTTCGCGAAGGCACACAATGGGTGGACAAAGACCACAATCCGCTGCCCTGATCTATCGGCTGCTTTAATTACTCTTTAAAAATGCTGTGATAATTATTAGTTAATTTAAATTTCTATGCCCAAATTATTCACTGTTACACACCTGAAAAAATACTTTCCCCTAACCCGCGGGCTGCTGCGACGCACGGTCGGCTATGTGCGGGCCGTGGATGATGTGAGTTTCCAGCTGGGAAACGGCGAAGTACTGGGCATAGTGGGAGAAAGCGGCTGCGGCAAGACCACCCTCGCCCGCCTGCTGCTGCGCTTAACAGAACCCAGCCAGGGACAAATTAAATACAAGGGCGAAGATATCTCTTGCTTTAACAAAAACAAACTTAAGGCTTTTCGCCGTCAGGTACAGGTAGTATTTCAGGATCCTCATGGCTCTCTCAATCCCCGCCTGCGCATTGCCACCACTATCGGCGAGGCTCTGACTATCCATAAATTGGTTAAAAACAAACGGGAAAGAACTGCCCGCATAGGTGAACTGCTGGAAACCGTGGGTTTGAATCCAGCCCACATGTCCCGCTACCCGCACGAATTCAGCGGCGGCCAGCGCCAGCGCATCGGTATTGCCCGCGCCCTGGCTGTAGAGCCGCAACTGATTATTGCCGATGAACCGGTAAGCAGTCTGGATGTCAGCGTCCAGGCCCAGATCCTTAACCTGCTGCATGACCTGCGGGACAAATTCCAACTCACCTATATCTTTATTGCCCACGACCTGCGCGTAGTGGAACATTTCAGCACCCGGATTATCGTCATGTACCTGGGAAAAATAGTTGAGATTGCCTCTAAAAGTGACCTTTACCAGAATCCACTCCACCCCTACACAAAAACCCTGCTGGCCGCTATTCCTAAACTGGATCCGGAAAAACGCGGTTTCCCCGAACTGGCGGCAAACGAACCGCCTACCCCGGTTAATCCTCCCAGCGGCTGCCGTTTCCACACCCGCTGTTCCTTAAGCCAACCCCAATGCCGGCAACAAGAACCACACCTCAAGGAAGTCTCCCCCGGGCATTTTGTTGCCTGTCCACTCTCTATTCCGCAGTCTAAGTAAAAAAATGATTTACCTATATTCTATATTAGAGTAAAATATCTTTCTAAATATATATACCGGCAAGAAAAATCATGACAAAAAATACTATTAAAATAAAAGATCTGAAACAAACATCCCAGCAAATCCGTCACCAGATTATCCAAATGCTGGCTGAAGCTAATAGCGGCCATCCGGGCGGATCATTATCCGCAGTGGAATTAATTGTTACCCTCTATTATGCCCACTTGAGGCATAATCCCCGTGACCCGCAATGGCCGGACAGGGACCGGGTAATTTTTTCTAAAGGGCATGCCGCCCCGCTCTGGTATGCGGTTCTGGCCGAATGCGGCTATTTTCCTAAAAAAGAGTTACTTACCTTACGCAAGTACGGCAGTATGCTGCAGGGGCATCCGGACAGATTGCGCACACCGGGAGTGGATATTTCCAGCGGTTCGCTGGGCCAGGCCTTCAGTACCGCCTGCGGGATGGCCGCGGCCGGTAAACTGGACAAAAAAAATTATCGTGTTTATGCCCTCCTGGGTGATGGAGAAATACAGGAAGGACAAATCTGGGAAGCGGCCATGGCGGCCAGTCATTATCGGCTGGATAATCTCTGTGCAGTCCTTGACAGTAACGGCTTCCAGATAGACGGCAGTATCCAGGAGGTAATGGGCCTGGAACCAATAGCGGCCAAATGGCAGGCCTTCGGCTGGCAGACAATAGATATTGACGGGCACAATATCAGTCAAATACTTAAGGCCTATCACCAGGCGGAAACCGTTAAAGAGAAACCAACGATTATTATCGCCCGTACAATTAAAGGTAAAGGGGTTTCTTTTATGGAAGACACCGCCGCCTGGCACGGCAAAACCCCGAACAAGGAACAGACCGTGCAGGCACTGAAGGAAATACTGGATTAACTTTTAATCCGTTATAATTGGAAGTTTTATTATGGAATATATCGCTAATAGAGACGTTTACGGGAAAACGCTGGTGGAATTGGGCCGGCAGTATCCGGAGATAGTGGCCCTGGATGCGGATCTGGCTTCCTCTACCCGCAGCGGGTTTTTCGCCAAAGAATTCCCGGAAAGATTCTTTAATATGGGAGTTGCTGAACAAAACATGATGGGTTTTGCCGCCGGACTGGCCGCCTGCGGGAAAGTTCCTTTTGTCAGCACCTTTGCCATGTTTGCTACCGGCCGCGCCTGGGAACAAGTACGCAACACTATTGCTTATAGTGAACTTAATGTAAAGATTGTCTGTTCTCATGCCGGCATTACTGTCGGGGAAGACGGTTCCAGCCATCAAAGCCTGGAAGATATCGCCTTGATGCGGGCCATCCCCGGGATGACGATCATTGTGCCCGGCGACGGCCACGAAACGCGTAAGGCAGTAATCAGCGCCTTTAAAAGAAAGGGCGTTGTTTATGTCAGACTTAACCGACCGAAATTGCCGTTAATCACCAACGCGGATGATGAATTTATTATTGGTAAAGCACGCGTACTGCGCCCGGGCAGTGATGTTACAATCATTACCTGCGGATTATTGCTCGCTAAAACAATGGAAGCAGCTGAAACACTGAGCGGTAAAGGCATCCAGGCCAGGGTTATCAATATGCACACAATAAAACCGATCGATAAAGCGGCTATCCGGCAGGCGGCAGCAGAAACAGGCGCAATTGTAACTGCCGAAGAACATTCAATCATCGGCGGTCTGGGCAGCGCCGTGGCCGAGGTCTGCACGCAAACTCAGCCGGTGCCCATAGAAATGGTTGGAATAAAAGATACCTTCGGCCAGTCCGGCACCCCGGCCGAACTCTGCCGGGAATATCATCTGGAATCCCCGGATATCATCCAGGCAACAAATAAGGTTCTAACAAGAAAAAAAATGGAGGCTGACCGCTCATGAAGCGAAATATTTTATTAATCTGGGTTGTTTCACTGTCCCTAATTTCCTTGCTTATCGGCAGTGATTTCTATCTATCCGCAAAAACAACTGATGAGAAATATCCTCTTTATAAGGAACTGGAACTTTTTGCCGATGTCCTTACTATAGTACAAAAAAGTTACGTTCAGGAAGTCTCCGTCAAGGACCTGATCTACGGGGCGATAAAAGGAGTAGTGGCCACCCTGGATCCGCACAGTCAGTTTCTCAGCCCGGCAGCCTACAAGGAAATGAAAATTGAGACCAAAGGCGAATTTGGCGGTCTCGGGGTAGAAATCACGTTAAAAGACGGTATCCTGACAATCGTTACTCCGCTTGAAGATACGCCTGCCTACCGGGCCGGGGTAAAACCAGGAGATAAAATAATTAAAATTGACGGAGAAAGCACTGAAGACATTACCCTGAACGGCGCGGTTAAAAAACTCCGCGGCAAACCCGGCAGTGAAGTAACCATCACCATTATGCGGCCGGGTAAAAAAGAGTTCATGGACTTTACCATTGAGCGCGACTATATCAAACTGGAAAGCGTCAAAGATATCAACATAATTGCCAACGGGATAGGTTACATCCGGATCATCCAATTTCAGGAAAATACAGGCGAGGATCTGAAGAAGGCCCTCAAAGAGCTGGGGGTAAAAGATCTCAAGGGACTGATCCTCGATCTAAGAAACAATCCCGGCGGTATCCTGCAGGACGCGATCGAGGTAGCGGAATGCTTCATTGTCAAACCTAACATGATCGTCTCCACCAGGGGCCGTCTGCCGGATCAGAATCAGGAATACTTCTCGGAAAATGAAGATGCCTTTCTGGAAATACCGCTGGTTATTCTCATTAATAAAGGAAGCGCCAGCGGAGCGGAAATCGTTGCCGGCGCCATTAAAGACTGGCATAGGGGAATCCTTATCGGCATCCAGACATTCGGTAAAGGTTCGGTACAGAGTGTGCTTCCCTTGCGTGACGGTTCCGCGTTAAAACTCACTACCGCCACTTATTTTACCCCTAATGGAACGGACATTAATAAAGTAGGCATCAAGCCGGATATTGAGATCGCCCTCACAGAAGAGCAGGAAGATAAATTATGGAAAGCCCGGGCAAAAAAGGAAAAAGAAAAGGAAGAAAGAATCCCTCTCTCCTTGGATCCGCAACTGGAACGCGCCGTTGATCTCATCAAGGGGCTGACTGTATTTCAGCAAATAGAAGAAGAAACCGCCGCTGAAACGCCAACAGCAGAAACTGATTAATGACCACGAGCTCCGCTCGCTATCGACTATGTATACTCTCGGCATTGAAACATCCTGTGACGAAACAGCGGTAGCCGTCCTTAAAGGTGAGCGGGAAATACTCAGCAACCTCATCCTCTCCCAGACAGATCTTCACCGTTACTTTGGCGGCGTAATCCCGGAACTGGCCTGCCGCCGCCATCTGGAAGTGCTGCCCCAGATGGTTAACGATGCCCTTAAGGAAGCGCGTATAGACATTAAAGATGTTAATTTAATCGCCGTTACTGCCGGGCCCGGCCTGGTCGGGGCATTGTTGGTGGGCCTCAGCTACGCTAAGAGTCTTGCTTATACTTTAAAAATCCCTCTGACAGCCGTTAATCATATTGCCGCTCATCTCCAGGCAAATTTTATTGAGTCCCCCGCAATACAAATGCCATGTATCGGCCTGGTTGTTTCCGGCGGACACACTTCCCTGGTAGAAATGACAGCTATCGATAATTATAAAATCCTCGGCCAGACCTTGGATGATGCCGCCGGTGAGGCTTTCGATAAGGTGGCTAAACTGCTTAAACTGGATTATCCCGGCGGACCGGTGATCGACAGATTGGCAAAAGAGGGGAATCCCAGGGCCATTCCTTTTCCCCGGGCCATGCAGAAAAAAAGCAATTATGATTTTAGTTTCAGCGGGCTTAAAACAGCGGTGGTCTATTACGTAAAAGGGTATCCTCAGTACCGGGACCTGCCGGCAAAAGATACCTCCATAAGCATAGCTGATCTCGCGGCCAGTTTTCAAGAAGCGGTGGTGGATCAATTACTCAAGAAAGCCATCTCCGCTCTGGAAGACAGAGGAGAGACAAATTTAATTCTTGGCGGAGGAGTAAGCAGGAATTCCCGTCTGCGTAGTAAGTTTAAAGAAGAATTTGCTAAACGAAACTGGCGATTATATCTTCCTTCTACGATTCTCTGCACGGATAATGCCGCCATGATCGCCGCCTTTGGCTACCACCGCTGGCAACATAAAGGGGCAGACTCGCTCGATATTGACGCCAACCCGCAGCTCTCCTGGAACTATTGATTAGGAACTTTAAACTTCGCTTAGGGCTGCTATATTCGAAAATAGAAGAGTGTTTATGAAACCACAGAGCACACGGAGTTCACAGAGAAAAAAATCCTTATAAATTCTCCGTGTACTCCGTGGTTAAAACAGCTACTCACGTAAATTTACAGTATCCTAACCGCGGAAATATTCTACCGTGCGGCGCAGGCCCTCTGGTAACGAAGTCCTGGCCTGCCAGCCGATTTCTTCTTCTGCCCGCAAACAATTTAGGTAGATCCCCTGCAACTCACCCTGACGCAAAGGTTTTTCCTGCGGGACGGCCTTTGTTCCGGTAAGTTCCTGAATAATCTGAAATATTTCCCGCACCGACGTGCCTACACCGGTACCGAGATTATAAATTCCCCGGCTGCCTTTAGTCAGGGCCAATTCGTTCGCCCTCACAATATCGTCAACATACACATAATCACGCACTGGTGTTCCCTGACCATAGAGAATACATTCTCTATCCGCCAGGGTATTGCGGGCAAAAATGGCGCAGACTCCCGCCTCGCCTTTGGCGTTCTGCCGCGGGCCATACACATTGGCATAACGAAGAATTGTATAATCCAGTTCTGTATAGCATCCACTGGCAAACAGGTACCGCTCCACTGACAATTTGGCCACACCATACGGTGAAACCGGCTGCCAGGGATGATCTTCCCCCACCGGCATTGCCTGTGGTTCCCCATAAATTGCTCCGCCGCTGGAAGCAAAAATAATTTTCTTTACTCCCAGCTTCAGGCAATTCTCAATTATCCGTAAAGATCCAATAATATTTACCCGGGCATCATCTACCGGCTCAGTAACCGATTTACGAATATCCATTTGGGCGGCATGATGATTGACAATTTCCGGCCGTTCCTGCTGAAAAATATCCTTTAGGCCGGAATCACAAATATCCAGTTGATAGAACTTGGCCCGGGAATTAATAAATTCCCGGCAACCGGTACTGAGGTCGTCTACCACAACCACTTGATGCCCCAAAGAAATATAATGATCCACCAGCTGTGAACCAATAAATCCCGCCCCTCCCGTAACAAGAATCTTCATCTATGCACTCCTTCAATATTATGGTGAATCTATTTTCCTAATAAATCAAAAATCTTCAACAAATACCCATGAATATGCTCCAGCACCGTCACTGCCTCCAAATGCAGTGAGGATGTTTCCCTGGTCTCCGGAAAGCCCCGGTGCAGACGCTCAATATGCGCCAGGTGGCTGTCCCTGAATAAAGCATCTATTTTATCGCGCAAGACAGCAATATTCTGCCCCTCATCCTTATCGCCCAAAACAACTGCCAGCATCCGCATCTCCACCATTAATTGTTTATGCATAGTCAATAATTCATTAAGCCCTTCGATGGAGAAATTTGCCCCTTGGGAAATTTTATTCTTAAATATCCTCAATAAATCCCAGCTGACGGCATTATTGATTTTTTGCACATTATGCGCAATCCCTAATAATCTGAGCTCTTCCTGAGCCCAGTCTGCCGGCATCTGCGAACGCGGCAATTTAGTTAAATAGCGGGAAAACGCCTCTTGCCGGAGATTGTTTTTTTTTGCTTTAATCTCTATATTAATTAATTGCCGGAAACTGTCTTTTTCCCACATTTCCATTGCCCGATTAAACAGCTGCTGAACTTGATCGGCCAGAGAGCTTAATTCCTTACGGGCCGCCGCCACAATCTGCTCCGGGGAAGTAATGACAGAAGAAGAAAGATACCGCAATATTTTCTTTTCCGGCTCTTTCTCCGGAATCAACCGCAAAAGAACTGCAGTAATTATTCTGGTTAAGGGAAGGAATAGCATTACACCAAAAAGAGTAAATATTGTATGGGCATTTGCCAGAAGACGCCCACTGGAAACACTGTCTTTAATAAACACACTCGTCGCCACGCCGGTCAAGGCCGCCCAAGGAACCAATAAAGGCAAAAAAATCACAGCACTAAAGAAACGGTAACCAAAATTGGCCCAGGCCAGTTGTTTAGCCGCTCGACTCCTGTTACTTTTCCAACTGGCGACAAGCGGCAGGATACTCGCGCCCAAATGGGAACCCAGAATAACAGGCAGCACATTCACCAGCGGCAATCCACCATCCTGCACCAGCGTAATTCCAACAGCTAAGGGAACCAGTGTACTCTGGCAGATAAGCGTTATAAAGAAAGAAGCAATAAGGCTTACCGCGGGGCGCGAACACACTGAGTGCAAAAAAGAAGCCCCGGCAGTTGTTTCTTTAAAAATAGATATTCCCTGCCCCATCAGGGAAATACCATAAAACATTAATCCTAAACCAAACAATAATTTGCCTTCAGCGCTCCACTTGGCCCCGTAAACACGAGACAAGATAAAACCAACGGCTACCAACAATAATCCATAATTGGCAACCCGAAAAGCGATAACCTGCACCATGATGGTGCTGCCGATACTGGCGCCCAATAGCATGCCTACCGCTTGCGGTAACCGCAACAGTCCGGCATTAACAATACTTACCAGAGTAGTAACCGCCGCGGTACTGGATTGGGTGCCGATAGCAAAAAGACTGCCTAATAACAGAGCGGCAAATTTATGGCTGGTCAATAACTGGAATAGACGCTGAAGTCGGAAGCGGCTGGTTTTCTGCAGTGCCCGTTCCAATAGCTGCTGCCCATACAGAAAAAAAACCAAGCCGCCAATAAAACAGGTTAGTATATACATTTTTGTAGTGGTGCCTGCGGCACCGCAAAGTTTTTACTTATTGACATTTCTTACAGTGTTACGTATAATTGCAAATTAACTATATCATTAACTATATTATATATTATGAATTTCCATTCTACAAGCGCTTTTAGTCTGCTGGAAATAGTCGTAGCCATCATTATCCTGGGGCTGGTGATTACCGGCATTTTCGGCCTGTTCACCAGTGCTCACGAACTTATTGGCAACGCCGGCCAGCGCCTGCAGGCCACTAATTACGCCAGAACTGTGCTGGAACAACTAAGGTTATATGTCAGCGCCTCTTCCACCAGTCCCACAAATGCCGGGACCGGTCCCGGCTGTGCACTAGAGGTTCTACCTACACAGCCACACGACTTTGATGAAATAGGATTAACTCTCCCCCCGATAACGTTAAGCGATGGAACAGTATTAGAGGGCAACTATAGCGTTGTTGATCTATCCACGGAACCGCAGATAAACACCACCGGCCGGGGAGTAGAGGTAATTATCAGGTATTCTAAGCCATGAAAATAAACCACGGAGTAACCCTGTTAGAAATTGTCATCGCCCTGGCTATCCTGGCGATCTTCGCCCTGAGCGTGAGTGGAATTTATCTCAGCGGCTGGCGGTTGTTCCGTGACGCCCAGTACCGGGCAGAGGCCCAGGCCGCCGCCCAGGCCGCCATGGCCTATATGGTAAAAAACCTGCAAAATACCGCCAATATTTTCTGGGTGGAAAACATTACGGGACAACAATACGCGCTTTACGCGCAAAACTATACGGAAGGTAGTCCGGAATTCGGGCAATTACCACCCAATATCCAGCGCTACCACTGGGACGGCAATAATCTAATCTATACCAATTATACCGGATGGGCCTCCCAGGATACGGCGATTATCGGCAAATACATTACCGAATTTGCTCCCGTCACAACCCATGAAAGCACGGTTGTGGAAATAAACATTACGGCCGAAGACAGCCGGGGAGAAAATCCGTTTGAATTATTTTCCCGAATTCATGCGCGCGGCACCGCCGCCCCATCGGTATACGAATCACAAACAGGTCCGTAAACAACCGACTGTTTCGTTTAGGTTGTTATTTCTATTTCATTTTGAGTATAAATAAGATATGATAAGAAAAAGAAAAGAAAATGCCGGGGCTTTATTGTTCGCTATCGTTACCGCGTTCGTACTTTCGCTGGTAGGCACAACTATGGTGCTCCTGGCCAGCAATCAATACCGTTACGTTAACAATGAGACCGAACGGATTAAATGCTATTATATGCTCCTGGCCGGGGCGGAATACGCGATTTATTACTCTTATACTTTTCCCAATGATATTCCCAGGCCTCCTTTTACGTTTCAAATCTGGCCCGGAGATCCTGCGACAGAAGTGCAGATAGAAATAGCAGCAGACGCCAGCGGAACGAGTGAATACACAATTGAGGTCATTAAAGCATATGGAAATCCCTGATCTACTGAAAAAATTAAAACTCTCCGCTTCTGCCCGGCCGAAGAAGTCCGCGGTCAGCATCTACATCGGCCCGAACACCGTTGAAATCGCTCAATTAAACAGCAGCGGGAAAAAAATCAGTGTGGTCAAATCATTTCAGCAAGAAATCTCACAGGGACAGGCTCCAGGGGAAAACCCAAAAACAAAAATCGCCGAAGCCATCAAAGAAATATTCCTCACCCAGGGGATAAAGGATGAGACGGTCACCACCACTGTTCCGGAACAATCAATTATGCTGCGCCGCTTCACCATGCCCCTGGTGCCGGCCCAAGACCGCGAGGCTGCCGTTCTTTTTGAGGCCAAACGTCATATCCCTTTTAACATCAACGAAGTCAGTTACGCCTTTCATATTATCAGAGAAGACCGCCGCCAGACCAATATGGAAGTACTCTTTGTAGCCGCCAAAAGGGAGGAGGCCATAAAAATAATCAGTATCCTGGAGGCGGCTGGCCTCACGGTAGAACGAATTGAACCTATCTCCCTGGCCTTGATTAAGAGTCTCACTCTGGGAAATAATCTGGCAAGCGATTGCCCGCCTACTGCCGTTTTATATTTCTCCACCGCCACCCGGGCCCATATCCTCATCGTCGAACATAGTATTCCCTATCTAAAGAGGGAGTTTTCCCTGCTGAGCCGGGACGAAAACATAGAGGAAAGAATCACCACGGAACTGCGGCTCTCCGCCAACTATTACAAACGGGAATTCCCGGAAAAGAACATCAATAAATTAATCATTGCCGGACTAAAGGAAGCACCGTCCTGGCAGGAAAAACTCCAGCGCAATTTCAGTATCCCGGTAGAACAGGCCCGGCCCCTGCAGGCACTTACCGGTGTAGACCTGCCCGCCCCGCAACTGGAAGTCGCCCTGGGACTCGCCAGTCAGCGGCTCTCCCGGCCGCTGGTAGACATTAATCTTCTCCCCAGGGAAATGGTGCCGGTTAAATATAATATCCAGAAAATAGCTTCAGTGGAAATAGCCATCGCCACCGGCATACTCGTTCTTGTCTGGCTCTTCCAGTTACCCGGGACAATCAGCATGCGGCGAAAAACCGGCGCCGCCCAGGAAGCACTCAACAAATATCCGCAGCTAGAAATCTCGGGAAAAACAACTGCCCAGTTAAAGGAATTAAAGGAACAATGGCAAAAAAAAGATGCTATGGTTGGCAGACTTACCAGCAAGCGGATAAACTGGTATAAAAAACTTTCCCGCCTGGAAGAAACTATTCCCCGGGAATCATGGATAAGCGAGTTGAAGCTTTCCGCCCCCCCAGATATTAAGGGAAAAAGGAAACTGACATTTAAAGGCTATACCTACTCTGAGAACCAGGCACAAGAATTGGAAATAAACAATAATTTTTTTAAAAAAATAAAGAAGGACGCCACCCTAATGAGCGGCTTTACCCAGACCTCCCTGGGCACTATGCATAAAACAACTGTGGCCAACCATGAGGTGGTTGATTTTAGCATTACCCTGGAGTAAAGAAGAAGGAAACTATGACGGCACAAAAAATAAACCTGCAGGATCCATTAGTTAAGATTATCGGTCTTACTCTGGCAATCATAATCGCCACATTTTTCTGCGCAAACAGATTTGTCATTAAGCCCCAGCGCAGAAAAAGGGCCACGACTGAGGAGAAACTAGCACAACTTAAACTGGCCGGCGACATTGCCAAGCTCAAACAGCAAGTCACTGCCCGTGAAAAAGATCTTTCTCCACAAAAGGAACCAAGCTGGCTGCTCACCGAAATTACCCGCTTAAGCCAGCAGGCAAGGATTAACGTTTCCTCCATTCAGCCCTTACCCAAAAAGAAAATAGATCCTTATACCTATATTTCGTTTAAGGTAGAAACCAACTGTACATACAAGCAGCTTCTGGAATTTATTCAATTTACAGAAGCCAACAGATACCTTATACTAATAGAAAATATCGAGCTCAAGGCCCCGCAAAGTTATAAATTAGAATTTACTGAAAACGAACTGGCCCAAAAACAGCCAATCAGACTCACTGTAACAATGGTTGTCGGGACAGTATATTAATCACCCGCTGTTTATTACTTTTATGCGTAAACACTTAATCGAGTTTATATTGGCAATCGTGTTAATTCCGATTCTAGGTTATATCGGCTGGCAGGCCTATAATACCTATATCAAGAAACCGGAACTAAACATGCCTGAATTAACTAACACAAAACAAATCGAACAAGAACCGGCTAAGACCGGCGCTAAAGAAAAAGTGGGAAGCACTAAAGAAGCCGTACTTATAAAAAAGACTGACAGCTCCCCGACAAAAAAGGATATTAATCTCGCCAGCCAAAAAAACGAAGACAGGCGTAATCCCTTCAAGCATTCACTCCCGATCAAGATAAAAAAGATACAAGCAGAAAAAGCACCGGTTAAAAAAATAGAAGAAAAGAAACCTGGAGAATCATTGCTGGCTAAACTGCCGAAAAAAGAAAAAAAAGAACTTGTTTTACCCACCTTCACCGTCAGCGGTATTGTCTGGGGCGAGTACCGTCCCCGGGCCATTATTGATAACCAGGTCTACATGATAGGCGATATGGTCAACGGCGCTAAGATCCTGGACATAACAGAAAAGGGCGTAGAAATGTTCTATCAAGAAGAAGGTCAACATAAAAAATATTGGGTGACTATAACCAAAACAGGGGAATAACCAAATGAAAAGATATCTATTCTTAATTTGTGCCACCGTCATTCTTGGAACATTAATCTATCTCTCCTCTATTTACCTGGTGGAGGCGGAATTATCCCTGCAGCAATTGGCACAAAAGAAAGAAACCCTGGAGAACCAGTTCCCGTTTGAAATTGATGTAGTTGAAGAAGAAGTAACCGCGGCGCCTCCCCTGCCGGTGAAACCGGCAAAAAGCAAACCCCTGCCTGAAAAAACCATTAAACCGGAAGTCCCCAGCGGGGCCATCCGAATTATCCCCCAACCGAAAAAAAAGGAAGAACAAAAATCAGCAGGACCGATCTTGATTTCCATGGACTTCGAAAACGCCAAGCTTAAAGACGCGCTCAAGGTCTTCTGTCAGCAGTCAGGCCTTAACTTCGTCGCCGGAGACAATGTTAAACTTAAACCCATTACCCTTTACCTCAATAATGTTACGGTCAGTGATGCCCTGGACGCAATCATTACGGCCAACGGCCTTGTCTATGAACGCGCCGAGGGAAGCGATATTTTTATCGTCAAGGAATCCGGAGAACCGGAAATTAACCTGGAAACCAGAATTTTTAAATTACAATATGCTTTTGCCGAAGACAGAACGTTTATGCAGATAGAGGGAGAATGCCCAAAAGAAATAAAGGGAATTAAGGAAATTATCACAAAATTACTCACTCCCCACGGCAACCTGACTATTGACGAACGCACCAACAGCCTGATTATTACCGATATTCCCAGCCGGTTTGAACTTATTGCTAAATCCATTGCCGATCTGGACATGCTGCTTCCGCAAATTGTTATTGAGGCCAAGATTGTGGAATTAACCACCACTGATATAGATCAATTAGGAATAAGATGGAATTCCCTGGCCGGCTATACAATCGGTGTATACAGTCCCACTCGCACCTATACATCCACGCGTCAGGGCGGGCAAAACAAAACTGATCAGTATTCTATTACTACTAATGATGAAAATACCGACAAAAAAGAATGGCAATGGGACGGCAACCGTTATAATCTCACCCAAAATGACGATGACACAGAAATCGTGGATATTGATTCGGTTATTAATCAACGGGCCATGACCGATATCTATACCCGCCTGCTGAGCAAGGTGGACCTGCGTTCGGCAATTCTTTCAGCCGATAATTTTGAAGTTACCCTCAGCCTGCTGTTAACCGACAGAAATGTGGATATTATCTCCTGCCCCAATATCGTTACTGAACACGCCAAAGAAGCAAAGATCATTATCGGCCAGGAGTACCCGATTCCCAAATTCAATTTCAATGAAGATACGGCCAGCTGGGAAATCGATGGCTTTGAATATAAGGATATCGGGGTACTGCTCCGGGTTATTCCCTACGCCTCCACCAAAGAAAACAACATAACCCTGGAAGTGCGCCCGGAAATAAGCAGTGTAAGCGACTTCCTCCAATTTGGCAGCGCCTTCCTGCCCATTATTGCTACCAGAAAGGCCATCACCAAAGTAGCGATTAAACACGGGGAGACCCTGGCCATCGGCGGCCTGCTGCAGAATAGAGACAATACCCAGATAGTCAAGATTCCCGTGCTCGGCGATATTCCTATTCTCGGCCGCCTTTTTAAACATAAAGAATCCACCAAAGTGAAAACGAATACGATTATCTTTGTCACCCCGCGGATCCTGGAAAACAGATCTGCCACCGCTGCCCCCAGAACTGAAGTCAGCATCCCCAAAGCAATGCCCGTACCGGTACCCCCGGTTCCCACCGCACCGGCTACACCGGCAAAACAGGCAAAACAAATAAAGATACCGCCACCACCTCCGCCGGAACAGACAACAACTACTACTACTACCACTACTAAACCTAAAACCGATAAATATAACTTTTCGCACAGATAAAAAATAGACCAGAGGTAAAATTATGGAACAACCCACACAAAAACTGGGAGAAATACTGCTTAAAGAAAATCTGATCAGCAAAGAACAGTTAACCAAGGCGCTGAAAGAACAGAAACAAAAAAAAATGGCCCTGGGAGAAGCGCTTATCCAGATGGGCGTGGTCACGGAAAGGGACATTGCCGTGGCCCTGGGAAAACAAACCGGCATCCCGTTTATGTCCCTGCAGATCGATCTCCTGCGCACACAGATTAATGACGAAATAAAGAAAATGATCCCGGAAAAATTCTGCCGGGAAAATCTGGTGCTGCCCCTGAGCAAAGACGAGCGCCTGCTCACTGTGGCCTTTCGTGACCCGCTGCAACTGGAGACACTTGATAACCTGCATAAAATGACCGGCTGTGAGATCCATCCGGTAATCGCCACAACCACCGATATCAAAGAAGCGATAAACGGCGTCTACGGGGAACAAAATCTCCTCGGAGACGCCATCAGCGATACCTATACTTCCGTTCAATCAGAATATGAAATTGTCGGCCAGAAAGAGGAAGTCAGCCTGGATGAGCTGGTCGCCTCCGCCGAAGAGGCCCCGGTCATCCGGCTGGTGGATCTGATCCTTAACGAATCCATTGAATCACGGGCCAGTGACATTCACCTGGAGGCATTTGATAAATACACCCGGGTACGCTACCGGATTGACGGAGTACTTTATGAGATCTCGCCGCCGGCAAAATATCTATATACCGCCATTGTCTCCCGCATAAAAATCCTCTCCAAACTGGATATTGCCGAAAAACGCCTGCCCCAGGACGGCGCCTTTGAAGTGAAAAAAGGCAAGCGCCTAATTGATATCCGTGTCTCCACTACCCCCACTATTTACGGTGAAAAGGTAGTTATGCGAATCCTGGACCGCAGCCAGCGGCCGCTGGATTTAAACAATCTGGGCTTTCGCTCCGAAGAATTAGAGCTTTTCCAGGCCTACATCAAGCGGCGGATGGGCCTGATCCTGCTTACCGGCCCTACGGGCTGCGGAAAAACCACCACCCTCTACGCCGCCCTAAATACAATTAAATCACCGGAAAAGAATATTCTAACAATCGAAGACCCGGTAGAATACCATCTGGACGGTATCAATCAGGTGCACATTAATCCCCGGATCGGCCTAACCTTTTCCGCCGGCCTGCGTTCATTTCTGCGGCAGGACCCGGACATTATCATGGTGGGTGAAGTGCGCGATCTGGAAACGGCCCAAATCTGCGTGCGCGCCTCCCTCACCGGCCATCTTGTTTTCAGCACGGTGCACACCAACGATACCAGTACCGCCGTCACCAGGATGATGGATATCGGCCTTGAACCATATCTGGTTAACTCCTCCCTGATCATGGTAGTGGCCCAGCGCTTGGTGCGCCGGCTCTGTCCCCATTGCCGGGAAGAAATCGTACCAACCCCGGAACAGATCCAGGACCTGAAAATCACCGCGGAAAAGATCTTTAAGGCCCGCGGCTGTAAGAAATGCCGAATGACCGGTTACCACAAACAATCGGCAATCTATGAAATCTTAAGTGTTGGCGATGAGCTCAAAGAATTAATCGGTCAGGGAAGCCACCCACACGTAATCAAGGAGTATGCCCGTAAACACGGCATGAAGACCCTGCGGGAAAACGCTCTGGCCAAGGTAAACGAAGGTGACACCTGCATCGAAGAAGCCCTGCGGGTAACGGTGGGGATC
>CAZIXI010000012.1:17409-26935 GCA_964543115.1 uncultured bacterium
CGACTAGTAGAACCTGTACCCCATAAACCATAAAACGGTTTTATGCCAACTTTCAAATATAAAGCGCGCGGCCCAAGCGGCAAAGTAGAAACTAAAGTAACAGAGGCACAAAGCCAGGATGCCCTGGTTACCCAATTGCAGGAACGGGGCCTACTGGTCCTTTCCGTTGCCAAGACAGACAAACAAGCAAGCAGCGGAAAAACCTACCGGGTGAAATTCCATAACCGGGTAAAAGCCAAAGACCTGATTATGCTCAGCACCCAGCTGGCCACCACCCTCAAGGCCAATATCCCCCTATTAAAAAGCCTGGAGATCCAACAGCAACAGGCAACCAGCCGCAAACTCAAAACCGTGCTGGAAGATATCTGCGAAAATGTCCGCCAGGGCCATTCTCTCAAAGACAGTATGGCCCGGCACCCGAAAATCTTCACTTCCATCTGGCTCAATCTAATAGAAACCGGAGAAACCAGCGGTCAATTACCGGCGGTTCTTCACCAGTTAACCGAATACCTGGTAGCCAAAGAAGACCTTAAACGTAAAACCCTTACCGCCATGATCTACCCGGCAGCCATCCTCGTTGTCAGTATTGCCGCCGTTTATATCTTTACCGTAAAGATTATCCCCATCTTCGCCAACGCCTTTTCAGGCCTAGGCATTGAACTACCCTTGATAACCAGGATAGTGATTGGTGTAAGCGAATTCATGCAAAGCCACATTCTCCTGACCTTTGTCAGTGTGGGCCTGTTTATCTTTCTGGCGCACCGCTACGGAAAAACCGCCACGGGCCGCAGAGTATATGACAGCCTGCTTTTCCGTATACCCATTTTCGGCAGCTTCTTTCTCCATGCCTCTATCGAGAAATTCTCCAGCACACTGTGTATCCTCCTACAGAGCGGCATCCCCATCATGCAGGCACTGGATATTATCGCCAAAATAAGCGGCAATAAAATAATCGAGGAGGCCATACTCAAGGCCAAGGGCGATGTCAGAGATGGTAAATCATTCGCCACCAGCCTGGCTCAAAGCCAGATCTTCCCTCCCTTAACTATCAACATGTGCCTGGTGGGCGAAGAAACCGGCCAATTAAGCGACATGCTGGGGCAAATAACTAAATATTACCGTGATGAAATGAACACCTTTGACGAACGCCTGAGCGCCACCCTGGAACCATTGATCATTATCGTCATGGGCGGTTTTGTCGCCGTCCTGGTCTTCGCCCTCTACATGGCCATCTTCAAGATAGCGTCAATGTAACCTCATCTTGATTATAAAACATCATGGACAAGAAAAGAGTTATTACCAAGACAGATTTAGCCGCAATTTTATTACTAATAATCCTGGGTTTTATCCTCTACGGCAATTCCCTTAAAAACGAATTTATTTGGGATGATTACAGCCTTGTTGTCCACAATGCCTATATAGCAAACTGGCGTTATATCCATAAAATCTTTACCAATAACATTGGCGCCGGAACAGGACAAATGCTTGCTTTTTTCCGGCCTTTCCAGATACTTACCTACCTGATAGATTACACTTTCTGGAAATACAATGAACTGGGCTATCATCTTACCAATATCATTTTGCACATTTCCGTAGCTATCTGCGTCTATTGGCTGATTACCTTATTATATAAAAATAAACGTCTATCTTTCCTCACCAGTATTCTTTTTATCTGCCACCCTTTGCATACCGAAGCCGTTACCTACATATCGGGCCGCGCCGATCCACTTGCCGCTCTGTTTATACTTTTATGTTTAATTATTTATACCATAAATACTCATCAAAAGAATATTGTCCTGACACTGATTGTCCCTTTAATTTATATACTCGCTTTATTAGCAAAAGAGTATAGCTTGATCACCCCTATACTGTTATTACTTATTCACTATAATTTGAATAGGAAAATAAAATATACTAGTTTCCTGCCTTTAGTCCTAATAAGTTTGCTGTACATAGTATTACGGCTTACTTTTTTGAAGGAGCTTCTTCCTCATAATATTTATTATATGACTAGTAGCACTGCGGGGCAAAGATTGCCCGGTTGCTTTGTCGCTCTCTTCACATATAGCCGATTATTAATCCTGCCCTTGAACTTGCACATGGAATATGGGTCGCCACTTTTTAGCTGGGCTAATCCAAAAACCATTGCAGGTGTATTTTTATTTTGCTTTCTTCTTATCTGCGCCTATAAAAATAGACACCCTCATTCGCTGATTTATTTTTCTATTCTCTGGTTCTTTATTACCCTTATCCCTGTAACAAATGTATTCCCGCTAAATGCCTACCTAGCCGAGCACTGGCTATACTTACCTTCAATTGGGTTCTTCCTTCTTCTAGCCAATATAATAACGCGCACACTCAAAACAGAAAAATACAGGTTTATTGGCCATATTTCTATTTGGCTGTTGATCATTTTTTATTCCTCCCTCACCATTAGACAAAATAATTATTGGAAAAATCCAGTTTCCTTTTATAGGCAAACATTAAAATACTCCCCAGATAATCCAAAAATGTACAATCACCTTGCTCATTTTTATCGTAATAGACATGACTACAAGCAGGCAATTAAATTATTCAAAAAGGCAATTGTCAAAAACCCCCGTGAATCATATCTTTATTTTGGCCTGGGGCTATCTTACTGCGACATAAATCATTACGAAAAATCAATCCAGGCCTTTAATAAGGCCCTAACTATTGATCCATATTTGGCCGATGTTTATTACATGCTGGGTTTTGTCTATAGAAAACAAGGTAAACTAGAAGCCGCTATTGCCAACTACCAAAGAGCGATTGAAAATAATCCAACATACGCACCCACACACAATTATCTCGGCGTCACTTATTATGAAATCGGAGAAATAGAAAAAGCAAAAAATAAGATTATCAGAGCAATTGAGCTAAACCCTGACTATGCAGAGGCTTACAATAACCTCGGCATAATTTTCTATCATTATCATCTGCTAACAGAAGCAGAAGAATTATTCGAAAAAGCAATAGCACTCAATCCCCAATGTGCTCAGGCCAAAAATAATCTAGCCAAACTCCATATCAAACAAGAAAAACATACAGAAAATAGCCAATCTAATACAAAGTTGTTAAACCCAAGGTAAGAACCTTAGTAAAGATCCATCTTGACGGGAATATTTCTTCTATGATAAAATGGTCTAAATAAAAAAATTAGGCTTTGCCCGAAAAGGTAGAAGGAGGTGGTGTCTGGAAAACAAATAAAAGCTCCTTTTCCGGGGGAGAAAGGAAAAGGAGTATGTTACATTTTTGTCAAAAAACAGCACCGCAGCTGTTTGCCCTATATAAAAAGGAGGAAACAATGAGAAGAAAGAGAAAAGAACACGGTTTCACGTTAATGGAACTTCTGGTTGTCTTGATCATTATCGGCGTCCTAGCAGCGATCGGTATTCCTACCTACCTTAATCAGGTAGAAAAGGCTCGGTCCAGGCAGGCAATTGAGATGCTGGGCGCCTACCGGGAAGCCCAGCAAAGATATCTGCTGGAAACAGGGATTTATTCCGATGCCGTTTCTCGTTTAGATGTTGCCGGACCAGGTGGAGGAAAAGTTTATTGGACTTTTAGCGTCACCGCTAATTCTGGCAGTACTTCTTTTACTGTTACAGCAAACCGACTAGGGGATCTAACCAATACTATAACAATAAACGAAGGTGGCAACTGGGGTGGAACTTACACTGATGTAATTCCGAAGGATGTATAATTCCATCCTTTAGTTAAATGTAAAACTAAAAATGAGGTTGAACCTTCAACAGGTTCAACCTCATTTTTATAACTAGCTAACAGAATGCCTTCAGCTAAAGTCTTATTTAATATACTTCTAGTTATTTCTCTGTTGCTTGTTCTGGCTGTCTTCATCTCTTTGCAGTACATTAATCCCTATCTTCATGGGGTTGACGGCTATTATCACATCAGAATACCTAGTTTCATTAAAGAGTACGGCCTGGACTATGAATTTTCCTGGGCGCAATTCTCCACCTTTAGGCATACTTTTTCTGATAAAGAAATCCTCTTTCATATTCTGATTATTCCATTCACCTTACTGAAAATCGGCATCCACGCGCAGGCAAAACTCGCTGTTATTTTCTTTATCCTCCTTTTATTACTTACTTATCTGTACGTTCTTAGAAAATATGCCACCAGGCCCATCCAGATATTGGCGCTACTCGCCTTGCCGCTTTCCACGCTGTTTATCACCTACGCGAATTACCTGCGGCCCAAGACCATGGCCATCAGCCTGATTCTGCTGCTGCTGGTTTTTCTGAGTGAAAAAAAATATCTTGGCATCTTTATTATCTGCCTGCTTTACCCATTGACCCATATTTCCTTTCCTCTAGCCATGGTTTTTGTTCTGGGCACGGAAACATTGCGATATTTTTATCGGCGGGAATTTGATGGCCGAACCATTATTTATTCCATCGTGGGCCTTGCCCTCGGCACCTTCCTCCACCCCAATTACCCGGATAATCTTGTCTCCCTGCATCTCAACGCCGTCCTCGTACCGTGGAATACTATGTTTGGTGACCTGCAATTGAATTATGGGGTGGAATGGAACCCGGCAAATACCCGCGCCGTGGTACTGGATTTCTTGGTACTTATTACCGGATTAGGCACAACCTTTTATATCCTCCTCTTACGCAGACCCCAGATAAGATTCGCAACAATTGTCTTCTTTTTCGCTACCAGCTTCTTTTTTCTCCTTTCCATGTTCTCCGTAGCCTACTGGTACTTAACCTATCCCCTGGGAATATTATTCCTCGCGCTATTTTTCTCTGATTATCTACACGCTAAATCTCAATTTTTAAAGACCTCTTTCCTTTGCATTAGTGTCCTGCTTCTCAGCCTGAGTGCTTTCTTGATCTATAAATCGGGCAAATTAGCCGATAACACAACAGCCCACCTATTAAAAAATGCCCATTACGAAAGGATGGCCCGCTGGATGGCGGAGCACCTACCGCCAGGAAAGACCATCTACCACAGCGGCTGGAGCGACAGCCCCTATTTTATTTGTTTTAATCCCAAAGATTACTATTTTGTCGTTCTAGATCCTATCTATATGCATTATTACAGCAAAAGCGTTTACGAGCAATATTCCAACTTAGCCTTGGGAAAATACGATAATCCTTATGAAGTCCTTAAAGACAGCTTTCAGGTAGAATACGGCTATACCCGCAAGGAATACCCTCTTTACCAGCAAATAATCGATGATGACCGCTTCCAGATCATTTTTGAAGACAACGAAGGCCTTATTTTTCGTCTGTCTTGAAACAGATCAAGTTTAGAGCGCCTTTCAAAAAACCGAAGACTTTTTTCCTCCTTGACTTTATCACCCTTCTAGTGCTATTCTAATAGCAATGAAAAAATTCCCTGGTTTTAGTTTAATGGAATTGTTTATTATCCTAGTGATTATCGGGATTATTGCCGCTCTGGGTGTGCCGAATTTCTTTAGGCGGGTGGAACGCACGCGCGGGGAGCGGGCCGTTGCCAATACTCAGCTTATTGCCCAGGCCCTAAGAATGTATTATGTTAAATATAATCAGTATATCGCTGACCTGGCCAGCATAACTGAAATTAATCAATACCTGGACCTGGATATAGAAGACCCTTATTTTGATTATTCTGTCGATGACTCGGCAACAGCACCGGATGGCGATCCCCTGCAGGAAATAACCATCACCAGAAACAGCGGTGTCTATAACACCAATTACCTCTATTACCTGATAGATATAGACGGTGATCCGGAAGAATGGGATTCCAGTTCCACCTGGCCCTGGACACCAGAGTAAGAAGTACACACTTAAACAGTATTTACTAAAATAATCTATATGAAAATTGAAGACCTGTTGTTTCACATGATCGATAGCGAGGCCAGTGATCTGCACCTCTGTGTGGGCCAGCCGCCGGAACTGCGTATTTTTGGGGAGTTGGTGCCCACGGAATACGACCTGTTAAAAGAGGAAGATATTAAGGCCCTGGCCTATAACATCCTCACCCCGGAACAGCAGCGCACCCTGGAACAAACTAAGGAACTGGACGGTTCCTTCGGGCTGAAGGATATCAGCCGCTTTCGCCTCAATATTCACTATCAGCGCGGCACAATGTCAGTTTCCATCCGGCGGATCTCCTATGAAATCCCTGCCATGGAAGACCTGGGACTGCCGCCGATCCTGAAGGAATTTGCCCTGCGTACAAACGGACTCTTCCTGGTCACCGGGCCGGCGGGCAGCGGTAAATCCACCACCCTGGCCAGCATGATTGATTATATTAATCAGACGCGCAAAGCAAGGGTAATTACCATTGAGGATCCCATTGAATACCTGCATACTCATAAACACTCAACCATCATCCAGCGGGAAGTAGGAGAAGATACCCTCTCCTATGCCGGCGCCCTGAAACATGTGCTCCGGCAGGACCCCAATATTATCCTGGTAGGGGAAATGCGGGACCTGGAAACCATGCAGGCCGTGTTAACCCTGGCGGAAACAGGCCACCTGGTGCTTTCCACCCTCCATACCCGGGGAACGATTCACGCCATCAACCGGATCGTGGATGTCTTCCCCTCTTACCAGCAGCAACAGATCAGGGTTCAGCTTTCCATGGTTCTGGTGGGAGTACTCACCCAGCAGCTGCTGCCGCGGCTGGACGGCAAGGAACGGGTACTGGCCTATGAATTGATGAACATTATTCCCTCAATCAGAAACCTTATCCGGGAAAATATCCTCGTCCAGATTTATTCCTTCCTCCAAACCGGCAGTGAATACGGCATGTGCACAATGAATCACAGCCTGGTACGTCTTTATAAAGAAAGACTGGTCAGCAAAGAAGAGATCTTTAAACGGTCCGATAAAACCAAAGAATTGACAAGTCTGCTCAATTTGACCCTGTAACTAATACGGGCTTTGCCCGCGCAGAGTATGAAATCTGCCCCCGGGAAAAAACAGAGAATATTTTCTACTGCCGGCCGTAACCATCCCGCCCTTTCTGAGAATGCCCGGCAGATCCTGCGACAACGTTACCTATTACGCAATAACCGGCAAGAAATTATTGAAACTCCGGCAGAACTTTTCCTCCGGATAGCCCGTGTTGTTGCCGCTGCCGAAAAGGCTTTTAGAAAAAAGAAGCAGAGCGCAACAGAAATAGAAGAAAAATTTTATCAATTACTTGCTAACCTGGAATTTATCCCTAATTCCCCCACCTTAATGAACGCCGGTACCCGCATGGGCCAGCTCTCCGCCTGTTTTGTACTGCCGGTTAACGACTCCATGGACAGCATCTTTAGCGCTCTACGGCAAATGGCGCTCATTCATCAAACCGGCGGCGGTACCGGATTTAATTTTTCCCGTCTTCGGCCAAAAAATGATCTGGTACGTTCCACCAAGGGCCGGGCCTCCGGGCCGGTCTCTTTCATGCGCATATACGACAGGGCAACCAGTGTAATTATCCAGGGCGGACGGCGCCGGGGCGCGAATATGGGAATGCTCCACTGCAATCATCCGGATATCCTGGAATTCATCGAAGCCAAGGAAGAGGAAGGGCAATTTGATAACTTCAACCTTTCGGTTGCCGTAACCAACCGCTTTATGCAGGCTGTTCTTAAAGGTGAAATCCATACCCTGCGTAATCCCCGTACCGGCAAAACAGCCGGGAAAATACCCGCCCGGCAATTGTTCTCTACGCTCGTGCAGGCGGCCTGGCACAGCGGTGACCCCGGATTGATTTTTATTGATGAAATTAACCGCCATAACCCCACTCCGGAACTGGGAAAAATTGCGTCCACTAATCCCTGCGGTGAATTACCCCTGCTGCCCTATGAAAGCTGTAACTTAGGCTCGATCAACCTGGCCCGGCTGGCGCGAAACGGCAAACTAAACTGGGCCAGGCTGCAGGAATGTATTCATTTGGGGGTTCGGTTCCTGGATAATGTCATTGAAGTCAACCGTTACATAATCCCAGAGGTAGAAAAAATCACCCGCGGTAACCGTAAAATCGGCCTGGGCATAATGGGATTTTCGGACCTGCTTATCCAGCTCGGCATAAGCTATGCCTCACCGGCGGCAGTGGCTTGGGCCCAAAAAATCATGCGATTCATCCAGCAAGAGGCCCACCAGTACTCAGTAGAATTAGCCCGGGAACGCGGAACATTCCCTAATTATAAGCACTCAATTTATTATGGCCGGGGACAAAAATACCGCCTGCGTAACGCCACTTGTACCACTATTGCCCCTACCGGAACAATCAGTATCATCGCCAACTGTTCCAGCGGCATTGAACCGCTCTTTGCCCTCAGCTACCTGCGTAAGGTAATTGACGGCAGCCAGTTATTAGAAACTAACCCCTACTTTGCCCAACTGGCGCATAAACATAAATTTTATAGCAGGAAATTACTGCGGCAGATCGCCGCTACCGGCACACTGCGGGGAATAAAAGAAATCCCGGTCCGCTTCCGCCGTCTGTTTACTACCGCCCTGGACATTACCCCTCACAGGCAATTAGAAATCCAGGCAGCCTGCCAGCGCTATACAGACAATTCTGTTTCTAAAACCATCAATCTGCCGGCAGCGGCCACACCGGCAACTGTACGAAAAATCTACCTAAACGCCTGGCAACTTAAGTGTAAAGGCATCACTGTCTACCGTTACGGGACAAAGAAGAACCAGACATTATCTATCGGCCTCCTGACCAGAGCGCAGAGAAAATATGTCCGGGCCCAAGCCGAATACTCCGGCGGCTGTCCAGCCGGAAAATGTCACTTCTAGTGACACGAATACTCATAAAACTTCTACTAAGTAAGATATTGCTATTAATGGGACATTTTGCTAATATTACACTTCAGCGAACGAAAATCCTTGAATATTAGCGAGAAAAGGAGGAAAATCATGGTCGCAAAAGTAGATGCTGAAGCCTGCATTGGTTGTGAACTTTGCGTGCAAAATTGTCCGCAAGTCTTTAAAATGGAAGAAGCTAAGGCTGTTGTTACCGCTAATCCCGTACCCGCGGACGCGGAAACAAGCTGTCAGGAAGCTACTGATAGTTGTCCGGTAACCGCGATAGTTCTGGAATGATCCTGTACGACACTATTTAACCGCAAAGACACAAAAACCGCAAAGACGCAAAATTAATTAATATAATTCTATAATTTTTTGCGTTTTTGCGGTTTTTGTGTTCAACACTGAATCATTCAACGGCCCAGTTGCCTAAACGATCCTCGTAAAATTCCAGCCTTAGAAGACGATCAAAGCGGGCAGGAACATTATACGCTTGCTGATCCTTATAACTATAGATCCAGGTCATTCTTTGCCCTAACATATCCCGGCTCACCCGGGTGGGTTTACCCAGAGAGGCACGCGCCTCGGCCGGTGTCATCCCGGTCCACAACTTGCCCCGCAACAACAGATCCCTCTGCGCCTCAGTTAATTCCGGATGGGCCGTAATGTAACCAAGCCTTCTTTTCTGGGCTGAAACAATCAGGCAAATTCATACGTATGCTCCTTCGTGTTCTGTGGAA
>CAZIXI010000013.1:0-26830 GCA_964543115.1 uncultured bacterium
GAGATGTCCTGACCGGCAAGGTGGATAATTACATAGTCTGGGCTAAACGTGCTGGCTCTAAGTCATTACTCGCAGGGATGATAACGTGGATCCAAAGCTCATTCATGCCAAAATTAGAGACAACCATCCTGGGGGGATCACTCGAGCAGAGTCAAAAGTCTTATAAGGCAATGAATGATTTCTGGGAGTCTACTGATTTAACTGATTCATATCTCATAATAGAGCCGGCTATGAAAAAGACGGAGTGGCAGAATGGGAGCGTTGCGTCTGTCTTGACTGCCTCTACGCGCTCCACTCGCGGGCCCCATAGTCAACATTTAATCATTGATGAGTGCGACGAGATGGACGAGGAGGTCTACGCGGCAGCGCTTTCTATCCCGCAGTCAAAGTATGGGATAAAAGCATCTACCGGAAAACTATCGACCAATCACAAGATAGGCGGGGTAATGGACGTGGCGCTAGAGAAAGGCAAGGAATCGGGGACAGCGATCAATAAGTGGTGTATTTGGGAAGTGCTCGAATCTTGTAAAGACTATAAGTGCTCTACATGTAAGCTTTCCTCATACTGTCCAGGCAAACACATGAAGAAAGCGGACGGTTATTATCTGATAGACGACTTTGTTCAAAAGCTCTATGAGCTATCAGACATGACGCTCCAAGTTGAGTGGTTCTGTGAGAAAGTGGGACGTGACGATCTTGTCTATGGCGCCCAGTACGATGAAGAGATAAACAGCCCGAACGATCTCCCTGTTTTTGACCCCACAAAACCCGTGAGGCTCTCAATAGACTGGGGGGGCACGAATCCGTTCTCCTGTGGAGCATGGCAGGAGTTTAAAGGTTTGGGATGGGTCAGGGTCGATGAGGTCTATATGGGGAATACGACCAATTCAAGATTCATAAAAGAATGTAAAAGCCGCCCGTGGTGGAAGAAAGTTAAAGAAGGAGTTGCAGACCCAAATCGTTCAGACCTAATTAGGGAATGGCGGGATGATGGGGTGGATCTGTATAGGGCTAAAGGTGATGTAGAGGAAGGAATCGAAGCCATGAGAGATTGCTTAAGCCCCGTGCTTGGAAAGCCAAAAATATATATCAATAGACGCTGCAGAGCGTGGAGAACTGAAGTTGGTCAGTATTCGGAAAAGAACGGAAAGCCGATCGATGAAAATAATCACGCTATGGACGAAACCAGATATTTTGTAGCGCGGTGGGTAAAACCATTAAAGCAGATAAGAGTGAGGGGGATCACGCAATGAAAATACCATACCCAAAGGTCAACATAGAGAACGGCCATGTCAAGGCCGGAATTGCCAATATAGATGTAAGATTCAAGGGCAGAGCCTGGGTGAGCCCTTCGATAGATGACGAGTCGGCCTGGGGAGGTGGCGATACATGGGGAGAGAGCCGGTTCCAAGCGCTCAATGAGCCGTCGATACAGCTTAAATATTACAACTCATGGGGCTATATCTGCATCAATTACAACGCAAAACAAATTTCGAGACAGAAACTAAAGCTCTATGTGACGAAGAAAGTTGGCTCTGCCTCGTTTAAAAACACGCTCACAAGGAAGCTGAGTACAAAAGAAGTAGCTTGGGTCAAGGAGAACCGTGGACTCCAGAGATGGGTAGCAAAGGACGTTGAGATCGAAGAGGTGTTGGAGCACCCGTTCTTAGAGATGATGAAGGCTATAAATCCACTCCAGAACCAAGCAGATATGTGGATGCTGACTGAGACTTTTATGGGGATTACGGGCAACTGTTATTGGTGGATGCGCCCCAATAATCTAGGAATCCCTTATCAGCTCTGGATTTTAGAGACACAGCGAACGGTCCCAGTGCCGGGAACAACCATTGATAATTATGTCGCTGGCTAAGACCACCGGATAGGAATGAAAGATATCCCTTTTGATGCAGATGAAGTAGTCCATCATAAATATCCAAACCCTCATACAAAGCTAATAGGCTTGAGTCCTATGCAGGCGCTTCAAGACCCGTTGGTCATAAACGATGAAATGTATAGGTATGAGAGAGGGGTATTTGCGAACATGGCACGACCGGACGGAGTACTTGAAACTCAAGATGACGAGGTGCTGGCAAAGACAACTTTTAATAAAATAAAGAAAGAGTGGAATCAGACCTATGGCGGGGCGGCTCAAGCGGGCAAGGTGGCGTTGCTTGAGGGCGGAGTTAAATACAAGCAAATCTCAATGAAGCCAAAGGACTTGGGACACCTCGAGGGGAGAAAGCTCACGAGAGAAGAGATAGCGGGCGGGTACGGTGTACCGATGGCTTTGCTTACGCCAGATAAAGTGAACCTGGCCAACGCAAGAATAGCCTACGTCCAGTATATGAGGGACACGATTGACCCAAAGCTCAAAGTCTATGAGCAGAAGATAAACGAACAGCTTCTGATAAGATACGAGGATGAAAATATCTTCTGTGCTTTTGATGATTGCATCCCGGGAGACAGGGAGTTTGCGCTCAAAGAGAGGGAAGCTAATCTTAAGTCCGGATATTCTGTCATAAACGAGCTGAGGAAAGAGGACGGCAAAGAGCCACATGAGGAGTATGGGGACATGCCGATTATGGGTTCGAACATGGTTGAGTTCGACCCGAACGCTGAGCCCGAACCCAAGGTGCCGTTGCTTCCTCCTAAACCCGAAGAGGAAGAGGAGGAGGAAGAGGGTAAACTTGCCAAAAGGATAGCGAAGGAGATTTTTGAAAGGCTATGAATTTCGCAAAGATTGATACTGTAAAGCTCGTAAAGCTCGTAAAGAGTGAGCTGTTTATCCTCATCCTGAAGGAACATTTGCCCAAGCACCTGAAAAAGAAGTTCGATGAAGCTTTAGTCAAGAAGATCACTCATGCTCAATTTCTAAGGATAAATAAAGATCATATCAAAAAATACACAGCCCAGCTCGAGAAACGGTTCAATGAGATAGGGCGTGAGGTATTAGGTAACATCAAAAAGACTCCTAAGTCGTTTGACCGTTGGAATGAGGCCAGACGGCAGGCAGAAGCCATGAAGACGTTGATTAAAACATGGAAAGCATGGGTTGAAGCTGACGAGACAGAGAGAAGCGCCGTTATGCCAGAAGCTCTCTTGTATGCCAAATTCGATGTTGATCAATGGCTATTTAGCCGTCAAAAATGGAGGGGGATTTTTACTACGGACGGCAAGCTCTATACGGCAGCGCCGCTAAAAGACGGTGGTGTGATGGTGCTGGACGATCTTCCTGTGGAGATGTCGTTTGATCATACAGACCCAAGGGCAATAAAATGGGTGGCAGAGAACGCAAAGAACGCCGGCTGGTCGATAACTCAGACCCAGTACGACAGGCTAAAAGTCGTTCTCATGGACTCTCTGGCCGATGGTCTTTCTATCCCCAAAATAAGGGATAAGATTGAAGAGGCGATGGAGGTAGCGGCTAAAAGGGCAGAGCAGATAGCCAGGACTGAGGTGCTCAAGGCTTCGAACCGAGGCGTATTAATAGGGATGAAACAGAGCGGAGTGGTAGAGGGGCGTCAATGGCTGGCAACGATGGACAACAGAACATGTTTTCTAGCCAAAACAAAAGTCATGACAGATAAGGGGGAAAGGAATATTGAGGATATAAAAATAGGTGAGATTGTCTTGACTCACCTTGGGTGGAACAGAGTAAAAAATACATACAAAAGAGAATACAATAAGCCATTAACTGAAATCAAAATGTCAAACGAGAGGACATTAAGGGCTACTCCTGACCATCCAGTCTTTGAGATGAATCGTGGATGGGTTGATGCTGGGGATTTACTTGCTGGCTCGAAACTTCAAGCTTGTGAAAACAAAATGGTTTATGTCAGAGCAATTAACAATATCGGTCTCCTTGAGGCGAATTACCTTATAACCAAGGGCAAGAAGTTTTCTGTCTTTAATGGAATCTTTCTTAATATCAGAGTGCCAATATTCACTGTCAACTTCAAGACAAAGATTAAGATGTGGAATAAAAAAATCAATACTATAAGTAGAAATTTGATATTCTTGAATGAAATCAACTTTAAGAAACTCAAGAGATTTGCGTATCGTCTTTTCAAGCGATGTTTCTCCAGAGTGTTTACGATAACAAGAAAAAGAACAAAAACGTCGGATCCCTTTTTCGCTAGGGCAAATGCGAAACCTTTTTTTGCATTGAAGACATTGAATATAGACAGGAGGACGCCTACATTCTTCAGAACAATATTTAATATCTTCTCTTTTTACAGTAAATATTTTTCCGCACCGCTTACATTCTCTATAGAGCGTAAATTTTGTTTTGCATTCTCGACTACAGACGATATATCTATGAGAAATGTTTTTATAAACAGAAAACTCCTTATTGCATACAGGGCACATTTTTATAATTTTTTTCCCTTCCTTATGAGCGGTCATGTAGCAAGCACGAGAACAATATTTCCTTGGACGGCTTCGATAAGAATAAATTACTTTTCCACATTGTTTACAAACGCTTTTTTTCCTAGTGATAGTAGACTTATGATAGCAATCCGCAGAACAATAAATCGATTTAAGAGAAGTAGAAGAAAACTTTTTTCCGCAATATTTGCAAGAATGCATCATTACGCTAGATATTGTACATCAAAAGTCAAAAGAAGTAAACCACTATTTGTTTATAACTTGGAAGTGGATAAAGCAAAAACATATTTTGCAGAAGGCATCTTAGTGCACAACTGTCCAGGTTGTGCTGCAATGGACGGCACTACAATGGCGTTAGATAAACCGTTCTTTAAAAAAGGGAGCTCAACCATGTTGGGTGGCATCCATTTTGCTTTCGACTATGAGGAGATACAGCATCCTCCGCTTCACGTTTCGTGTCGCTGTACGCTGTTGGCAATCCTAAAACAGGTTTAGATATAAAAGCATGACCGAAAATTAAGGAGGCTTAAAATGAGGGAGCTAATAACGCAAAGAAAAAACCTGAGCGAGGTCAATTTCGCCGCCCAGGATATTGTCGATGGGTTCATCGATGAAACACTAAAGGGGGACTGGCCGTTTACGACCGATACGGAGATCCCATTTGTTAGGAAATTCTACATCCAGGATGAGATCCAAACAAAGGCTACTCCGAGGCAGAAGCTGGACGCTGGTCAAGTTGTCCACTATATCTCGACTGCGGCACTAGATAGAGACCATGAGATAATGAAACCAAGTGGCGTGGAGCTTAAACACTACAGGAAAAATCCATTGGTGCTGTGGTCGCATGATCCCACAGATCCAGATAACATCGTTGGTAAAAACGTATGGGTAAACCAAGACCAAAAAGGGCTTGTTTCGTTAACCCAGTTTGCGTTGTCAAACGAGAAAGCAGCTAAAGTATACAACCTATACCGGGATGGTTTTCTCAGGGCATGGTCAGTCGGGTTTACTCCGCTAAAGGGGAAGAAGCCAAAGCCTGATGAGAAGCTCACGTTTATAATGGGCGACACTCCAAAACCAGGTGAGGTTATGTACGTCCATGAGAAATGGGCGTTGCTTGAATACTCTGCCGTTGGCGTACCGTCCAATCCAGAAGCGCTCACAGAGCAGGTAGCGAAAGGCTATGAGCTCACAGACGAGCTTGTCAAAGAGCTTGAAATAAATTTGGAGGGATACGAAATTGGGAAAAAAGACAAAACGATCATTGACCTTGGAGGGATATTAGGCGATGGGGAGTCGAAAGAAAAAGGCAAAGAAAGCAAGGAGGAAGAAGGTGGCGAAGAAGGCAAAGAGAAGGGCGGTGATGGGCTAAAAGGCATGGACTTAGAAGGCAATCCTTCAGCTTGGGATATTGCCTCAGCTTTAAGGGCTGTATTTCGGAAGAAGGAAACGAAAGATAAGTACATTTATGTCGCAGATCTATATCCTGTGAACTATCCTGATGGGCACTGTGTTGCTGAAATAAACACCGCCGGCAAGCCGAATAAATATTTCCTTTATGATTACACATACAACGAAGGCGAAATTGAAATCGAAAACCCACGGGAACTTGATCTTGGATACACAGCGAGATCGTGGACTGAGATACTCCAGAGAGCCGATACGACCATCATGACAACCGAACTCTATGAAGGCATAGCTGAGAATATCGAAGGCATGAAATCGGAGCTTATGGAGCTAAAGGCTGGCCGTGAAATCTCGGCAAAGAACATGAAAATGTTAAGCGAAGTGGCGGAGAAAATGGAAGAAGCGACCACGGCGGTTCGTGCACTGCTCGATGCCAACAAACCCGAAGAAGGAAAACACGATGACTCCAAAACGATAAATGTTGAGGCTCTGATGAAAGACGTTAAAGTTGACAAGGAGGATGAAGCTGTGCTAACAAAAGAAGACCAGCTAAAAGTGCTCGAGGATATAAGCATGGACGACCTGGCAAAGGAAGTCATGGAAAAGCGAAAAGGGAAAGTGAGTTAAGGAAGATGAAATTTAGCCATACTAACCTATACCCCAAGAAGACAAAGGCCCGCTATGAGCTTCTAAAGGAGCCGCTAAATGCATATAAATAAACACTTTACGCCGATATTGGGAAAAACAGAGGAAAAATAACAGAAAATGCACAAAAAAAGGCATATTTCAAGTAATAACGCAACATAAAGCCCATAACAGGGCTTTTATTTTTAAAGGTAGCTGAAGATGAAACGGTTATCTGAGGTAAGCTGGACAGGTCAGGCGATGAAAAATGTCAAGGGACAGCAGTAATCGCTGGAGATGCTGAGGCTTACGGAAGGTAGCAGACAAATTTAAGTAAGGAGAAAAAAATTGGGAGACGAAAACAAAGACAACAAAATTGATAGTGTCGATAAGCTGAAGTTCCTGGTTGGTGACATCGTTGACCGCAAAATGAAAGAAGACGAGTTTGTCAAATGCGGAGACTTAAAAGAGCTCGTCAGAGAAGAGATGAAGCATGTTGTATCCGATGAGCTCAAAGACGCCTTCGAAGAGCAGATCAAAAAGCTCGAAAAACTCCCTGGCCAGAATGGTGAGAAAGACATCAAGGCGGGAGACAACGAGCTTAAAGGATTGTCGAAAACAGGGAACTACGATTACTTTGCCGAATATGCAAAAGACGTCTATCTCGCAGGCATGAGAGGAGCCGAGCCTTCACCTAAATTCGATGCTTGGCAGGGAAGCGTTAAGGCGTACAATAAAGTAGTCAAGGCCGGAGATCCAAGTCTTGAAGTCGGCGATCCAGAGCAGGGCGGATACCTCGTGCCAGAAGAGTTCTCAGCGACACTGCTTGAACGTGGATTTACAAACTCAGATTTTATCAGCCGGTGTACAAAAGTTCCGATGCAGACCAATCAGGTCGGGATGCCTTTCCAGGAAGACTTCACTCACACATCATATCTGCATGGCGCTATGATGGCATACTGGAAAGAGGAGTTGGGGACAAAGGTGGCCACGAAACCCAAGTTCGGAAAAGTTACACTGAAACTCCAAAAGCTGATTTTGATGGTCTATTCCTCGGACGAGCTGCTTGAGGATTCAGTCGTGTCTATGGAGCCGTTACTGAGAAAGAAAGCCGGAGACGTGTTCGGATGGAAAATCGACGAATCAGTGATCAGAGGTTCAGGAGCAGGCCAGCCGCTAGGAATACTCGGAGCACCCGCACTTGTATCCCAGGCTAAAGAGGCAGGCCAGGCAGCTGATACGATTGTCTACAATAACATAATTAAAATGTGGAGTCGGATGCACCCAAGAAACCTCGCTAATGCGGTTTGGGTCGCAAACTCGAATACGTTCCCACAGATAGCGACAATGACGATCGTTGTTGGCACGGGTGGAGCACCTGTTTACCTGCCAGCCAACGGTGCGGCAGGAGCACCATTCGGGACGCTTATGGGAAAACCCATTATCTTCACAGAACACGCTTCGACGCTGGGAGACCTCGGTGACATAATGCTCATTGACTTCTCGGAATACCTCATCGGACAGAAACGAGGCGCAGGAAGAGGAGTTCAATACGCGAAATCTATCCACGTTCAGTTTATCTATGATCAGACAGCGTTCCGGTTCGTACTCAGGATGGACGGTCAGCCTTGGTGGCCTTCTGTGTTTACGCCCATCCGTGGAGATACTCAGTCACCTTATGTCGCACTTGCGGAAAGGGCATAGAAGGAGGATAAAATGGCTTATGTAGCAATGCAAAAAAAGTTTGACCTGGATACGGTCATCACACTGAAGGTTCCAAACGCCATAATCTCAAGCGCGACCACAACCACTCAGAGCACTCCGTATATCTCGATGGCGAAGTCGTTCCACCTGGCTTTTATCATGCAGCCGCTTGATACGACTCTTGCGGGTGCAGTGACGGCCTGGCTGTTAGAAGCAACAGGCTCAACAACCGGACTCAAGACAGGGACGCCTTTGGGGACTACATCATGGAGTGCAGGGACAGGAGACCTGGGGATTAAAATCCTGGAAGTCGAGAGCGCAGAGCTTGATGTGGCGAACGGTTATGATTTTGTGGCACTCAAAGTTAAGACGGCGGGAGCCGACTCTTGGGGTGTCCATCTTATCAGAGGCCCGAACAGATACGATCCTGCGAGCCTGATTTAGTGATATAGGAGGCATGAGGTGGAAGTTAAACTAAAGAAACCCTGGAAAAACCACCCTGCCGGAACTGTCATCGAGTCAGTAAGCGATGGTGTCATGAGTGATCTCAGAAAGCTGGGAGTCTTAGATACTGGGAGAAAAAAACCTTCCAAAAAACCACCTGTGGTTTCGATGGAGGAAAAGACCAAATCGGTCATATCTCCTGTAAATAAGATGATCAGCGAAGCACCTAAAGAAAAGAAAGAGGAGGGGGAGGCCAAATCCCCCTCTTCATCCAAGGAGAAGTAGATGCTGGAAATCAAATTCAAAAAGCGATACAGGGACTACAATAGGGGTGATGTTCTGGAAGTTACAGATCAGAGGCTCTTGACACGACTGCTAGTGCTTGATGTTATCGAGTTCCCAGGGAAAAGGTACTTAGTAAAGCCCGCAAAGAAGAAAGTTGCGGCAAAAAAGCCCACTCTGAAAGGAACCGCAAAGAAGAAATCCTTGACGAGTGTGAGCAAACCCAAGACGGCCAAGGAGACTGCGGAATCTTCGGGCTAAAATAGGAGGTAAGCAATGGCACATGAATTTAACACACGGGGAAGTAATTGGTATGGGAATTTCTCAGTATGGGACTCAACGGTATGCCCTCAAAAGCATACGTCCCTTTTTGAGCTAGTTCCCTTGGCAATGCTGTCATATCCGAACCTAGCATTTACGTTTTTCGATGACTTCATCACCATGCCATCGACCAAGGCCGCACAATCCGGCCATTGGGCTGTGACTGAGGATGATGGAGCAGACGGAACGGACGCTGTGCAGGAAGCCGTAAACGGCGTTTATCGCCACTACTGCGACGGAGACGATAATGACGAGGCATACGTCCATCACAATCTCGAGATGTTCCAACTCAGGAATGGGAAACACTTATTTTGGCAAGCTCGGGTCAAGTTGACCGAAAGTGCCACGAATAAGGCGAATTTCATCGTCGGACTGAGTGAAAACGTTGGGGCAGACCACTTGGTTGATAACGGAGGCGGACCGCCAGCTAACTATGACGGCATGTGCTGGTACAAGCTAGACTCGAATATGTTTATCGAGTTTGAGACATCGTTGGCAGCAGCACAGGTTGAATCATCTGATGTGGCCGCTCATACGTCCGGCACGTGGTACGAACTCGGTGCATGGTGTAAGCCTAACACGGCTACGACGTTTACAGTGTTTCCGTATTATCGGATAGGCACAGCGAACGGAGTTCTGAGGGCATCCAATACTCACGCATTGACTCTTACGGGTCACGGTGAGATGGAAGCCTTTTTTGGTGTCAAGGCAGGCTCTGGAGCCGAGGAGTATATCGAGATCGATTACTTCTGGGTATGCCAGGAGAGATAGGCGATAGTGAAAATGAATCGGGATAACGGGGCAGAGATGGCCTCTGGCTTGTCCAGGTATGGCGTCCCTTCCCCTGTTCCCGATAAATAAAAAAAGGAGAATAATATGAAAAAAGTAAAACTTATTATCGAGGCAACAAAAGAGGAAAACGAAATAACCATTCCATTGCATATTCGAGGCGTCGAAACGTGTACATCTTTTAATGGAGAGCCAAAGTTGGTCATCACCGCAATCGGTGAGAAAAAATCAGAAGTGGAAAATTGGGGGAAACTGGCAGTTGAAGCAACCCCATTTTCGGAGTAAGGCATGGAATCAAAACCATACGAGCAGTTCTGGAATATCCAAGCAGAGCCGCTAGAGCTAAACAGCCGAGCTGATATGAGGTGTATTTTCTGTAATGGAAAAATGGAGGTCTCACATGGCGTATATTTCGAGTTCGAGCTTACCATGCACGGACCCGTTGATAAGAAAAGTCACGCTATGGATACGTGGGTCAGATGTCAAGATTGCGGATACACAAACGTGCACGGAGTCGCTATTAACGAGGCGACACATCGGGCTATTGAGAGAATAGTCCAGACCGCTCCTCAGATGGACCCGCAGGGTAAAATCACAGAAAGGGATGCGGACTTTGAAATCGAGGAAGGGACGAAAGGGATGGTATTCCCTTTCAACAAAAAGGAGCCAAATATGAAACCAGGAAAACCTGCATGGGACGGGTATGAAAACATAGTCGCTCTTGTGCCAAAATTTGATATGACATGCAAGATGTGCGGGAATTGGATGAAGATGGAGAAGAACAAAGGGAACTTTAAGGACGTTAAGCTCATAGACGGACAAGTACCTCTTGTGCTCAGGCACTCCAGGATGCATAAAATCCGGAGGACGAAAGTTGTAAAAAGACTGAGGCCGCCGTTTCGGTTTCCGTTTTTTGACAAGTTTCAAATAACAATCGAAAAACCAACAGGTAATTGGTTTACGTTGCCTGTTTTTAGGATAAGCTACAAATGTCCTGTATGCGATTGGCTGCCTACGTTTATAGTGCCAGTCCCGCAGGATTACTGGGATACAATTTTAGGGCTGAGGAAAGGCGAGCCGATGTACTATCCACCGCTTGACGAGTGGGGGAAAGAGGCGGATTACGACCTCGTAAAGGAGAAGCTCGAATCTCTCGGCTACGTATAAGGAGGATAAAATGAAAAAGCTGCTTATAGCCTTAGCGGTTATACTGCTAATTCTTCCGGCGTTTGGGAACTTGAGGTACTCGTATGATTTCTTGGCTGCTGATGAGACGGTGGATGATAATACAACTTCAGTCCACGGGACAGGTTTTGCTGCATATACGACAGGTGGAACAGTTCAGGAGGCTACACATTTGGAAGTTCATTCCCATAGAAAATTTGCCATACAGGATGATATTGGAAGTTCTAGCGGTGGTAATCTCGTATCTTTGACGGCAACAAATACTATTGAAATGTACATAAAGGGAGTTACGGATGCGACGAATTTTACTTTCGATTGTCTTACAGTGAGGATAGTTAGGATTAATTAACGGAGGTGTAAAATGGCCGTAGCTTCAGATTCTTTAATTACAGTCGAAGATTACAAGAGCTGGAAAGGAATCGAGAACAGCATGATTGAAAGAGACGCAATCTCTCTTTACTGTTCTGCAGGAGACGCTACGGCAGCTACAGTCACGAAAAGTGGAGATACTCTTACCCTTGTGATCACAGGCGGGACAAGTGCCGGAACGAACGCCTTGGATTTAACAGCCGCAGCAAACGATACGCTCGGAGAACTGGCCGCAGTGATTGAGGCTCTTGCGGGATGGACAGCGACTTTAATTGGTTGGAGTTCAGCGGATTCGACTGATCTAAAAAACCTAGCCTCGACAAGCGTGCTCGGTTCATCGCTGGAAAAGACGCTTATCTTTTACGATAACTATATCATCGAACGGATGATTGACATGGCAAGCGATGTTATAGAGAATTACCTGAACAGGAAAATTAAAACCGCTACGTACACAAACGAAAGATACGACGGCGGAAAAGATATGGTTTTCCTCGAACAGTATCCGGTCACAGCCGTAACTCAGGTGTGCAACGGATATGAAGACCCGATAAGGATAAAAAACACGTCTGGAAAATTCAACGCCTAAGCGATTGTATCGGCTACGGGGGTTGCGTTGAATGTAGATGGAACGCCTGTAGCAGAAAAGACCTTTGCATCGTATGCGACAATGGCGCTCTTGGCGGCGGCTCTAAACGCAGAGAGCGGATGGGAGGCGTCGTGTCCTACGAGTGCATACAACGATTGGCCTTCGAGCCTGTTGTTTGTCCAACCGAATGTTTTCTGTCTGGACATGTATGGATACCTTCAATGTCCTAGTGATCCGCTTGAAGACTACACTTTTGACCTCAGAGACGGGATTGTTTATCTTCCTGGGGGATTCGCAGGTGGGTATAAGGATGTTTTTGTCACATACGTTGCCGGATACTCAACGGTTCCGGATGATATTATCTACGGCGTGTGTAAATTTGTGGGCTGGATGGACGACGGAAGAGAGGAAGACGAAAGCATGAAGGGTGAAAAGTTGGGAGATTACAATTATACGAGAGCCGACCTTGAAGAAGCCTTATCGGTCTCGGAGATCAAAGCGCTGAGAAAACACAGGAGGCCGTTGATCTGATGAGCTTAAAAACTATGATCCGGAAAGCGCACACAAAATGTGACATCAAATCTCTTTCTACCTCTAAGGGTGCAGGAGGAAAACTCACTAAAACCTGGAGCATGAGATACCATGATGTACCATGTCGAATGAACGCCGAGATGTCTCAAGCTGAAATACTCCGTTATCAAAAAGCGAGCATATTTCCGGATTTTATCATGTATGTCTTGTACCGGAGCGGGATAGAAATAACAGACAGAGTGATTTTTAAGAGCAGAACTTTCGATATAAAAAAAATAGACGACTGGGACGAACAGCAAAAATATCTTAAACTTGCATTAAAGGAGATTGTATGAACGAAAAAAAATCCAATACTCCCGAAGAGGTTCTCGCACGTTTTCTTGCGTGCTGGAAGGAGAGACAATGGGATAAAATGGTCGAATTTACCCAGCTATCCTGGGTTGATGCTTGCGACGACCCAGTGGAAATGCTGAAGGGCACTTTCTCGTATAAGCCACTTAAAATTACCGTTGTCGGAGCGGAGAAAATAAGCGACGTGGCGTATAAAGCTGTGCTGGATATAGCATACGCACCGGCAAGAGGAGTTATTACAAACATGAAAGTAGAAGCCAGGGTGATTTGCGAGGCCGTACCTATGCAGCCGGACCCGAATGGTGTGTGGGGTGTAAATCCTGAAAGTTTATGGAATAGGATCGATGGCGAAAAGACCGGTTAATCCGACAATAAAAATGAGCGGAGTGGAAGCTCTTGCGGAGAACTTTAACAAGCTGCGAAAAAAGGCGAGGGACGGAGTGAGGAAAGCAACGATGGTCACTCTTATGCTTATCCAAAATGACGCAAAGAGATTTTGCCCGGTTGATACGAACAGGCTGAGGGCTTCTATTTCTTCAAACTGGACTGATTCAGGGATGGCAAGAGGAAGGGTTCAAGGTAAAGTCGAAGCGAGGCCGGGCAAAAAACCGAGTACGGCTGAAGATGGAATCGGGAACCCAGACGCCTTGGGACTAAAGGGAATAACCGGAGTGGTTGGGACAAATGTTGAATATGCAGAAGCCGTAGAAAATCTCACTCCTTTCCTTTGGGGAGCTTTCCAAACGAACAAAGCCGGCCATAAACAGAGACTTGTAACAGCCCTTGGTCGGGAGTTTGAAACCTTGAGAGTGTAACATGAGCGATGCAACAGACGTACCTTTTGATGACATCCAAAACGCTTGCTATGCGCTTTTTATAGCCGCACCTGCGATTACTGGGACGGTTTACGATGAAGTCGATGAAAACGAGTCCTGGCCGTATACGATTTTAGGAGAGCCGAGCGACACTCCGATGGAAGCACGAGGCGTAAAAGGCCGGATTGTTATCGTCCCATTTGAAGTTTTTAGTCGTGGCGCTGGAGGGAAACAGGAAGCCTATACGATAATGAGCGAGATTGTCGTCAAACTTACGGCGGCTAAATTGACTATGACAAACTGGAGCGAGATATGGAAAACATTTAATGCTGGAAGAGTCGTTAGGGAGCAAAAAGAGGGAAGCCCGCTTGTATTTCGTGGAACGGTTACGATGTTAATCTCGGTGGCGAAGAAATGAAGATCTTATTTTTAATTTTCGTAATAATAATAATAGTGCTATATTTATTGATTCTAGTATGTGGCATTATTTTTTTTACTTCTATTGCATTAAAAAATAATCCGAGGAATTTTCAATGAAAATATTCGTAGCGTCAACAGGGAGATGCGGGACGGTTTTTATGTCCGAAATTTTCAGAAGATTGACCGCTATCCCGAGTTTCCATGAGCCAAAACCAAGGTGTGATGGCGAGATTCTAAAATATATCAACAAAGATAATACGCTGAAAAGGATGCCTAACAAAGTGATGCAAGAGCTTGTGAATAAAATCACTCAAGTAAGAAATGATTCAGTCGATGGTAATTATTTTGAATCAAGCCAGTTATTCGTAAAAAGTTTTTGCTATTGGATGATCGAGGCATTTAAAAAGGACGTTTATGTAATTTATTTACACAGAAATCCAATAGAAGTAACGATGTCATACTACAAGAAAAAAATACACCAGGAAAAACAATGGAACAGTTGGCATCTTCAGAGTCATTGGGGCAAGAACATATTGAAGACAAAAGGGAAGCTGAGTTTCTATGAAAACTGCCTGTGGCAATGTTATGAAATCAGAGAGCGGTTTTTACGTTTATATTGGGAACTCCCAGAGCCAAACACGTTCGAATTTGACTTTAGAAAATTAAACGATGTGACCGAATGGAAGAGGCTTTTCAGGCAATTCAGAATAAAGCACAAGCCGTTTTCCAGCCTTCCCGTTGTCTCAAAAAATGAAATTGCGGGAGACAAACTGGAAACGCTGGAAGGGCTTTTATCGAAATGGGATGAGCCTGGGGTGTGGCCAGAGGACGAGCAGGATGATTTCGATCGGTTGGATTCGATAATTGACGAAGGTCAAAAAATTATAACTCATAATACAAGAAGGATGGTAGCAAATGAACTTAGATGATGTCGCTGTGGTGGTGACAACGTTTATCCGGCCAAAGGAGCTTATGACTTGCGTGGCCAGTATAAGAAAATTCTACCCTGATATTAAAATAATGGTCGCCGATAATGGACGACCCCATGCAGAACAGGCCAAATTTATGCGTAATATGCATTGTGAGCACTTACTTTTACCTTTTGATAGTGGGCTTGCGATGACGAGAAATAAAGCGTTAGATCGGCTCTCTGAATATCCGTACATCATAATGACAGAAGACGACATGGAGTTTACCGAAGAGTCGAGTATCGAGAAATTCAAGGCCGTCATAGAGGCGCATCCAGAAATAGGAGTTGTTGCCGGAGGGCTTGAGCTTGACTGCGGGACGAAGAATCTGTTTGCAAATGAGATATATGTAGATAAGTCAAAAAATATGTACAAAGTAAAAAAAATAGATTCCCCAGAATGGCATAACACAGGAGGGGTCAGATGGTATTATGCTGATTATGTCTATAATTTTCACATCATGCGCAATGCTCCCGATATCCGTTGGGATGCGGAGCTGAAACAATGTATTGAACATTTTGATTTTGCCGTACATATGAAGATAGAAACCGACTGGCTGGTAGCAGCGACTCCTGATATAGTTTGCAAACATCATGTGGCGGACGAATCCGCCGAGTATGTGAAACACAGACGTAACTTCGAGACCTGGAAAACATTCTTTAAGAAACGAGGCGTCCGTTTCTTAGAGAGCGATTCTGAGAAAACGATGAGGGATTTTCAGACAGTAGAAAAGCTCTCGTATCCGGAATACATATACCGGATGATAAGGACAATGAACGAAGCCCAAAGCGGGGTCGATATGATAGACCGCTCGCTATACAGGGATATAAATTAATTTTTTAGGAGGCTAAAATGGCAACTGACCACGTACCAATTTCAGGAGAATATTGTACTTTCTGGCTTGAGGGAGTCGCCGTGGCCGCTACCCGTACGTTCAATATGAACGTTGACCGGGCAAGCTATGGGACTTTTGTTGCTCGGGGTACGTCGAAATGGAGAACAAACTATGTCGCCGACATCGGCGGAACGTTTGATGTCGATGGACTCATCGTAGTCCAGGACACCTCCCCGACCGAAAAGCAGTTTGACGACCTGTTCACTTACATGGGAGCAGGGACACGGGTGACAATTATCTTCACTCTCCGAACAAACACAAGCGGGGAAAAGACGTTCATCTACACAGCAGAGGCGTATATTACATCATTGACAGCAAGTGCGCCGCAATTCGGGGAGGCCACATGGTCTTGTTCACTGATCGTCTCGGGTGCAATAGCTCAGACGACAGGAACGGTTAGTTAAATTATAAGGAGGTTTCATGGAAGGAGCAATTTCGCACATTATCTTGAATCTCGATAAGCCGAGAAAATTTCGGATGGACATGACCGCAATCTATGATTTTCAGCATGAGACTGGGTTTAAAATGTCTCAACTCCCAACACTCGGACCAAAGATTGATGGGGACTCGTCTATTTTACTAAAGCTGATTTGGTGTGGAGTGAGACATGAGGACGAGAGTTTAACCTGGAGAGAGATAGGCAGGTTTATTCCACCGAAAGATTATGCTGATATTATGACTCGGGTGATCACCCACATCATTGAATCCCTAGGACTGAAGCGTCTAGCAAAAAAAGGAGAGAGGGCGACCCCCAAAAAGACGGTCCCCAAAAAGAGTGGGACTGGGAAGAAGCCCTCGAAACCGCAACAAAAGTAGGAATAGGGCCAGATAAATTCTGGCGGTTAACAGTACTCGAGTTTACGCTCGCTATCGATGGATTCGAGTGGCGAGAGAAAAACGAATGGTTCGGACGCGCAACTCAATCCGCATGGCTTATGAATATGTGGAGTGGGAAAGGCCAGAGAATAACTGCTTCGAAGCTCCTTCCTCCAGAACTCCTGGAAGGGGTGCTTCCTGGAAAAGGAAAGGTTTATAAAACAAAGGCAGAGTGGGAAGAGAACAAAAAAGAAATAATGAAAATGGCAAAATGGCACGGCCAGGTATTAAAAGCTCTGAGAAGAGGCTGGAAAACGGCTACTATTGTAGGCCACGGAGAGCTTATGAAAGACTTTAAGGGCAAGAGGAAATAGACAATGGCAACAAGTATAGGGCGGCTGTTTGCGATTATAGGCGCCGATACGTCTGAATGGGATCGCAAGATGAAGGGACTCTCTCAGAGCGCCGGAAAACTCGGAAAGTCGCTGACGATGAAATTGACGCTTCCCATCCTGGCCATAGGCGGGGCGGCGGTTAAGATGGGGGCTGATTTTGAACAGGCTATGGTAAACGCCAAAGCCGTAAGCGGTGCGACCGCAGAAGAGTTTGTTATGATGGAGCAGGTCGCGCGCGACATGGGAAAAGCGACCGTCTTCTCGGCAAAAGAAGCGGCCGACGCTATGTATTACATGGCCAGCGCGGGATGGAAAGCCAATGATATGGCCAAAGCCATAAAGCCAACACTCGATCTTGCCGCAGCTACTCAGAGTGAACTTGCTTTTACGACAAATGCAGTCGTAGCTTCGCTAAACCAATTTCAACTCGGATCGGAAGGTGCAGAGCGTGTAACAAACGTTTTCGCCGCCGCTATCGGGAACTCCCAAGCCACACTCGAAAAACTCAAAATATCTATGACCTATATCGGCCCCCTGGCTAAGTCTTTGGGCTATTCCATCGAGGGTACGACTGCAACGTTGATGAGCCTTTATAACGCCGGCTATGAAGCCTCTACCGCAGGGACGGCATTGAGGATGTCGTTTGCGAAATTGATGGAGGGCTCACAGAAGACGCGCGAAGGGCTCAAGATGATAGGTCTTGCCCTTGAAGACGTCAATCCGAAGTTTAACACACAGGAGCAAATAATCCGGAAACTTGAAAATGCGGGTATGGGAGCCGCAGAAGCGATCAAGATATTCGGCGTTCGGTCTGGTCCGGCTATGGTTGCGCTTGTCGGACAGGGATCAAATGCAATAGCAGAGTTTGAAGAGAAAATTACCGACACGACAGCAGCCAGCGATATGGCGGAAATGCAGGTTGATACCTTAAAAGGATCATTCAAGCTCTTGAAGTCGATCGTAACAGAAGTAGCAATCCAGTTCTCAAAGATTCTCGGTCCTGCTCTGAAGGATTTAATTGACAATAAAATACGTCCAGCCATAGAAAAATTCTCAGAAATGGCGAAGTGGAAAAAGGAGCTTATTGTAAAAGTTGCCGCCCTAGCCGCAGCGCTTGGTCCATTGCTCCTCGTTTTCAGCAAGTTGACAGGAGTTATTGCCGCTATGCCTGGATTGCTTGTCGCGCTTGCGAGCCCGGTTGGAATCGTCGTGGCAGCGCTCGCATTGTTGGCAATTACAATAGGGAAGGTCAAGCGTGGTATCGATGACATGACTGGCAAGACATGGCGCAAATCTATAAAAGCTATGAATGACGCTGAAGCGCAACTTAAGTCCCATGAAGTAGGCTATAGAGAGTTTCTTGTCGCCGTAAAAGACATGGGGAAAGAGGCTGATTCATTCTGGGAAAAATTTCTACTTAACAAAAGCGACGCCGCTAAAACGATTCAACAGCTAAAAGATGGAGAGATCAAGGGCTCTAAAGAAGTCGTAGCTGTCTATATGCAAATGGCCAAAGAAGCCGAAAAAAGAGCAGAGGCAGAAAAAAAGGCCATGGAAGACATTTCTAGGTTTGCGATGATTGAAGCGAAGGACAAGAAGAGCCTTGAAGTAGCAACAATCGCTCTAGCACAAGCACAAGAGGCATTGATTGGGACAGAGGAGGACTGGGGTTTAGCGCTCGGAGCCGTACAAGACGCCTTGTCAAGTAAATATAGGGTAACAAGCGAAGTGTCAGACCAGCTAAAAGCTCTTGAAGCGAGATTAAAAACCCTTATAGCCAGAGAAAAAGAGCGACGGGAGGGACTGTCAAAAGACGTTGCCCTCCAAGAAGAGTATGTTAAGTTTTATAACCTTGAAGTCGGACTCACGCTTGACCAACAGGCCGAACGTATCCAATGGCTGACAAAATACCAGGAATGGCTAAACGACCAACTCAGAGACGGGAAGATTGAGCTTGAAGCGTATGCAAAAGCGATGGACGGCGTCAATCGAGAAATGGCTACGCTGACAGAGAAGATTGTTGATACTACGATTCCAGCGGCAAAAGACTTTGGGGATATGATTGTGTGGACTGGGGATCAATTCGATACTTTGCCTGCTAAGGCTGAAATTGCAACGGGTGAAATGAGCACAAGTTGGAAAACCACTGCTACTGAAATGGGCGAAGATTGGGAAGCAGCTACGTCTGAAATGGTGACAGAATGGACTAATACTATAGCTGATATTATCTTAAAAAATGAAGACTTAGCAACGGCATTTAATGAACTCGGAAAGGCCGGCCTTGAAATCTTTGTAGATATGTTCGCAAAAATAGTAGCTGACTTCACAGTAGAGTTGATAAAACCACTTATGAAAGTCTTTGGAGAATTATTCAAATCAATGGCCATAAACATAGCGGCATTAGCAAAGTACATCGTATCGAATCCAGCAGGAATGAAAATGGCCTTTGCTGCAGTCGCCGCATATGTCAGCGTAAATCTTGTCAAAACAATATTAAGTGGTCTTGGGATAATCAGGACTGGTTATGATGAGGCCGGAAAAGCGATTCTTGAAAACTTGGAAGAAATACGGGCTGCTGGAGGGTTTATCTTAGAGCAAATAGAAAAATCACAATTATCTAAGCTTTGGCCAAAAGATGAAGATACAAAAACATCGGCTCAAATATATAAGGATGCGATTGAGTCTATAATTACACAATTTAAACACCTAGATGAGGGTGGCATATACTCTAAAGATAGATTGATAGAAAATTTTGAAGCTATGGTAGGAGCCGCTGAAGAACTTGGGATCACTGGGAGCGCAGAAATGGCAATGATTGTTCTCAAGATGAAAGAGCTTGGAGTAGAATCAGAGTCTCTGTCAAATTTTATCATTAAACAATTCGAACGGATACCAGAGCCATTAACAACCTTAATTGATGTCATCCCGAGTGTTGGTGATTCTGTTGAGGATTTACGAGAGCGGCTTGCGGCACAAAATGAAGAATTAGAAGGAATGGAAGTTGGCACGAAAGAATATGCGAAGCTGAGAAAGGAGATTACTGAAACTGAAGGACTTATTGCTAGGCAGATAGAAAACATCGCCTTATATTCTGATGACCTTGAGGGATTAGGGATTATTGCCGTAGATACTTTCCAAGGAATGAGAAACGAAGGAGTGCCTTGGACTGAAGCCGTAGAGGCTATGAAAGATCCCTTAATAGCACTGAGAGACAAATATGAAGAGTTAGGCTTAGAGTCAGACGGGACTCTTGAGAAATTATTTGAAATCGTAGAGGCCACAGAAAAACATGGAGAGCTTTTCGAGGCGATAGACGCAAATAAAGAAATAATCGAAGCACTCGGTATGGCAGGTGCTTTGACCCAAGAATCGCTGGAAGTTTTAGGCAGAAATGCAGTCAAAAGTTTCGAAGACCTAACCGCAGCAGGAGTAGACAGCGATATTGCTTTACAGGCGCTTGCCCCTAGTTTACAAGATTTGGTTAATTATGCCGATGCTTACGGACTTGAGTTAGACGATGCTACGCAAGCGCTCGTTGACCAGGCAAGAGAGGCCGGACACGTAGTTGATGCACAAGAGGACATAGGGAAAGTAACAGAAGACATCAGAGACGCCGTTGTTGAGATGAAGGATGCGATTCTTGAGTTTTTAGACGCCTTAAAAGAGCCGATGGCAGCAACAGTTGATTTTAAATATGAAATACCGGACTTCGAGGCGGAAATAGGAGACCTTAAAATCCCAGTAGATTTTGAGCCAAGAGACGGAACTGACACAACTTTCGTCTCACCTACTATCCCAGAGCTTCAGGAAGGGGGGATAGTAATGAGAGAGACGCTGGCCAGGATAGGTGAAGTTCCCGAAGCCGTAATCCCTCTGCATAAGTTAGGTCAGGAAGGACTTGGGGGTCTCGGTGGCGGGACAAAAATAGAGATGAATAATACAATCTATGCTATGGACAGTGAAGATGTTTATCATTTTATGGAGCAAAAAGCCGCTCCCGCATTGGTCAAGCTCATAGAGGGGAATGTAAGCGGGATAACCAAAGCGATTAAGGAAGAGACGGAGGCATATTGATCAATGGCAAACGAAACCTATTATTTATTTAACGATTATTTTAAGGACACAACAACAGCCGACATCTCGGTTGTAAACGATGTTGGAGCAGATAAGGAAGATGCGGCTTACCCGAAGGAAAACGCAAAGGATGAACAAATCGGCTTATGTTCACGTTCTGATGATAAGACTAATATCAAGATTAGGTTTGACATTAATTCAGCCTCGGGGGGGGTAAAAGCACTCAAGGCGTTTTTTATAGGGAACCATAATTTCAGTGGGGGCTCTGCAAAAATCTATAGCTATACTGCAAACGACTACGCGACAGGTCAGGTACTTGAGGCTACGGTTGCAGTGAGACTCCTGGATATGTTTGTCAGGATCGCCGCGCCAGGCACTAAAAGGTACTGGGAAATTGACCTGTCTCACAACGGGTCTGTAACTTCAGCCGCCGCTTATTTCGAGTGGGGACGGATTATGTGTTATACGGATTTTACGATCTTGACAGAAATTGAAGACGAGAAAAAAGGGAGGACGTTTGGTTTTCGTAATATCATAAATGAGACCTCGTTTGGGGTGCGATGGTCTCATAAGATGAACCAATACCAGGAAGGCTTTGATTTGACCTGGAGCATAAGAACACAAGCAAACTTGCCCTCAGAGCTAAGAACATTGTTTTCTCTCATTGATGGCAGGGCGCATCCGTTTGTTTATGTCCCAGATATAACAGCAGTAAACGTATATTACGTCTACAGCAAGGCGGATATTTTACGATGGACTGAAATCGGCGGCGTGGCCGCAACGGATATAGTAGCAAGCGTTAATCTAGGGATGATTGAGGCCGTGAGGGGTAAATCGGTATGACCTGGCAATCAGAGGCCGATAAGCATGTCAATACTCCTGTACTGTTTGTCACTATCGCATGGAATAGTGGAACGCTTTACTACAGCAATCAATATGTCAGGGAAACTGGAAGGCTCTGGAAAGGTAATATTATAAAATTCCCTGAATTACGAGGCTCGATAGGGGACATTAAGCGATCTTATGAAAAAAGCCGTATATCATTGATTATAAATGACACGGATTATGCGATTCACACGCTTGAGGAAGATGAGGCGGTCGGGCCAAAAACAATCAACGTAACAATCGAGCTCGGTTTTGAAGAGGATGATTTTGCAAATAAGGAGACGCTTTACACGGGGAGGATATTCGATTTTAGCCGTCTTCACGACCTGCTTTTCCAGATAGACATAGCAGAGAAAAGCCGGACGATTAATAATAAATATCCTGACCTAAAAATCGATCTTGGAAACTGCCCAAACGCTCACGTATCGGCACTCAATATCACAATCGCAGTGCCGTATGGAACCATATCAGCATTGGCCTTAGATGGGAAGGGCGCGTTTGGTTATCCGGCGTTAAAGAACCAGACAGGACTCCCTTTTATTGATATTACGGTTGACGGCGAACAGCATATGGTCGGTAAACAGACGGCAGCTATTACAGTTGACAGGGTGTACAAAAATGGGGTTCTCCAGACCGCAGGCGGGGGAAACGATTATCAAATATCAACACGAGTTATAGGGACTTTTACATTTACAGAAATCCACTGGGAGGCTGGCAATAATCCCACAGAGGATGATTATATCACTTGCGATATTACTTTCGGTTCCAGGCGGCCAGTTGAAGGATTCAGGCATTTTATGGAGAATAACGCCTATTATGTTGGAGGCGATTTTAACGCCGCACTCTATGCCGCGGCAATAACGGTTGAAGCAAACAGGCTCTATGACTATGCCGGAGCTTTTTTCGAGCAGAAAACGCTAAAACAATTAATGGACGAGTTTCGGGACGACTGGGAGGTTGATATATTTTGGAATAAGTCCGGCGAGGTGTGCTTTAAATATCTTTCCGCTTCGGCTATAGGTACTCCTAACGAGTACACTGATGAGCTTGATATTTTAGATAGGTTTAACTCTGATCCCCAGGCGAATATGATAATGAACTACCTGGATTATGAGTGGAATTTTAACGGCGGTCGAGACAATTATTATTCAACAGCCGCTAGGCAGGACACGGACAGCCAGACTCAGCACGGAGGGACATATACCGACTATAAAGGGTTTCGATTCACTAGAGATACTACCGTTGCGGGCGATATTGCGTACCGGAAATTACTGAGGTTAAGAAACCCTATAGACTTCACTTTGGTCTCTATGCCGCTGAAAACTTTCTCAGATGAATTGAGCGACGTGATACGGATAACCCATTTTGCCGGCAAAGGAACGGCAGGATACGTACGGCGGCTTATGCAGATACGCCGCTATCAGATAAATCCAGAGAAAATGACAAATGATATGCTGCTTTGGGATGCTGAACATTTTGTTGGCGGTGCTTGTATAATGGGGAATATGCTTATTATGCCTGCGAGTTGGCTTTTGGCCTCTTTGCCCTGGCAGAGAGATTATTGTTATATGTGCGATAAGGATACTGGCGAGTTTTCCAACGGAGAGCCAGGGAAGAGGATGCTAGATTAATTATGGAGGGAAAATGTTAACAGCTTTAATGATGTGGGCGGTGGATACTTTTGGAGCGGGGGTCATTTTCGATCATGGAATACTTGACTGGCACGTTGAAAGAGACACTGACCCAAAAAAACAAGTCCTTATATGCAAACTCGAGTTCAAGCGTCTCGTTGACATGATGGACGAAAAGTCGAAAAAAGCGAGGGAGGAATGGACGAAAGAAGAGACCGTAGCGAAATGGAGGCAACAGCTAGAGGCGATTGCAGGCGATCATAAATCTATGAGAATAATTTCAACAGCCGCAAAAGAGATACGGAGCAGCGGGGCTGAGATAAAAAATAAATCTGGGGGGCTGGACTATCGGCACGCCGGAGCGGTGGCATTTAATTACAAGTTTAGCCTTGCCATAGAAAAACGGCAGGAGAGGCCAAAATGAAAAGAGACGAAATACTACCGCTAGAGTCGTTTAAGACGTTTGAGGAGAAAATGGGTTTTAAGATGCCGAGGGAGTTCTTCGGGGCTACGGATTTCTCGCTTTACACGGGCGACGACGCCGTGCTAGACGACCCGTTCAGCTACCAGGTTTATAATTTTATCCTCAAAAACCACGCCTACTCAGCCGCAGCACTGGCAGATAAACAGGACGGGATGCTGGGGATGCTTAACACGAATGGAGTTGTCTACGGCCAGCATGGAAGCCTTGACTGTCCTATCCCAAATATAAAAATATATAACTGGACCGCTGACCAGACGCTAACAACAGCACACCTAAACGCACATCATACGATGAATCATGCGGATGCAAAAACGATTACCTTTCCTTCGATTACAGCCGCTCACATAGGATATTGGTTTTCGTTCTCCAGACTCGGGGCAGGAAAACTGACGCTTCAACTTGTAGACAGCGATGTGATTTTATGCGTCCTTCAGTCATCTTCGGCGGGGGGAACTTTCTATAATCAGGTAGATCAATATGCTACGATTTACATGGAAATTATCACGGCTACTCAGTATCTTGTAAGATACATGAATAGTACGATGTGGATAGCCACATAGGAGAAATAAGATGAAAAAGAAAATTGGACTTGGCTTATTTTTAGTCTTTTTGTTGGCGTTTTCGTTTGTGGCTTTGACAGGCCAGCCAACTTTCCTGGTCAGGCTTTTAGATACGAACTACACGCATTATTTAATCCTAAAATGGAACGAGGACAGGGCGGCAAACCAGACGTTAAATTTCATAACGGGTGCAGGCGATAGGACGGTTACTTTGTCTGGTAATTTGACAGTTGAATCCGCATCTCTCATAAACCAGGACTTGACAACGGACTCAGCGACAGCGACTTTAGCCGGACTTGCCTTAACTGGAAATCTTACTCTAGCAGCCAACTCAATAACTGGAACATCTGTTGATATAAATAATGCAGAGATGCAACAACTTTCTAATATCGGAGCCAATACTATATCGGCTGCGGATTGGGCGACTTTAGCGGGGATCTCTCCTGAAATAGATGCTTTAACAGATGCCGAAGTTCAGCAACTTCAAAACATCGGAGCCACTACAATAAGTGCCGCTCAGTGGGGATATTTAGGGGCAACAGGTGCAGGGGGTGGCCAACTTCTTGCTGCTTTAACAACCGGAGAAAGTACCCAAATTGAAGCAATCGGGGCAACAACCATTTCAGCCGCTCAATGGGGTTATCTTGGGGCAACAGGTGCAGGTGGTGGTCAGATAATGGCAGCCCTGACAACAGGTGAATCCACACAGCTTGAAACGATTGGTGCAGTTACAATAACAAATGCTCAATGGGCTTATTTGGGTGGGGCAGATCAGGGGTTTGATACAAGTCTTTCTCCAACTTATGCTAATTTATCATTGGGAACAGGAGAATTGACAACAGGTTCAATCAATCGGGCAAGCGGAACATTATTAATTGAAATTGGGGGAACGCCTGAAATTTCAATTACATCTTCTGGCTCAACGTTCGGGGGTATAGTAACCGCAAATTCTGTTATAGCACAGTCAAGCGGTGGCACAGGTTCAGATTCTACATTTATTTTAAATGACGATGATGATACGCCAGAATGGACATTTAGTATAGATGAAAGTGACGGAAATAAATTATATCTTACAGATTCAGCAAATTCTACAGTAGCAGTCGTTGTTACTCAAAACGCTGCTGCGACACTGTGGAATTTCCAAGCAAGCCCATTGGTTACAAACGGCAACGTCGGCATCGGCACCGCAACCATCCCTCATGGTGGAGTGGGAATGGCGAAGCTTGCTATTGAGGGGACAAGTGCTAGTATATTAGGGCCACATATCCAGACGACTACAGTGTTAGACGATTTCCCTTTAATCCAAATCGGGTCTTGGACACACGATAATATGTGGATATATTTTGATGCTCATGCAGATGTTGACAGCACAGAAAGTTCAGACGCAGGCTCAAACTTTGGAATAAGAAAACAAAGTGATCAACTGAAATTCCTTGTCGACTCAGGCATAGCCCAAGGAGCGAACATCACCTGGGACACGGCGGGGTATATTAATACGAGTAGTGAATTAATATGGAACGGCGGCGTCGGCATCAACACCGCAACCATTCCTCATGGTGGCGTGGGAATTGCAAAGTTGGCTATAGATGGAACAAACACAAGTTCGGCAGGCCCTCATGTTCAGTTTACAACAGCCGCAGATGATTACCCATTATTACAAATTTGGCCCTGGCAACATGATTCAGTAAGTATTTTATTTGATGCCTATCATACAGGAGCCGCTTGGCTTAGTTCAGATGCGGGTTCTAATTTTATAATTTCAAAAGGAAGTCTTGGAACAGCAGATACTTTAATATTTGGGTATGATTCAGGAGTAGCCCAAGGAGGAGCCGTAACCTGGAACGATGGCATAGCCCTGAATACGAGTGGCTATGTTGGATTAGGGGGGACTGCTTCTGCAACGGCGGC
>CAZIXI010000014.1:0-25094 GCA_964543115.1 uncultured bacterium
CTGACAATGACCGTTAGGGGGTGCAGTTATGAATAGCGAAAACAGAATGGAATTATATGAGGGAGCTAATCTAGGCGGCAATATCGATGGTAAGGCATCTTAGCTGGAATTGCCGGAGAACATCGGAAATGCGGGTCAGGCCAACTACTGACCACTCTCTAACTATGCGCAATAAAACAGTCAGCTCAAGGGGATGCAGCAACAGCCGCAGACAAACCATGCGCAAGCGGAGCCGCAGACAACAAATCCAGCCTTTCTCTGATTTCAACTGAATCAGGATCAAATTCTAAATAGTTACTGTAGAGTGCGGCTGCCTGCGCCAAATCACCCTGTTGAACGAGTTCCTCCGCCCTGGCCGCCAATAACTGCAGATATAAAGCCTTTTTCTCTTCGTAAAATATATCACCTGGCCTAATCAAAGCCGGCAAATCAGCGAGAAACTCCGCCTTAATAATCTTTAGTATTTTACCGGCAATGTCTGCTGGACTTTCATTAAAGGTCTCAAATTCAAAATGTTTTTCAAATGGATATTTGCTTAATATCGCCGCAATTGCCGGTGCAGGATCGAGCTCAAACGGCTCGAGATACACATACCTGTTATCATTTAACTCCAATAGAAAGAGGCTGTCACAGCCCGCGCTTTTTGTCTTTCCTCCGTCACCCCAGCGCAATAACGGAGCGTTATCCACAATATATCTATTAGCATGGTTACTGCCAAAGTAGGCAACAACTGTTGGGTTTAATACCCGCGGGGAATAACAATAGAAAGCCATGAGAATATAATAGTTTAATAAACATTCAACAAAACCTTCTATGCTCATCTGCGGATTTGTTAATATATTATTAAAACTTGTGCCGATGCCCGCGGCCCGCAAGGCCTCCAGCACCGCAAATCCCTGCCTGAAACTGTGACCCTTATTCAACGCCAACGCCGCCTGATCACTCAGCCCGTCTATCCCCAAACCCATACCATAAGCTCCGTATTTTCTCGGGATAATATCGCCAAAATGCCGGGCCGCCAATGTTTTCTCAGGAACACCTACCGCCTTTAATCTCTCAATTAAGCCGGTATCCGGCTCCCCGGCGGCCGTTAAAAGATTCTGCACGGAAATATTTTCAATACCTAGAAGATAAAGCGGTTCCGGACATTCCAGCCTTTCTCTTTCATCTTCTAATGCCGCGATAAGATCATTACCCCAGCGCCCGTTCAATAAAAGATCATCATCCACCAACCAAACAGAGTGTTCTGATCCTCTCGACTCCGCTGTAGAAAATCTTCTTCCCGAAAGAAACTCATCCCTGTTTTCTAGCCAGGCAAGTAATTCATTTACCTCCACAACCTGGCGCCCGGATAGCTGCCCAGACTCACAAAAATTACAATGCTTTGTACAACCCCGGGACAGCACCAAATTATCAATCGGCTCTTCTCTCCGATAATCCGGCAATCTAATTTTACCCCGATTAACACTCCCTAACTCACCCACACACAACTCAGCGGGTAAATCAACAAGCACCCCCGCCCTTGCCCCTGAAACGGTAGTCTGATCTTTCAGAAATGCCTTCCCGCTGTCTGTATCAATAACAATATCTTCAACAATATCAGCAAAAACATCTGGGTCAAAGCCCCGGAAAACTATATCCGCTTCGGCAAAAATAAGTGCCATTTCTTCCGGTGCCTTGATCACACTGGGACCGCCGACAGCAACCAATTTCTGCGGAAATCTTGCTTTTATATTCCTGATTAAACTCAATTTGTCTGTAAGATATCCGTCATAAATAGAGATAACCACTATGTCCGACTGAGCCATACGGCGCAGCCACTTTTCTCCTAACCCGGGCAGAAAACCATCAGCTGCTGCTCCTTCCTCACTTTCCAGCGCGCGCCGTAGACTGTCGTAAACAAGTGCACCAAAGTGCTCTGTATACTGGGAAAAACTAGGAATATGATCCATTACTGTTAAGTCCCTGCGCCGTAATTCATCCGCCAGCAGACAGTGCCCATAGTGCGACATTTTATCCGAAAAGAAAAATGTAGCGGGCCGCCTTGTTTTGCCAGCTGGAACATTTTTCTTTTCACAATCCTCTTCCACCCTTAACGCTTCTGCTTTCATTTTCAGGGCAGAGGCAATAACCTTTTTCTGTTTTTCCGCTGTTTGCTGAAGGAATTCAGCTCTGACAAATACTACCGGCTTTTCGACACCTGAACCCTCTCCCGTGAGGGATTCGACAAAATAAACATCACCGGTAACATCCCTGCGCACCAGATAATCGCCTTTGGCCAGCATGTCTTCGTATTTAGCTGGATCAGCAAGCACATAAACATCAGCACCCCTGAGCATCTCTCTATCGCCTGCGGGTAATTTTCCCTCCAAAACCAGGGCCAGCGATTTTAAGACTCTCAACTTATGGTGACGGGAAACCCTACCCGCACCCTCTACTTTTAACCGCCAATTTCCGGGAAACCCCAGCCGCACTACCTGCCAACCGCCACGGCCATCCGGTTTAACCGCATATTTCCTATATCCCTGCTTGTTGTTCTGCGAGTGGATTATTCGGTTAATTAAAACCCCGTAATTCTTCATCTGCCTGCTTAAGCTCCTGACCTCCTCCGTTTTTCCTTCCGTTTCCGCCTGCACACACAACTGCGCCAGCGCCAATCTTTCATCTTCTAAGAAAAGCTGCAGGAGATACAGGGCCTTTACCGCTAGCACGTCATTATTGTTTCTAACCAGCAGGAAAACTTTCCTCAACGCCGCCTGGGATAAATCCCCGCCTTTACCTTCGCTGTTGCGTAAAATAACCGCAATATAGTGCAGAGCCAGCATTAGTTCTGCCTCGGTCGGGCTATCTCTTTTTCCATTAAACTCTATAAGAAACCCTGCCGCCCGGGCCAGCACCGCCCTGGACGGACGCTGTGCGCTAGATTCGGCAGAGAGTGCCGCCGACACATATCTTTTGCTTATCGCGGGTAACGCGGCGGCCTGCTCAAGTAAGTGTCTACTAATATTTTTCGTTCCTAGAGCATCAACTAATTGATCGTTCCCCAGCCAGAGCCTGGGATACGGGAGTAAATCTCTGGCGGCAATAACCGCGTCTTCGCTTTCCAACCGATAAAAGATATTGCCGATTCTCACAAATACCCCGTCTGCGGTCACTATCCTTTCTCCGGCAATATGTCCCCCGGCCGTATCCGCCAGCATACGCCCAAAGTCCCCATTCTCACGCCAGGCACTAAGCGCAAAACCAGCACGCTGCTGCCCCAGCAGAAAACTTACAATCATCAATAAAATCAGCACTCTTTTCATGGTTTTCTTTTATAAAGAAAAGCAGCTATTAAATTTAAAGTTAGTTATATTATTTAAGAATATATCTTTTATGTAATATTTAAAAATCGTATACAAAAAAAATTATAATACATCCATTAAAAAAAATGAAAATTACACAAAAAAAGCAGCTTATTTTTTACCCCTTGGCGAAAAGCAGTTCGGGTAACTTATTAAGCTGCATAAATTTACATCTTCTATCACTTGGAATTGGCTTGCTTTGTGTGCTGTATAAATATACCTGAAAAACAGCCACTTGTCAAGTCCCTTGACATTTTTACAATTACACACTAACGTTCAACATCAAATGGTGCATTTGGGGCTAGAGAAGAAAAAAAGGGATGGCTCTTAAAGAACCATCCCTTTCTAGATACTCGCTCCCCCTATTTAGAGGAGAGACATTATACAGCTTCGATTGTCGATGGGGGTTTAGTGGTAATATTATAGGTAACACTAACCACTCCCGGGACTTCTGTGGTTATCCGGGCGGCAATCTTTTCCAGTGTTTCAAAAGGCAGCCGGGTCGGGGTAGCGGTACGGGCATCGGTGCTGTTCCAGCACCTTACCTCTATCTGCTGCCCATAGTCTCTTTTATTTTCCCGCATACCAGTTACCTTGTCCTCATGTAAAATGGCCAGATACTGGAAGACACCGGTTGCGAACAGTTCTTCCTCCACTATCTTAGTGGCGATCCTTACAGTGGCAATCCGTTCCGGAGTTACTTCCCCGATAACGCGGGCAGCCAGGGCCGGACCGGGAAACGGAGGCCTTTTGGAGATTTCTTCCGGTAAACCCAGGGCTTCAGCCACTTTGCGTACTGCTGGTTTGCGCAATTGAATCAAGGGCTCCAGTATCTTATAGCCAAAAGCAGTTTGCGGATCAATCCCCAGATGCTCAAACACGTTATGCTGGCGCTTAATCCCGGCTATGGTTTCATCCACATCCGTGAGGATGGTGCCCTGTAACAGGTGTTTTGCTCCGCTTTCCTTTACCAGCTTGCCAAATATCTCTTTATAAAAGGTCTGGGTTACGGCCTCCCGTTTTTCTTCCGGATCAGTAACTCCCTTAAAGGCATTGAAAAACTCTTTCCGGGCATCAATTATTTCTACCGGAACACCGAGTTTTTTGAAGATGGCCACCACTCTCTCCGGTTCCCCTTCCCGCATAATACCGTTATCGACAAAAACCGTTTTCAGCCGGTTTCCCAGGGCCTTATGCCCCAGCAGGGTAACGGCGGAGGAATCCACGCCGCCGCTCAAGGCGTTAATTGCCAGTCCATCACCGACGGCAGCAGAGATTTTTTTCGTCTGCTGTTTAATAAAATCTTCCGTATTCAACCCTTCAACCGTTATTTCCTTTATCGCAGTTTCTTGTGTGCTCATATGCACCTCCTTTTGTTGTCGAAATTGTACCATAGGGTAATTGTTGATAGCAACTTTATATTGATTTTGCTATGATATTTATTATGAGTCCTGCAACAAAAATTTCTACGCTCAAATTCCCGGAAGTACGGGTAGTGGAGGCCTCGGCAGGCAGTGGTAAGACCTATGCCCTGGCCAAACGCTATCTGCAGCTTCTGCTCAATCCCCAAGCCGGCTCAGAAGATATTCGTAATATCCTGGCGATCACCTTTACCAATAAGGCCGCCCGGGAAATGAAGGAGCGGATCCTGGAATTCCTGAAAAGAATAGCCCTCAATGACTGGCCCAACCGAAAACTCCAAGAAGATATCCTGGGCAGTTTGCCGGTCAGCAAAGCTGCCGCCGGCCGGCTGGCTGGCCGACTGCTGGACTACATTATCCACAATTACAATTTTTTTCAGGTGCAAACAATCGACAGTTTTGTCAATCTCATCTTAAACGGCTGCGCCTTCAGCCTCCGCCTATCGGCAAATTTTCAGATAAAAGATAATATTGAGGACTTCCTCACTTACAGTATTGATGAATACATCGACTTGGCCGGCAAGGGTGAAGCCCGCCGTGATCTGCGCAAACAATTGGATGAATTTCTGATCCAATATATCTATCTGGAGAACAAAACCGGCTGGCTGCCCAGACAGGATATGCTGAAACTGCTAAAAACGCTCTTTACCCAAATATCTCTTTACGGCGGGCCGCTGAAGAGCTTTCCCTTAACGGTCGATCTGCGCCGGGAAAAGCATAAAATAATGGCCTCGTTCCGTAAGATACAGGAAAAACTTCCCGAAGAGGCCAACAAAACATTCCGGAAAACACTGGTTAGTTTCCTGGAAAACAATAAAGACAGTTTTGATTTCGCGGCATTTAAACAGAAGACCTCGCTGGTTAGGGCACATATTCCCCTGCTAAAAAACAGCATTATCCCGAAAAAACTCGACCGTTCCTGGCAAGAGCTCCAGGAAAAAATCACTGAAACAGCCGGGCTGGAAGCCTTTTCTCTTTTTAATTGTTATATTGATATTTTTAGTTTTGTTTATCGTTTTTTTCGTCAATTTGCCCGCCGGGAAGACGTTTTGTTTTTATCCGAGCTCAATCAGCAGGCCCAGACCTTGATAGACGAACACGGAGTAACCGTACCTGAACTCTACTACCGCCTGGCTACCCGTTACCGCCATTATCTGATTGATGAATTCCAGGACACCAGCCTTCTCCAGTGGCAGAATATTCTGCCCATGGTAGAGGATACCCTGTCTGCCGGCGGATCACTTTTTTATGTCGGCGACAAAAAGCAGGCAATCTACCGTTTTCGCGGCGGTGACGTATCTTTATTTGACCGGGTCAAAGAGGATTTCGCCGCCTTTAACATTCGGCCCGAATCATTACGCACAAATCACCGCAGCCATGAACAGATAGTGCTTTTCAATAACGCGGTGTTCTCAGCTGAAAATTTAAGTAATTTTATTCAGGCCCAGCAGGAAAACCCAAAAAATGAGTTGAAATTATTCTCCCCAGAGGAAACCGCGGAAATTTTGGCGGTATTTAAAAATTCCCGCCAGGAACTGCCGGAAAATAAACAGGGCGGCTATGTCCTGGCGGAAGAAGTTCTCTGCCGGGACACTGAAGAAAAAAAGGAACAGCTGAAGCTGCGGCTGATCCCGCTGCTGCGGGAACTGCAGACCCGTTTCGCCCCCGGTGATATAGCCATTCTCTGCCGGGATAACAAGGACCTGGAACTGGTCAGCGGCTGGCTGATCGATGAAAAGATCCCCGTAGAGTCAGAGAAGACCCTGAACATCAGAAACAACCGTTACATCAAGGAAGTGATCTCCTTACTCGGTTTTCTCAGTTCCCCCATAGACAACCTCTCCTTTGCCTCTTTTCTGCTGGGTGATATCTTTTCTGCCGCAACTGGGATAAAGAAAGAACAGCTGGAAAACTTTCTTTTAGATTGCCGCCCGCATACCGGACGGGACAAAAACTTTTACATTTACCAGGAATTCCGCCGTCTTTACCCGAGAATCTGGGAAAGCTATCTGGAAGGGTTTTTTAAAAATGCCGGGCTTCTCGGCCTCTACGAACTTCTCGCCGGCATATTTACTGAATTTAAACTGCTGGTCAATTTCCCGCATCATCACGGGTTTTTCGCCCGCCTACTGGAAATTGTCCGGGAAAAAGAAGATGAGTACGCGGGTATCGCTGATTTTCTGGCTTATTTCCGGGAGGCCAGGCCCGATGACCTCTATGTGGATTTTTCTTCTGCTGAGGCTATCAAGGTGATGAGTATTCACAAAGCCAAGGGACTGGGTTTTGGCGTAGTCGTTGTCCCTTTCCTGGAGCTAAACATTAATGATCTGGGGCCCGGTGGAAGAAAGAGCGATGTTTCCTTTACTGTCATGCCGGCCAATAATGGCTTAGCCCTTATACGCCTGGACAGTAAATACGCCTTGCTTTCTCCGCCGGTTGCCGCTGCCTACCGAGAAGAATACCGCAAGGCATTTATTGATGAACTGAATTCCGTTTATGTTGCCTTGACCAGGGCACGGGAGGAACTATACCTCTTTATCCCGCACGGCATGAGTAAAAGCAAAAATATAGTTCCCCTGCTTGTTCCGGAAGACCTGCGTCTGCGGGGAAACAGATCAGCACAGAAGCCACCCGCGGAAAAAGGGGCAGCCACCTGCACGCTAGCCACATCCGCCTATACAAACTGGCTCAGTTTTCTTAAAAACGAATTCGGCGATCTAAGCGCGTTAAAGAACAGAGGCAAAATATTGCGGGGAAAAGTCCTCCATTTCTTATTATCGGCGGTTGATAATCTCCGGGATCAAGACATTGATGAGATTATGACGCTGGCTGCGGCAAGGGCCGCCCGCGAGTTTCCCGCCAGGGGCAGCTTTTCTGAATACAAAACAATAATCAAACGGGTAGTCAGCCATTCCGACACGCGGAAGTTTTTTTATCTTGACGATGGTCTGGTCTGCCGGGAGAAAGAAGTAGTGGACTCGCGGGGGTGTTTGCGGAGGATTGACCGGCTGATCGTAAAAGAACATGAGGCCTGGGTAATCGATTACAAATCCCGCTTCGAAAAAACGGCGGATTACCGCCGGCAGATCCTCGAATATATGGCAATAATCAAAGAAATCTATCCTTTAAAAAGGGTGAAAGGGTTTTTAATCTATCTTGAAGACGCAAAAACAGAAGAAATACTTTAGTATATTAATAGTTAACTATATTAATTATTAAATCTATTAACTAATTAGCATGAATAAGATAATTACCTGTGGTTTTGGCGAAAACGTTATTCAGCGTTTGGCCGGTCATATTGTAGATAATTTCGCGGCCGATGGCCGGGATCTCAGCCGTCTGGCCGTAGTTTTCGGCGGCCGGCGTCCCGCTCTGTTCCTCCGTCAGGAACTGGCCCGGATAACCGGTAAAAGCTATCTGAGTCCGCGGTTCTTCTCTGCTGAAGAATTCATCCGCTGGCTGCTTACTGAGCATGAGGATTTTGCGAATATTTCAGAATTGGAGGCCTGCTATACTATTTATAATCTCATTAGAGAACATACACCAGAGATACTGCCGGAGAATGACAGTTTTGCCGATTTCCTGCCCTGGGCCAGAGAGATTGCCTCTTTTATTGATGAGCTGGATCTTGAGGATGTGCCGCCGGATAAGTTGGCCGAAGTCCAGGCCAGCGCGCAGATTGGTTTTGAGGCCCCGGAAAAAATAAATATACTACTAAGCGGAATTATCGTACTTCGCCGGGCCTATCACCGGACTCTCAAAGAACGCCGCCTTTACTCGCGCGGGCTCATGTACCTGGAAGCCGCCAGGCAGATTAAAAACATATTGCCGCAGGAATTTGAGCAGATTATTTTCGGCAACCTTTTCTACCTGCACAACACCGAAAAGCAAATCATTAAACATTTATACACCAAGAACATGGCCCAGCTGTTTTTTCAGCGGGACGGCGGCAGCTGGCCCATACTTGATAAATTAGGCGCTGAACTGAATTGCCGGATAATGCCTGAAGATAAAACAAAACCGGCTTATAAACTGAATATTTACAAGGGTTTTGATACCCACTCTCAGGCAGGGATCGTGAACAGCGAAATCCTGCCTAAGCTAAATGACTGTGAAAATACGGTAATTGTCCTCCCCCAGTCCGGCAGCCTGATACCGCTGTTAACTGAAATCGCTCCGCGAGTAAAGAATTTTAATGTTTCAATGGGATTTCCCCTTAACAGAAGCCCGGTCTATACACTCTTCCAGGACATTTTCAGAGCCCAGGCCACCAGTAAAGAGGGCGCTTATTATACTAGGGACTACCTTAAGGTTATGCTCAATCCCTTGATCAAAAATTTAGATCTTACCGGCAGGCCGGCCACTACCAGAATCCTCTGTCACAAGCTGGAAGAAATACTTCTGGGCAGGGAAGAAACCAGTATTAGTGGCAGCCTGTTCCTTAAGCTGGCGGATACAGAGGGATTGCGGGAACTCTACACGCTGGCGGCAGAATTGATCGGTCAGGGAACGACAAAACAGGAATTGGAGAGCCTGCTGCGGCAGATCCATGATTTTGCCTTCCGTTGCTGGGAAAAAATAAACAATTTTTCTTCTCTGGCTGACTTACTGACTGAATTCCTGGATTTGCTCATAAACAAAAGTTTTCCCGGCAGCTACCCGCTTAATCTTGAGATTATTGAACGGATCTACGGCCTAAAAGACCAGCTGGCCGGAGCAAAATACCGGCAGGAGACATTCCAGCCGCAGGAAATCTTCAAAATATTTTCCCAGTTGCTCTGCCGGGAAGTCATCTCATTTTCCGGTTCACCGCTCGCCGGACTGCAGGTGCTCGGACTGCTGGAAACCCGCACCCTCAGCTTCAGGAATGTTATTGTGCTAGACGCCAATGAAGGCACCCTTCCGCGCCTGCGTACAACCGAGCCGCTGGTACCCAGACAGATTATGGTCAACCTCGGTTTGAACCGCTATGAGCAGGAAGAGGAAATCCAGCGCTACCATTTCCTGCGCCTGGTTTCCGGGGCCAAAAATGTCCATCTTATATATAATGACAGCCCGGAAAAGGAAAAAAGCCGTTTTCTGGAAGAACTGATCTGGTCACGGCAAAAGCGGAAAAAATCCCTCACTGTTGCGCCCGCCCGCCAGGCACGTTTCCAGATTGACGCCCTGCCGCCCAAGGGCGGTATGCCGAAAAGTCCGGCCGCAGCGGCATTACTGGCGGATTTTGAGTTCTCTCCTTCCAGTATCGATACCTACCTTAATTGTCCGCTGCAATTCTATTATCAATACGTTCTGCGGCTGGAAGAAAAAGGAGAACTGCTCGCTGAACCGGAAAGCAGGGAAATCGGTAATTTTATTCACAACCTGCTGGAAGATACTTTTCGCCCGTTCCTTGCCCGCAAGCCGTTAATTGACGATACATTCCGTAAAAAGTTTCAACAGGAGTTCTCACGTCAATTTGAGCAGAAAATGAAAAAACGCCTGGGTGCTGACGCATTTATGGTAAAAGACATTATGCGTCACCGTCTGCAGAAATTTTTAGCTAAGGAAAGTGAAAGAGACGTGAAAAAAATACTCTGCCTGGAGGACAGCTCTCTGGGGTCGCCGATCACATTAGCCGGAAAAAAAGTTTGTTTTAAATGCCGGGTAGACAGAATCGATCTGCTCTCCGATGATACTGTCCTCGTCCTTGACTACAAAACCGGCAGCGGCTCCCAGACCCCGGCCGCACTGCGCACACTGGAAAAAATGCCGTTAGACCGGCAGGCCATTAAGGAAAAAATACATTCATTTCAGCTGCCAGTTTATTATCATTTCGCCAGGAGAAAATTTTCCCGCTCGGCACTCAATGCCGCACTTTATAACTTGCGCACCACAGAGCTGAATTATCTTATTAATCCGAAAAAACTGGAAGAACTGGGCCAGGTAATGGATATCTGCCTGAAGGCCCTGGAGGTAATTGTGGAAGAAATCCGTAACCCCGGGATAGATTTTACCGCCGATGAAACCAATCCCCGCCTCTGTGAATACTGTCCTTTCTTCTACCTCTGCCGATAAAAAGGGCCAGGCAGTCTATATCCATTCATATAATAGCAGCCCCAGCTTTCGGGCCGGGCGGGCCCGGCCCCTACACCGATTAACGTTTAAGGGCGGCCTGCATTTCGGAGGCTAGTTTGCTGGCGCTGCGAAAGCCGGCGCCGCCGCCAATTTTGTTGCCGTCAGAATCGGTAAAAACGATTGTCGGATAACCGCGAACATCATATTTCTTTGTCAGTTCTTCGCTCTTGTCCCCGTCTACTTTAAGGCAGACAAAGCTGGCGGACAATTCAATCACCTTGCTGTCGGTAAACGTATCCTTATCCAGCTTCTTGCACCAGCCGCACCAATCGGTGTAAATATCGATCATCAGCGGCTTTTCCTCACTCTTGGCCTTACTAATCGCGTCCTCGTAAGAATGCAGCCAGCTGATCGAGCCGGAACCCTGCTCCGCGGAACAACCAAGAGTGAAACCACATACAAATAACACCAGAAACAATAAACAACAACTCTTCTTCATCTCCGCCTCCTTTAATGAAAATATCATTATACAGCATGCTCTTGACATTTGCAAGATAGATTAACTTCTGGGTAATCACACGTCCAAAATCCGTACATATAAATGTAGGATTTTTAGACCTACGCCCCCACGCATTAATAATCTAACTCTTTGTATCTAAATTCCTTACCTTTCTTATTGTTCTCTTGGTATATATCTTGCTCTTACTATTAATGGAGTTATATATGAAAAAAATCATATCACTACTATTGTTAACCACGTTTCTTCTTCAAACCACTAGCGGTTATCCCTATTCCGTGGCCAGTATCAAGCCGTTGGGCACAACGACTTCCGCTAAAAGAGAGAAGCAGGCGGCAGAGAAAGAGATTTTTATTCCGGAGCAATTCGGCCAAATCGAATCAAATACGGAATTTGTGTTAAACGCGCGGAATTCGGATAGATCAATCGTTATCATTAAAGACGCTCACTGCATTTACGAGGCGCAGCATAATATCGCTAAAATCCTGGAGATCCTGATTCGCGACTATGATATCGATCTGGTCACTGTAGAGGGAGCGGAAGGGGAGCTGGACGCGGGTATATTCGGGCAGATCGCGGACAAAGAGATAAAAGAAGAAGCTTTTGACAGCTATGTCCAGAAAGGATACCTCAACGGTCCGGAATTTCTGCGAATCACCCAATACAACACCCTGCCCTTTACAATCTACGGGATGGAGGATGGAGAAATATATGTTGAGAATTATACCGCTTTCCGTAAAACCTGGGAAAACAAAAATAAAACAGAATTATTCCTGCGCGAAGTCCGCGGGCTCATGGGAAAATTAAAAAAACTAATTTATCCGCCGGATCTGCTGGCCTTTGATACAAAACTCCAGGAATACGAAAACAATGAATTGGGATTAACAGACTGGCTGATTTTGCTTAGGCAATGGCTTCCCGAGAATGCCGAGCTCAGCTCGTGGACATATTTCAATTTGGCAATAAAGGCAATCAGGCTGGAAGAAAAAACTGATTTTCAGCAGGTGAAAAGAGAAAGGAAAAAGTTAATCAGCCGCCTGGAGAAGACGCTTCCCCGCGAAGAATTGGCGCAACTGGTTGAATACAGCCTGAACTTAAAGTCGGGCCAGATAGCGCCCCTGGACTATTACTCCTTCATCGAGCAATATCTGCCTCCCCCGGAAGTTGATCCGACGGCATTTTCTGAATTGCGAAAATATATCCGGCTGGTCAAACTGCAGGCAGATATTGATCAAGAAGGATTATTTGACGACCTGGACTCAATTACCGGAGAGATCGAAAATACCCTTGGCCAGAGCGATTTACAGGCAAAACTGATTCAGCTATGCAGAAGAATCAGTGTTCTGGAAAGATTGTTTCAACTGCGTCTGACCAGAAAACAGTTTAATCAGCTGTTGGAGGAAGGAAATTTATTTCTACCAACAGAAATCGTTCCTTTCCTGCAGGTGCTGGCTGCTCACTATGAATTGAAAATGCCCCCGCTGCTGGCTAATGAGCAGTTCCTGGCCCAGGTGGATCAGACAATCCTGCCGGCAGCGGATTTCTACCGGCTGGCCGTTGAACGCGACCATCTGCTGGTGGAAAATACCCTGGCCCTGATGGAAGTAGAAGGAAAACAGCGCGCGGCCATGGTTGTCGGAGGGTTTCATGCCGACGGGATAAAAAGGCTCCTGGCCCGGGAAGGAATTAACTATCTCTTGATTACACCAACCATCAGCAAAACCCCGCTGGATAATCCCTATCTTTCCATCATGCTGGATGAAAGGATTCACTGCCCCCAGACAGATGATTCCTCCCCCGCCCTGGCCAATCCGGTAGTAATTTCGGAAACGCCCCCGGGACCAATCACGGAAATGGCCGCAGATCTCGCCGGAACACTAAGGCATGAGGCATATCAGAGGTTAATTGAACTTGTCCGGGATAAGGACGAGCTTCGCTCGCCCGGTGAGCGTTTCAGTGAAGAGCTGCAATTACTCTCCGGTCTGGACCTAGAGGCAGTCAAGGCGGCCATCGCCCTGATCGAAAACGACAGCGGAATCAAAGATGCCCGAATCAAACTGGCGGAGTTAAGGAGTTTGGCAGAAGTTTTAGCAGCCAGGATAGCTGATCAAACAACCCCCGCAGAGGACATTGAAGAAGATCAGCCAGCGGCAGTACGGAGTGATCAGAGTTTTAGAGCAGGTGCAATTTATATTGGGATATTAGCCGCTGCTTTTATCAGCATTATAATCCCGGCTTTTTTGGGGGTACCCCTGGCAATAACTATCGCCAATAATTTATTATACGCCTATCTGCCGGTAGTTATGCCGATAATACTGCTTTTTTACCAGAGTTACCGGGCAAACATACTCGCCGGTGAAGCAGGAACCGCCGCCAGTCCGCTTGATGAGTATTGGGAAATACGGCTAAAGTTCGGGTGGCTGCTGGCACCGTTTGTCTATATCCATGAATTAACGCATCGCGTCTTAGGCAAGAGCGAATTTGCCGCCTATACAGTAGAAATTCTGGCGATAATCATTAGTGCCCCGGTCATTATAGCTGCCGTATTCTGTGCCCTCGTTTACAGATTGGTCCAAATGATGGCTCGCAAACATCCAGCCTTTATTGTCTATCTATTTCTTTACGCACCACTGGTAATTTGCCTAACGGTTCTCCTGCCGTCGGTAATCGGATTTACCGGCACCATTGGTTTCGCGTTTTCCGCAACCATGGTTCCTGCCCTCGGCGGTATTTTTCTGCCCAATAGGGCAGAAAGGCCGCAGCCAAGTCTTCCGGCAGTTATTTTCTCTCCTAATAAACATCTAGTGATTAATAAATTATCCCCACTGGATTTTATCGATATCAGTTTTTCCGGCGTAGACAAAGATCGAGCGCGGTTAACCATTAAGGCGGCAAAAGACGGCAGCGGTTATGAATTTTACGCTAACGGCAGCCTGTCCGGTAAATTCTTGTTCAAAGAAAAAACCGCCCGCAAATTTCTCTTTATCAGGGGGCATTTTGGTTCTCAAAAACTAACCCGGGCTGGATATCAGACTATCTATCCGCCAAGAGGAACCAGTATTACGCTGAAAATAGACCGTAACGGAAACATATCAATTATTCCGGCGAAAGAAGGCAAAACTCCGGAAATTAAGACACAGACAAAAAAAGCCCTGGCCCACCATTTTGTCCGGACAATTCCCGCCCGGCACTTAAAAAGAATCAAATCATATCTGCAGGACGGAGAAGTTCCTCCGGACACCTATCTCATGGGAGCCCTCAAAGAGGTAAAAATCCAGTCCGAAACTTTAACGGCAAACTACTTGTTAGAAATAATTGAAGAAGCGGAAAGAAGGATCAACCGGGCAGCTACAATCAAAATGCAGACCGTTAAAGATCATCGCAGCAGAGACGCGCTCAGCGTCCTGGACCTGCTGGAGCATCTAATCACTCCTGATCTCCAGCAGAGTTACGACATGGTCCGGCAGGGGATACTTGCCGGAAAAATAGCGCCAGAAGATAAAAAAGCTTACCGGGAAGCGGCAAAAAAACTCTACCAGTTTTTCAAGGCGTACAATATCGTTTTCTATACGCGCCGGCCGCATAATGTGCTCATCGGCGCACTAGAATCCTACATCCCCATAAATTATACTCACCCCAAAGCACTGTTAAGCCGGGAAACCCAAATCGAACGCGCCAGCTTTGTTAAACCGTTCTTTGTTGCCGGCTATTCAACGGGTTTCGCCCCGCCTACACTGAAAGAGGTTTTCTTAATCCTGGAAGATATCCACGACGAGAATAAATATCCTCATGAATACTTAATGCACCAGCTGGCCACCGCCGCGCATGAAATCAGGCACCAGCTGGTTGAGGTTGACAGGGTGCAAAAAGGTAAAAGAATTAGCCGGGAAAACAGGCAAAAATTCGCAAATGATCAGGAATTCCTCGCCTATCTGGCCTCATTCGAACAAGTAACGGGATATTTCCCCTCATTATTCCAAGAACATCTGCTGAAATTTATTTTTAAGTATTGGATCCTCGGCCTTAAGCACAAGCGGGTGGACATGGAAATGACCATGTACGCCATGGAAGAACATGCCGGCGGGGCGCGGGGAATGCTAAAAGAGATAGCGAAACGGATAGGATTCGATACCAGAGAAATTGATTCACTGACATTTATGGTGCAGCTATTGAGTGATAATAAAGCCCAGCGGGAAAAAGCAGCTCAGGCGTTAATGAAGTTCTACGAGGCAATCTGCGCGAAATATTCCCCCCAGGAATTCGCTGTTCTGGCCGGGCAATTATCCAGACAATTCTATACTGACAACCGAAGAGCCTATGGCACCGCTCCCGAGTTTCTTGACGACCGTAATTTACAGATCCGCTACATGTCGCTAGCAGAAGTCGCTCCGCAAGCAACAGAGCAGGATCGCTTAGCACCAACCCCCCTGCCGATGGTTGAGATAATCAGGCAGGCAATTAGACTAAAGAGGAAAAGCCGTGCCCGGCAGACAGAAAAAACAGTTCCGGAATTTCTTGAGGAATACCTGCAGCCGGCAATTGAGAAACTGCGAAAAAGGATGAAAGAAAAAGGTATTGGCGTAGGCGATCTGGCCTATGATACAGTATCCACTACCTTTAGCTGGAGAAGAGCGGCTGCTGCCATTCGCGGACCAAGGCCGGCAGTAAACTTTCAGCATTCGGGAGGGCCATTAAAACAGCCGGGAAAAGGAACAGCTGACCTTGGCGAAAAAACATTTAGACGAATAGTCCGGACCAGCCAGCCATTAGACTTAAACCCCACTGACATTAAGGCAATCAACAGCGCAATGCGCGCGGCCGGGGCAGCGGATTATGCCGATGAAAAAAATATCCTGGCTACAGGAAAAATACGTATCTATGAATCCGCTGACCTGCCACTTACCATGGATGCCTACGGAAAGGTGCAAAACGGCATCCTGCACATTATCGTGCGCAGTGACTACACAAATTATCTCCTGCAGGAAGGCCTTTATTATCTTGGCCTGGCCGAGATTATTGATCACGAGTGGGGTGAACAGGTGGAACAATTAAGCCACCGGCAAGCTGCTCAGCGCCAGCGCGGTTACCGGCGCGAAAAAGGTTTAACTGTTTATCACGAATGGGTGATTAATCGGAAAATGACCATTGACCAATTGCAGGCGATTGTTGCTGAATACCAGGATCCCACAACGGACAAAACCGGCTGGGGTGACTACGAAGACACATTCTACGCCGTGGCCCAGGAACGTTTGGCTGCCCTAAAAGAAAGACAGGCAGAAAAGGCCCGGGTAACTATTCCTGAAATCGCCCAGGCACTGGGCCTGAATGAGCAGCAGCTGCAAAAGGGAGTTTTTGACCGCCTGGCTGACCCGGAACAGGATGAGCAGCTGGCCCTGCGATTGCTCATCCTGATGAAGGAGGATAACGGCACTATTGACCGGCATGAAATCCAGCTGTTGCTGGATTCTATTGACCGTGTAATGGATATCCTGCCCCTAATCAATTCCCTCTTTACGGAAGAATCCGCGAAAAAGCAGACCATTCAACGATTAAGTTATCTTTTAGCTATTCTGAAGCTGCAGAAAAAAGTTCAGCTGGAAGATGAATGGAAACAGGCACCGCAATTTCTGATTCAGCTGCTCCAGGCAATCGAACGCAGCACTACGCTAACCAGCGCTGAGATTAAACCGCTGCTTTTAGATTTATTACAAATGGACATTGACTTGCAGGAAACGGCAACCGGTAAGAGGGTTCCCACTCGCCTAGACATCTATTTGCAGAATCTGATTACATTCTGCGACACCCCGGAAGTAACCAGCCTCTGCCAGCAGTTATTGCGTTATAAGCTGGCCCAGGCAGAGGTCTGTCGCGAGCTGCAGGTAGAGCAGCTGGCGACATCCGCAGGCGAGCAGGATATTATCCTGCTTATCCGCGGATATCAGCGGGACAAGAAAAACAGAAACCTCGTTGCCGGATTGATTGTCGAATATTCAATCAATCAAAGCGAGTTTACGGCACGGTACGGCCTGCAGGTAAAGAGTATGGTGGAAAAGATTATCAGCCGTAAACCCGCACTGGAATCATTGGCGCAAAAGCAGCTTAAAATAGCCGCCACCCCCTATCGTTCTTTAGACAACCTGATTAGACAGAAACTTGGACTGACCGGAGAATGTATTTTATACCGGGATGAGCTGGACGGTAAAATATATCTGGCTGCCCTCAACCGTTTCCGGCCGGGAGAAGGAATTATACGGCCCGATGACATTACCGCCAAAGAAGAAGTAACCGGTTTATTGGTTGAGCAGGCAGCAGAGATGTTTGACCAGCTGGGTGTCAGCCATAAATTATTTTACAACGATAACCGTTTCCGGCCGGCCGCGCCCCGGCAAAATGCCGTACCGGAACTTTTACTGAATTCACAGACGGCGGTAATCAATAAAGGCCGGGAGATGGATGAAGATTTACGCGGACAATACGATCTGGAAACGACAATCGGCACTTTTAGTGAAGATACCGGCGGCTTAATTGACATCTCCGCCTATTTGACCGTTGATAAAAAAACAGCCGGCGGCTATGTAGTTAACAATACCGGAGAGGGAGGAACGGAATTTCTGCGGCAGATGAAGAAACACGGCAAGCAGTTGAAATACCTTTACCTGAACGATGCTCAAAAAGCTGCCTGGCAGTTATACCTGGAACAACACGGTATCGAAACAGCCGAAGATGAATTTCAGTTAATGACTGAAACAAATTATGCGGAGCTGGAAGAAGCTCTTAACCAGGCTGGAATAAAAAAGGTTATCACCATCGCCAATCCTGATAATCCGGAAAACAGCAGATTCTTCAGCAGCCTGAGCGGACGCAAACGCATTGTTATGCACGATGACCTGGTGCTGGCCACCAGAGTGGCCGCCTTCCTGGGCACGATAGAACTGACCCAGGAATTAGCGGATATGAAAAACGGGCTGAGGACTATTTTTAGCGCATATTATAAAGATTCTCCCTACGCCGATCAAATCGAGGAATTCCTGGCAAATGTTTCCTGGGGCTGGTACCTGACCCTGCCGCCGATGGTTCCTTTCCTCAAGGACCACTATAACGCCCTGCGCACCGCCCGCGAACTGCTTTTGCGCTCCGCCTAAATCGTAACCGCATTAATTTATAAGGAATCCAGGAAAGACAGTCTATAACCATTCCCCTAGAGCAGTCCCAAGCTCTGCTTGGGAAAGAAAAAAAACCTTAAAATTCTCCTGTTGTTCCTGGTTTCCTTATATTAAAATAGTATTAACATGAAATCATATATTCTAACCATTACCCTCAACCCGGCAATTGATAAAACAGTAGTGGTTCCGGGCTTTCAGACAGGCAGAGACTTCAGGGAAGAGGCGCTGGCGGTAACTGCCGGCGGTAAGGGGATTAATGTTTCCCGCGTATTAAGGCACCTGGGTTCCCCTACCCTGGCCAGCGGCCTTCTCGGGGGCTGCAGCGGCCTTTATCTTAGAGAGAAGCTGGCCAAGGAAAAGATCAATAACGATTTCTCCCGGATTAAGGGTAATTCCCGCACCAGCCTGACAATTATTAACTCCAAAACAAATGAACTTACCAGGGTGCTGGAACGCGGCCCGTGGGTTAGCCGGAAGGAACTGGCAGCCTTCCGTAAAAAGTACCTCTCCCTGCTCTCACACTCCCGCTGTGTGATTATTTCCGGGCGGAACATTCCCGGCGTGCCGGATTCTTTCAGCGGCGAATTGGTCAGTCTGGCTCGAAAAAAAGGTATTCCCACTGTCCTGGACACCAGCAGCCGGCCATATGAGCTTGGTTTGCGGGAAAAACCGTTTCTTATTAAGCCCAATTTGAAAGAGGCAGAACATGTATTGGGTTATCGCCTCAATTCCTTATCCCAACGAAAGAAGGCCTTAAAGAAATTTCTGGCCGGGGGAGTAAAGATTGCGATTATTACTCTCGGCTCGCAAGGAGCGATTGCCGCTAATGAAAGAGAAACTATTTTAGTACGGCCGCCAAAGGTTAAGCGGCTCAGCCCGGTGGGCTGCGGAGACGCGTTCGTTGGCGGTTTTATCGCGGCATATCTGCATGACCTGGATTTTTGTGGCTGCCTGCGCAAGGCCGCGGCCTGCGGAACAGCTAATGCCCTGAGTATTAATCCCGGGGCAATAAATAGAATTATGGTAAAACGTCTGGCAAGGAAAGTAAAAATAACGCGCTTATAATAATTGAGGAGATTGAACCTTTTTCTCTTTATTATCTTTGTTCTATTTGCTAATATATATAATTACACTAAACCATTAACTGTTTTTATGTAAACAGATAGGAGGGAAATATGGCAAAAAAGTTGTTTCTTTATAGTATTGTGTTTGTTTTTGTATTTTGTTGTTTTCAATCCGTGAGCTACGCGTTTCTCCCCTTTATGGAAAAGGGAGAAAGTAAGGCCGAGGCCGAACCGGCCGGCCCGCCGCCGCAGGCAGTGCCTGTGGCCACCGGACCAAAGAAACTTATCGGGGTGGCGGAATTCGAAAACAAAACCAACTGGAGCGGACAGGTTAATTTAGGTACCGGGATGGCGGATCAGCTGATTACCGCTTTAATGAATACCCATAGATTTATTGTTCTTGAACGGGGCAGTATAGAAGCGGTGTTACGCGAACAGGATTTTGCCTCCAGCGGCCGCACTACCGCCACCGGCGGGGCAAAAACAGGCAAAATCAACCGGGCGCAGATACTTATTCAGGGTGCCATTACAGAATTTGGTTCAACAGAATCAAGCGGCGGCGGCATTGCCATTAAAGGTTTTGCCTTTGGCGGCAAATCAGCAAAAGCCATCGTTGGTGTGGACCTGCGAATATATGATACAACCACCGGCCAGGTATTGGCCTCTAAGGCCTGCCGGGGTGTAGCTAAATCCAGCGGTTCCAGTATTGGCTACTCTGGCGGTGACTTTGGTTTTGCCAGCGGCGGTGAAGCCAAGACCCCGATGGATACCGCGGTTCGCGCGGCAATCACCCAGGCCGTGGCCTTTATTATCATGGAACTGGACCGGGTGCCCTGGGAGGGCCGCATCGCCATGGTCAAAGAAGGGATGATCTACATTAATGTCGGCCGCACAGCCGGAATTAAAGTGGGCGACAAATTTGGCGTGTATAAAGAGGGAGAAGAAATAGTTGACCCCGATTCTGGTTTTACCCTGGGAGCGGAAGCCACTAAGATTGGCACCGTAGAAGTGCTTAATGTGCAAGAAAAATTTTCCAAGGCAACACCAATAAGCGGGGCGGGTTTTGAAACGAATAATATTATAAAATACGAGTAATACGACCGTTTCTTAGATTAGCAATTAAAGCCAGTTGAGGCCACCAGGTGTTCAACTGGCTTTTTTTTAAGACGCGGTCCTGGTCAGCAAACGCCGTGTATTCATCGCTTCCAGCCATTTGCTTGTAGGCTGTATTTGGCAGGACTTTTCCCCGGTAGAGTCAAAACTAAAACCTATTTTATCTGTATCTAGTTGCACATTCCCTTTATTTATGCCTAATTGACAATAATTTATACTATTTACCGGATAAACAACCAACCCGGCAGCATATATGTTGCTTACTATTATTAATAAGCTAACTATAATAAATAACCCTAACCCTTTCATATTCTTCTCCCTATTACTAAGCACCCTTCTTTATTCCGAACTAAAAAAGAGCTGCCAGCTGTTGGGGGGCCAGCCAGCCAGCAACCCTTAATTTTTTATTCTAAGCTCCTTACTTTGAACTCCGAACTAAAAAGAGCTGCCAGCCAGTGGGGGGCCAGCTGACCAGCAGCACCTCCATGTTGAGGTAAGTTTATTACTGCAAGTACTATGCCAGTTAGGCAAAAAGCATATATGTTTAGCAGGCAATGCATTACGATAATCAGCCAATAAGTGCCCTGAAAATAATTCACATTTATATGAAAAAAAGTTCATATTTTTGCGTCAAAAACGCCAACGTGGTTAAATCTCTATTCTTGACAAACTAGGACCAGAAATGTCTCTACAAAATAGGAGCAAGCCCTTAATCAGCCCGGAGTAACTGGGTGTACTGGATGTAGCCCTGATTGCCGTTACCCAGGTAGCCACCTTCGTTTATATACACATCAAACTCATTCTGATTATCGCGGGCATAGGTAAGCATCTCTTCCCGGCCGCAGTGAACCCAGCCGTTATTGTTCTCCAGGATAACGGTTACCGTTGTATTGGCATAAGCAGCGGGTTCAGTGATCAGCAGCTCCACCTCAAATTCCGCACCGTTATTCTGACTGGTAACGCTCTGAACCTTTCCCACATAGCCGGTGGCCACTGTGGCAATATCAGTGGTATCGGCACGCAAGAGCTGTGCATAACGCAGTCTTCTAATGAGTATCTTACGGTTAATCTCAGGTATAGATGCTGTTAATGGGCTCAGATCAGCATTAATGTATACGTCATAGGCAGCGCTGTTGCTTAAGGCAAATTGCAGCATGGTTAGTAAACCGTCATTTGCTGGTTCCGCCAGTGTATCTTTAATATAATACTTTATAATGACACCGCTATACGCTGCCGGTTCAGTCACCTCAAGCTTTATGCGAAAACAATCATTTAGCTGGGTAATCGAAATTACCTTACCAACAAAGCCCCAAACCGTTCCCGCTTCACTTGCCGGATCAATCTTTAACAGCTGTGCGTAGCGCAGCCATAAGGTGCCTCCCGGACTTTGGTAGCTGCCACTATTGGCGTAACAGTAAAAATCGTTCTGATTTTTATTGGCAAATTCCGCCATTTTCTGTACGCCGAAATAATCAAGGGCATTGGGGTCCTGATAAGGATAAACCAGCCCACTAAAGTGATATGTGCTTAGCGTTCCCGGTCCAGGTTGCTGTCCTGGCTCCAATACCTGGACATAAGAACTATTTACGCTATAAGCGGTTCCTATATCACTGTTAGCAGAAACTAATTGCGCCACACCTAAAACCAGCACAACTACAAACAAAACAAATAATGCCTTTCTCATCTGACACCTCCCTTTTAAAGGTTTAATTTAAACAGCGCGCAATGCTTCTTCTGCCAGCGGCTCTTCAGTCAAGGTAAACATCCTGGGCAGATTATCAGGCGGCCAGAACAACCTTGCTCCCGCGGTGAACTCCGCCGGATCGCGCAATACCTTATCCTGCAGCTGCATTAATCTGACGATGACATCTTTTAAGCGGCGCTTTTCCTCTTTGTTTAGGGCACCGGCAGCTAAGCTGACCAGCAGCTGTTTAATTTTTAAGCCTAAGATCAAATTAGAAAACCCTGTTTCTGCTTTTCCCATAAGATGGGCAAAACGCAGCTCCCCTTCAATAACAATCGTGTGATTATCTCTCATCACTGAAACAAGAAAATCCTCTGCTAGTCCTGCTTCCTCTACGCTTAGCTCCAATAATTCATGCACAATAAGTGCCTTGGTAAGCCTGACTCCCTGATCCTGATGTTTCTCTATCTTCTTCCGGTTATAGTATATACCCGGCCCATTGATTTCCGGGCAGCTTGCCAATGTATTCAATTCCTGATTCATGCTTAGCCGCAAAAGAGTCAGGCCAAATTCTTCTTCCGGCAGTCCGCCTAAGCTCTTACGCAGATATGCTGATAATTCACATAAGTCCTCTAATCCTCTGGCATCTATTTCCCGTAAAATCACAATGCTCCGCCAGACTCTTTCATTTACAACCAATACAGGCTCAGTATCTTTAGTTGTGGTTATCTCACTGGCGCCCATCCGTTCCGCAAATTCATAAACATCCATGGCCCTGATCCGTCCCAGGGTGCCGATTTCCCGCACCTGGCGAAACACCCGTTTAATGACCTCATCCTCCGTCGGAGATTTTATATATTCAGCGAAATATCTGGCAACCAAAACATCTAGCTTTCTCTGTTCAGCGTCGTTAAGGTTATATCTTTCCAGGCAGGCAATCTGTTTTGCCGCTAGAACCATCAATTCATAACGCCAGCCCAGCTGCTCCTTCAGTTCTTCTTCCATCTCAGCGGTCTTTTCCATGAATTTTTTAAGATTAAAACCAAGGCTCATCCCGCCAACATCAATTCTTTTCCAGTCTGGAGAGAGCTCATAGGTTTTAAATACGCCGCGGTCATCAGCGTGGATAATGTTTTTTGATATCCTGCCCTCATCCACATCGGCAACATCCTGTCCGACTTCAAGACCATACCCCGCAAAAGCGCCGCAGAAAGCATAAAATTCTTTCACGTCAACCATCTGAGTATTAAAATCGTCTCCAAGCATTTCCCAGGGGAAATTTTCTTCTCCCGGGGCAAAGGCATAATAATAACCATCGTTGAAAAACCCTAAAGGCTGAGGTATATGGTTAACTCTGTACTTACCCTGGGAAATAAAATATTCGTCAAGTATGCGTAAAACAAGGTGTTTTAAGAAAAGCGGATATCCCGCTAATCCCTTACTGCTTACTCTCTTGGCAACCTCCAGTGCTGGATCAATGGGGATTGGTTCCGCATCAAGACCGGTAACCATAGCCGGCTTAGCCCTGTACACATCTGCCTCCTGCCCGGAGTCCACATATTCCCAAAATACACCCCGATCATCTTCATGAGAATCAATATCGGCCTTTAGCGCTGCCGGCGCGAAAAAGTTCCAGAGAAAGTGGGCGAGAAAGGGAGTAAAAATAATAATTATCGGAAAGCTCCAGCTGGCGGCATTGAAAATCAGGGAAAAGCCCAGCACGCGTAACAGCGATACCATTACCGCGCCAAAACGGGAATCCCAATCTGGATGGCTGAAGATAAAGGGAATCGCGCAAAAGAGAGAAACAGCGGTTAGATGAATAAATATAAATGCCGGCGTAAAACTGCCGCACAACATAGCCAGGCCGCAAAAAATCGGTACTGTACTAAAACCAAATAAGTGGCTTTTATTATTTTTCCGGCGGCTTATCCTTAATTTTGTTTTCGCTAATTCCTTATCGCTGATAAAACTAAAATAGCTTAAAAGAGGCAATCCCAACAGCAGGCCGTACTCTTCGACAATCGGCGCAATAATATTTTCATAAAGAGCGCTGTTTGCCTGTTTATCCCGGTACCTTTCGGCAAATAAACTACGCATTTCCGGAATAACCGCCTTATAATCTTCTTCTGGTCTCACGTTGAAATGGTAATAACTACGTAGAAGATGGGGTGCTACGCTAAATATTTGCTCAACCATGTTCTCAATTGCCTCGTGTTTGATGCCCAAGGCCCCAAGAATAGGATCCGTAAGCAAATCCTGCCTGGTTACCCAGATACTTTCAAATCTCTGGGTTAATTCCTTTAAGCGGCGTCTGACCTTTGCCTGGATAATCTTTTCCAGCAGCGCCTCCGCACCGCCGTCAAGCGTGGCCCTGTCAGTTTCCAGTTCGCCAAGGTAAATCACATCTTCCATGCCAACAAGCTGGGCCAGTTCCAGCAAGGTCCAATCAGCCTTTCTCTGCAACATCATCCGGATACCTTTAACATCCATTAAATCATCCAGCCGCGGCAGCGCCTGCGGACACAGTGTTGCCAAATGCAGCAGTTCGCGGCCGATAACCCTGGTACCTATTCGCCGGCTCAAGTACTCCGCTTGTGCTTCCAAAGTAACATGAAACATGAGGCCTTCTGCCGCGTGCCGCAAAAACGGGAAATTAACATCCACTGTGGGCTGGCCGGCAACGTGCTCGATTTTATCTGCATCCGGCCTTTCAGCAAGATAACGATTG
>CAZIXI010000014.1:25104-26168 GCA_964543115.1 uncultured bacterium
AAACCGTAATCAAACATCTGTAAATAGCCTTCCGGGTGCAAAAGTGCCAGCGCCTGGTATAAGCTACCCAAGGCACCAACATTAACGGGAAATAAACCATTGCCTGCGCCCTCACACCATCTTCTAATAAATTTATTAAAGGGAATATCAGTCAAATCAATTTCTTCATACTCCTTTTCCCATTCCAAATATGCAAGAAAGGACGGATCAAGATCTGCCAATTTCTTTAGTCCTCCCTGCCAATAAAGACTAATAAAATCCTTGCGGCTGACGGCTTGGCCATCAATCTTTTTTACTGCCCGGAAATTCCTCGTCAGTTTTAATTTCAGTTTCAAGCGGTAGAATTTATTACCTTTTTTATAAAGTAATTCACTGCCGGAAAGATCATCATATAATTCATTAAAGCGCACCAATAAGGTATTTCCTGTTTCCAGCACACTAAGATCGGTTGCATCCAACACCCGGAAATCCGTCACCTGGGCATGCGGCAATAAATACGGCTGCTGTTTTGCATCTTTTAGCATCCTGATGGAAAAATCACCGAGAATATACCTTATTCGCCGATAAAATCCTCTTCTTGTTCCCTTATCCAATTCCTTCAGGCGGTCAAGAAAATCAGCAGCATAACGGCCATTACCTATTCCCAGTTCCAGAATAACGATTTCAGCTGGCAGCTTCCCTGCACGTTCCAGGGAAATTAAATGTTCATAAAACTCTTCCGCATTGGTACGAGCAGTGAGTGAATTCCAGGCAACTAAAGTGGGGAAATCCCTATTCTTAAAAGCATCTCCGCCTTTTAAACGGTAATAAAGATGATTAAGATAAGCAAGCACATCAGAGGCTGGATGAAAATGCCGAAATGCAGTTTCAAACAGCGGCTGGTTTTCCGGCTTTATTTGCTGCAGGAACAGGTCAAGATATTCCCGCAGATCCGCCGCCAGCTCATCCCGGGCCTGTTCCGCCAGCGGAGTTTTACGAAAATAATCCATATCCAGATTGCGGTGGGCCCTAGCGGTCATAGCGGCAAAATAGGGGTCCTTGAGGAAATAGGAACCGATTACCGC
>CAZIXI010000014.1:26208-26415 GCA_964543115.1 uncultured bacterium
ATAGGCTGGGAATCCTGCGGATGCGGAAAAAGCGGCAGTTCCATATATGTATAGCTTACCTCATTGCTAAATTGATCAAAATCCACTTGTTCCGACAAAAGCTCAGAGAGAAAGGGAGCCAGCATAAAGTCCCATTTGGGAAACCGGCCGCTGCGTGTTCTCGCCCTTATCTTCTCCGTTAACGACCGATGATAATGATAGGCCCTT
>CAZIXI010000015.1:0-26036 GCA_964543115.1 uncultured bacterium
GTGGGCGCGAGTCTGGTGGGCGTAATCTATATCCTTGATGAGCCGAGTATCGGGCTGCATCAAAGGGATAACCAGAAATTACTCAATACCCTGTGCCGGCTGCGGGATATGGGTAATTCCGTTGTTGTTGTGGAACATGATGAAGCGACTATCAGGGCGGCTGATTATATCGTTGATTTAGGGCCGGGCGCCGGGATTACCGGCGGTTATGTTGTGGCTCGGGGGAAATTAGCGGAGATTATTAATTGTAAGAAGTCTTTAACCGGGAAGTATCTTACGGGTGAATTGAAGATACCGGTGCCGCGAAAGAGGAAGGCGGGCAACGCCGATTGTGTACTGGAAATTACCGGGGTAAAGACCAATAACCTGAAAAATATAGATGTAGAGTTTCCGCTGGGGCTTTTTATCTGTGTTACCGGCGTCAGCGGGTCCGGGAAGAGTTCACTGGTGAATGATACCCTCTACCGGGCCTTAAGCAAGTTGCTCTATAAATCAAAACTAAAGCCGGGTGAATATGGACAGATTAACGGACTGGAGAACATTGATAAGGTAATTGTTATTGATCAGTCACCAATCGGCCGTACGCCGCGGTCCAATCCGGCTACTTATACCGGTCTGTTTACCTATATGAGGGATCTTTTCAGTCAGTTACCGGAAGCGAAGATGCGCGGGTACGGTCCGGGAAGGTTTAGCTTTAATGTGAAAGGCGGCCGGTGTGATGCCTGCGGGGGTGACGGGATCATTAAGATCGAAATGCATTTCCTGCCGGATGTCTATGTGCAGTGTGAGGTGTGTAAGGGTAAACGGTATAACAGAGAAACGTTAGAGGTTCGTTATAAAGGAAAAAGTATCGCTGAAGTGTTGGAGAGCACCGTTAGTGAGGCGTTGGAGCATTTTAAGCATATCCCGGCGATCAGGGATAAACTGCAGACTCTAAGTGATGTTGGCCTGGGTTATATTCATCTGGGGCAGTCGGCAACCACTCTTTCCGGCGGTGAGGCCCAGCGGATTAAACTGACCAGGGAACTGAGCCGGCAGGCTACGGGCCGGACGCTCTATATTCTGGATGAACCGACAACCGGGTTGCATTTTGCTGATGTAGAAAAGTTATTAGATGTTCTTCAGCGGCTGCGTGATGCCGGTAATACAATAATTGTTGTTGAGCATAACCTGGATGTGCTTAAAACAGCCGATCATATTATTGACCTCGGGCCGGAAGGGGGAGTGGAGGGCGGTTATATTGTTGCTGCCGGAACTCCCGAGCGGATCGCCGCAACAAAAAAATCTCATACCGGTAAGTTCCTGCAGAAAGTTCTCTCAAGTTAAACAGAAGCGCGTGCTGCTTTTAATTCATCTAACAAGCCCCGTAGGTGATAGCGGGCCTGGAGTGTGCCTTTCATTTTCATTAATATTCTATAAAATGTCTTTTCCTGCAAGTCACTGTATTTGTTTGCTGCCTTGTCTAGATAGGGCAGAACAATGTTTAGCGGGCATTTTCCCTCCAAGCAAATAGTGTCAGCCAGTCGGTTGTAATTGACGTCTTTTTCATCGTTGAGCATCAAAAAACCAACAAAGGCCAAAAGCTGGAATTGGTGTCCCGGATCGTTTTTGTGCCGCTGGCGGAATATGTTTTTCAGATAGGTGAGGGTGTTTTTTCTGATATGATACCCTATTCTCCCTTTTGTTTTTTTAGCAATTTTAATCTGCCGGGCCAGGCTGAGGAAAATTCTCTCGCTGGGTGGGTAGCCTTTGGTTGCGGGTTGTTTTCCTTCCAGGCAAAGTTCGGCGCGATTGGCCATTGGGTGGCTGAATTCCAGAATAACTTCCGTAATGTTGTGGAGAATTGTTTGCTGCGCGGCCAGCGGGAGATTGTCTTTAGGTGCTAATCTTTTTGTTTCCCGATCATAATAGAAGAACTTTGTGCTGTTCAGAATAATAATGGCTTTTCCTGTTTTGTTATCTATTTTGCAGACAGCATCATGGACAAAACCAAAACGGTCGGTCAGTGCCTCTTGCGGGGCGAAGTGGATGCTGACGTTTGTATTGTTTCCGTTAAGAGCAGTGAGGAAACGGGGGAGATTAGTTCTATATAAGGCAGTGCTTAAAATAACGGGAATAAAGGAGTCAGCGATTAGATTGAATTTACCAAGGAAATCCGTTATTGTCCAAAGGTCATTATTTTTTTTTCGTAATCGGTGAAGAGCTGCCTGCTCAAATAAAGCGATAAATGTCCCTTCATCAAATTCTAGTCCCGGCAAGCGGGCGGCCCGGTATTTTGCAGTGTCTGTTCGGTTCAATAAAGATTGTCTAGCCAGCATGCTGTTGGTTGTGTCTATTGCCGGTAATTGAGGAGTAGATAATACAACTAGCAATAACACAGCAATGATCTTTGTTAACTTATTTGTGGCTAGATTAATAGATGTATTCATAAGGCTACTACAATATAGCACAGAAAGGGTGGTTGTCAATAGGGGGGTGGATCTTTTTTTAACTAGGGACAGCGACCAGTTAATTTTTTATAACTGGTCGCTGTCCCTAGTTAAGTTAATTGGTCGCTGTCCCTAGTTAAGTCGTCCCTAGTTAAGTCTAGTTAAAGTTATATTTTTAGTTTGCGGTCGAGGCGGTTACGGGAGATGCCGAGGATTTTAGCGGCTTTGGACTTGTTGCCGCTGGTGTTGGCCAGTACGCGGTCGATGTGCCATTTCTCTACTGTTTCCAGGGACCATTCGGTGCTGGCTTCTTCGTTGTTGACTACCGCGGGGCGGCCGTGAATGATTTCTGTGGGCAGATGGTCCGGCAGTAATGTGTCGCCGCTGCCTAAGACTACGGCTCGTTCAATAACGTTTTTCAGTTCACGGATGTTTCCGGGCCAGGTGTAATTCAGCAGAAGCTCCATGGCCGGTGGAGCTATTTTGTCTATTGTCCGGCCGATTTCTTCGGAATAGAGTTTGAGATAGTATTTTGCCAGTTCCGGGATATCTTCCTGACGGTCACGCAGTGCCGGTACCGGGATTTCAATTACCTTTAACCGGTAGTAGAGATCTTCCCGGAATTTTCCTTCTTTGATCAGTGTGGGCAGGTCTTCATTGGAGGCGGCGAGAATACGGATATCAACGTTAATTAAATGATTTCCGCCTACGCGTTCAAATTCCCTTTCCTGTAAAACCCGCAGCAGCTTTATTTGGGTGGGCAGGGGGATGGCGCTGATTTCATCAAGGAACACTATGCCCCGGTGGGCCAGTTCGAATTTACCGATCTTTTTGGTGGTGGCGCCGGTAAAGGCTCCTTTCTCATGGCCGAAAAGCTCGCTTTCCAGTAAAGTTTCTGTCAAAATGGCACAGGTGACACAGGTAAAGGGGTAGCTTTTACGTTTACTTTTTTCATGGATCTTACGGGCAATAATTTCTTTACCCACACCGGTTTCACCGGTGATCAGCAGGGTGGAATCGGTGGGGCTTACCTTTTCTATCAGTTCCAGTACGGTCTTGGCGCCGGAACTTTTTTTGCCGACAAATTCCGGACTGAGATGCAGGACGTCTTTTAATTGTTCGTACTCTTTGCCCAGGGCCTGATGCATGCGGGCGTTATCAATAGCGATAGCGGCTTGCTGAGCGATTCCCAGGAGCAGCTGGATATCGTTTTCGCTGAAGCTGCCGCTGATTTTGTTTATTACTTCAATTACTCCAATCACTTTTTCTTTTAATTTCAAGGGCACACAAAGAATGGATTTAGTGGGAAAATCAATGGATTCGCTGATGTCTTTACGGAAATGAGGATCCTTTGTGACGTCATTGACCAGAACTGTTTCTCCGGTTTTTGCCACGGTACCGGCAATTCCTTCTCCCAGCTTTAGGGTAAACTGGGCCATTTCTTTCTGGCGTTCTCCGGTAGCTGTCTTAAAAAATAGACGATTGCCGGGTTCGTCAACCAGTAGCAGTGAACTGGCTTCCACTTCCAGGATCTTGTTTGTCAGGTCCATTACTTTTTCCAGTACCTGGTTGGGGTCAAGAGAGGAGTTAATGATAGCAGCTACTTCTACTAACTGACTCAATTGTTCTTTGGTAAGGGCATTTTCCGTATTCATAATGCTCCATTATAGAACAAATGCGATTTATGGTAAAGAGGAATAAAATAGATTTTTTAGATACTGGCAGGGGATAGTAGCGGCATGTTGAACGGCTCCATCGTAAAGTCTCTAAAAGTGATAATTTTCCCTTGTTTAGATATAAATCTTATGAGGTAATTACAACAATCTGTCAATACCCTGCATTTAATAGTTGTATTAAATATTAAGTTAATGTTAAACTATAAAATTATTAATATTAATATAAACAAATACCTTAACTGGGAGGTGGGTGATGATGGTGAAAGATGTTGTGTTGAAGACTGAGTTGGCGGGGATTTCTTTGTTTAAGTCCGGTAAGGTCAGAGAGGTATATGATCTGGGAGATAAGCTGTTGTTGGTGGCTACTGACCGGATCAGTGCTTTTGACTGTATCCTGCCGAACGGCATTCCGTTTAAGGGTAAAGTGTTAACTGGGGTGTCGGTGTTCTGGTTTGGGCTGATTAAAGATATTGTGCCTAATCATTTGATTTCGGCTGAGGTAGGGGAATTTCCCCAGGAATTGCAGCCGTTTAAGGATGTGTTGGCGGGGAGGTCAATGCTGGTGCGTAAAACGCAGCCGTTGCCGATTGAATGTGTTGTGCGCGGGTATTTGGCTGGTTCCGGCTGGAAGGAATATAAGAAGTCCCAGAGTATTTGCGGGATCTCTCTGCCGGCTGGGTTAAAACAGGCGGAGAAATTACCGGAGCCGATATTTACACCGGCAACTAAGGCGGAAAGCGGGCATGATGAGAATATTAATGAACAAACCTGTATTGAGCTGGTGGGGCAGGAACGGTTCCAGCAGGTGAAAGAAATAAGTATCCAGATTTATAAAAAGGCGCATGAATATGCCTGGGAACGAGGAATAATTATTGCGGATACGAAATTTGAGTTTGGGATTTTAGACGATAAAATAATCCTTATCGATGAAGTTTTAACTCCTGATTCTTCCCGGTTCTGGGATAGAAAAGAGTACCGGACAGGTGAGTCACCGAAAAATTTTGATAAGCAATTCGTTCGTGATTATCTGGAAAGTCTTCCCGATTGGGATAAAACACCGCCGGCGCCGGAACTGCCGCAGGAAATAATCCAGAAAACCAGTGAGCGGTATCAGCAGGCCTATGAACATCTTGCCGGGAAAAAGTTATGATCGTTAAGGATATTACGGTCAAAATTCCCCGGGAGGAAGTTTATCGTTTGCTCAAGTATGATAAGAAGTCGACCAGGGTGGACGAACGCACGGAAAAGTTAATTGAGCATCTGCTTGAGGAAGGCCGCAGGCTGGCTGAGCCGCAGGCGATTTATCGTGATTTTTTTGTGCGGAATATGACGGAGCACGCGGTTGTGCTGGAGGGGGCAAGTTATGACTTGCTGGGTGCCAGTACGGTGCACCGGCTCTGGAACTCTAAGAAAGTGACGCTCCTGGTTGTTACTATCGGGACTAAGCTGGAAAAACGGATTAAAGAGTTAACGGAGCAGGCGAGTTTGAGTAACGCGGCTATTCTTGACGCGGTAGGGTCGGTAGCGGTAGAGTCAGTGGTTAGTCATGTTAATGGATTGGCTGAGCAGCGGGCCCGCGAGGCAGGGTTTCGGACGACTAAAAGGTTCAGTCCCGGTTACGGTGATTGGCCGCTTAAGGAACAGAAGGGGCTTTTGAATTTGTTACAGGCTTCCCGGATAGGGGTGAGTCTGAATTCCTCCCACCAGATGCAGCCGCAAAAATCTGTTTCTGCCGCCCTTGGTTGGATAAAATAATAAACAGAATTTGAGCATTCCACGCTGGATATTTCAGGCAGAAGGCGAGTAAAGCTCGTCTTCCTGCCTGGATTTGATTTGGGATTGATATGGAACAAATACTTAATAAATTAAAAAAACGGGTATTGGTGTATGACGGGGCGATGGGTACGATGTTGCAGGAGCGAGGCCTCAAACCGGGGCAGGTGCCGGAAGAATGGAATCTGTTACGGCCGGAGGAGATTGTCCGGGTACACCAGGCTTATTTTAAGGCGGGTGCGGATATTGTTGAAACTAATACGTTTGGGGGAAATCCGTTAACCCTGAAAAAGAGCGGATTGGCCGGTAAATGTGCGGCAATTAATAGTCAGGCGGTGAAGCTGGCCCGGCAGGCAGCAGGAGGTAAAGGGTATGTGGCCGCTTCCGTAGGGCCGTTGCCGGAAATGGTTAGTCCGTTAGGGAATCTTGGTTTTACTGATACTCTGAATATATTTAAAGAACAAATCAAAGCTCTGGCTTCTGCTAAACCGGATTTAATTCTTTTCGAAACGTTTTCCGATATCAAAGAATTAAAAATAGCGGTTATTGCGGCCCGGGAAGTATGTAAGATTCCCATTCAGGCGCAATTGACTTACGCTCTTGGTGGGCGCACGATCAGCGGGACACCGCCGGAAGTGGCGGCAGTTGTGTTGGAAGGATTAGGTGTGGAGATAATCGGGGCCAATTGCAGTCTGGGGCCGGAAGAGCTTTTACCAATCATGAAACAATTGGCGCGGGTTGTTTCCCCGAAAACGTTTCTTTCCCTTTTGCCTAATGCCGGACTGCCGGAGATGATCGACGGTGCTACCTGTTACCAGCTTAGTCCGAAACAATTGGCTGCCTATAGCAGGAAGTTCCAGCAGATTGGTATTAATCTAATCGGCGGATGCTGCGGGACAACACCGGCTCATATTAAGGAAATCGCTAAGACGGTAAAAAACAAAAAGACAATAAGAAGGAAGGCCAGAAAGAAATATCTTACTCTTGCCAGCCGCACACGTGTCCTGGAGTTGGATCCCTCAGGCAGGCCGTTCCTTATCGGGGAACGGATTAATCCCACCCGGAGAAAGGCTTTGCAGGAAGAGTTTCGCAGCGGGAGCAGCGCTTTATTGCGGGAAGAGGCGTTAAAGCAGGTGCATAACGGCGCGCATCTTCTTGATGTTAATGTGGGGATGCCGGGAATTAATGAGCCGGAAGTGATGCGGCGGGTGCTGGCGGTGGTGGAGCAGACAACGGATGTTCCGCTGGTGATTGATTCTAACAGTGCGCAGACGCTGACAGCCGGTCTGCAGGAATGTGCAGGTAAACCGCTGGTGAATTCTGTTAACGGGGAAAATAAAAAAACGCGGCTGTTATTGCCGCTGGTAAAAAAATACGGCGCGGCGCTGATTGCCCTGACTATAGACGATAAGGGTATTCCAAAAACTGCCGGCGGCCGGCTGGAGGTTGCCCGGAAGATTATGCGGGAAGCGGGCAGGTTGGGAATAAAAAGAGAAGATGTTATTGTTGATCTGTTAACTCTGGCGGTGGGGGCGGAGCCGAAAAGCGCGGAAATTACCCTGGAGGCGCTGCGCCAGGCGGAGCGTTTGGGGTGGCAGACGTCCCTGGGGGTAAGTAATATTTCTTTTGGGCTGCCTAATCGCGCGGCAGTAAACAGTACGTTTTTGGTTATGGCCCTGCGGGCAGGATTGACGGCGGCGATTGTTAATCCCCTTGATCCTAAGCTGCAGGAAACTGTTTTGGCTTGGGCAGCGCTGACGGCGAAGGGGTTTGTTTTGCCGCAGATGAAAACAGATATAAAGATTCCCCGCGTGTTTGAACATGAAAATAAACAGCGGTTATATGAGTGTATTTTAAGCGGCGACAAAGACAATGTTGTTGGTTTCCTGAATAGATGTCTGCAGGCGGGTGAACAGGGTTTAAAGATCAATCAACAGATTCTCATTCCTGCCCTGGAAGAGGTTGGCCGGCGCTATGAAAAGAAGGAATATTTTCTGCCCCAGTTGTTGTTGGCGGCGGAGGCCATGCAGAAAGCTGTAGCGATATTGGAAAAAACCCTCTCGCCGGAAGAGCGGGAAGGGCGGGCCAGGATTCTGCTGGCTACGGTAAAAGGGGATTTACACGATATTGGTAAAAATATTGTTGCGGCTGTGCTGCGTAATTACGGTTATCAGGTGATTGATTTAGGTAAGGACGTGTCTGCCGGCAGGATTGTAGCTGCTGCTAAGGAAAAACAGGCGGATATTATCGGGCTTTCTTCTTTAATGACCACTACGATGGGGCAGATGGAAGTGGTTCTTAAGGAGCTGCGGAAGCGGTCGTTGAAAATTCCTGTGTTGATCGGCGGAGCGGTTGTCTCGGAATCCTATGCGAAAAGGATCGGGGCAATTTATGCGAAGGACGCGGTGACGACGGTGGCGGCGGTTAAGAAAACACTAACTAAAGTCTAAGATGAATTACAGAGTTATTGAGCAGCCAAATTATACCCCGCAGGAAGTTTTTCAATTGTTGTACCGCCGCGGGACGAGCTGTTTGTTGGAAAGCGCTTCCCGGCATTCCCGTACCGGAAGATATTCTATTGTGGCTACTGAACCGGATTTTGTTTTCCGCAGCTGGGGTAATAAGATCCAGATAGATGAGCAGCCGCCGGAGACGGGTGATCCGCTTCTCCGGTTGAGGGAGTTGCTGGGCCGGCGGCCGGCGGAAGTGGCTTTGCCGGATTTGCCTCTGGCCGGTGGAGGAGCGATTGGGTATCTGGGCTATGATAGCGTAAGATTGTGGGAAGATATCGGTAACCGGGTGGTCAAGGATATTAAGGATATTGCTGTTCCCGATATATATTTACTTTTCTATAGTAAGTTGATTGTTTTTGACCATATTCTGGGTAAAGTATTTCTTGTTGGTTATGAAGAATTGCCCGCGGCAGTGGACGGGCCCGCGGAAAGGATAAGTGGTGCCCTCGGCCATATTCGGCCGGCTTTGAGTAAAGAGGCTTTTGAGGAGATGGTTCTGGCCGCTAAAGAGTATATTGCTGCCGGGGATATTTATCAGGCAAATATCAGTCAGCGGCTGGAGGTAGAAAGTGAAGCCAGCGGCTGGTCATTATATAAAAAGCTGCAGTTGATTAATCCCTCGCCTTTAGCCTGTTATCTGGATCTGCAGGGACTGGAGGTTATCAGCTGTAGTCCGGAAAGGTTAGTTAAGGTAGAAGGGAAGGTGCTCCAGACCAGGCCGATTGCCGGTACTTATCCGCGGAGTAAAAATGTTTCTGAAGATCGTGACCTTGCCCGGCGGCTGGTTGTTAATCCCAAGGAACGTGCCGAACATATTATGCTGGTTGACCTGGAGCGTAATGATCTGGGCAGGGTGTCCCGCTACGGGACGGTGCGGGTGGATGAATTGATGGCGGTGGAGACGTATTCCCATGTCCACCACATTGTTTCAAATGTGCAGGGTGTTTTACGGGAAGATGTCGATCAGGTTGATGTTATTAAGGCCTTGTTTCCGGGGGGGACGATTACCGGTTGTCCGAAAATAAGGTGTATGCAGATTATTGATGAATTGGAACCTCTCAGGAGAAATATCTATACCGGTTCTGTCGGGTTTCTGGAATATTCCGGTAACCTGGATCTGAATATTGTTATCCGGACTATCCAGAAAATAGATAAGCGGTTATTGTTCCAGGTAGGGGCGGGGATCGTCGCAGATTCTGTTCCGGAACGTGAATATTATGAAACGTTACATAAAGCAGGAGCGTTAATTGAGGCAGTAAAGGACGGCGCTGGAGTGCCGAGGAAAATATGGATCTGATAGTTTATCTAAACGATAGTTTTGTTAAGGCAAATGAGGCAAAGATATCCATCTATGATCATGGATTCCTTTACGGGGAAGGAGTTTTTGAAACTTTGCGGGCCTATAAGGGGCATGTATTCAAATTTCAGAATCATATCCAAAGGATGTACCATTCATTGAGGCAGATAAGTATGGATCTGCCGTCTTCACCGCATATTATTTTGAAAACGATCAAGCTGTTGCTGCACCATAATCAACTCACAGATGCCCGGATCAGATTGACGGTTACCCGCGGGGAAGGGCCGATCGGCCTGGATTATTCTTTGTGTCCCCGGCCCACTGTGCTGATGCTGGCTGAACCAATCGGGCGTTACCCGACGAGCTGGTATCTTCAGGGGATAGCGGCGGTTATTGTTACCCAGCGCAGAGTTCCGGCGGCCTGTATCTCACCGACAATTAAATCCGCTAATTATCTTGTTAATATTCTGGCTAAAAAAGAAGCTCTGGATAAGGGGGCCCAGGAAGGTATTATGCTTAATATGGAAGGGTATCTGACTGAAGGGACGACGAGTAATGTTTTTCTCGTAAGAGGAAAAACACTTTTTACTCCGGCTCTTTCCAGCGGTATTCTCGGCGGGATCACCCGGGAGACGGTAATCGAACTGGCGGAAAGAAGGCATCTGGAAGTGATCCAGACGCATCTTTTGCCGCGCGATATCTTGGCCTCGGATGAAGCTTTTCTTACCAATACGACAATGGAAATTATGCCGCTATGTTACTGTGATGGGACTAAAATCGGGCACGGTCAGCCGGGAAAAATTACACGGTTGTTGATGAAGGATTATAAGAGATTAGTCGAGAAAGCGATTCAGGAAGAGAAAGAGGTCAATGTGTAATTTAGGATTTCGGACAGGCTTTTTGCAGTCCCGAGTAGTTGGGATTGCGGATTTTTTTAACTTAGCATTTTTTACGCGAATTTCAAAATCTGTATTTTAAGAAAGGAAGGTGTTTATGTGTGGTATGCCGTTAATTTGGTTTTTAGCGCCGTTAAGTGGAATAACGGCACTGGTGTTTGCCTGGATTTTTTATCATAACATGCTTAAATGTGATCCGGGAAATCAGACGATGGTGACGATTGCCCAGCATGTAAGAGATGGTGCCCGGGCGTATTTGCGTCAGCAGTACCGGATTGTCGCAGTCTTTTTCGTTATTATTTTTATTCTTTTTGCCTTGATGGCTTTTGGCCTGAAGGTGCAGAGTGTTTGGGTGCCGTTTGCTTTTTTAATCAGCGGGTTTCTTTCCGGGACGTGCGGGTTCCTGGGGATGAAAAGCGCTACCCAGGCCAGTTCCCGGACTGCGCATGCCTGTCAGACGTCTATTAATCATGGTCTGCGGATTGCTTTTCGCAGCGGCGCGGTTTTGGGGTTGATGGTTGTGGGTTTGGCGCTTTTGGATGTTTCTATCTGGTTTTTGGTTTTACATAAAATCATTAAATTATCTCTGGTGGAAACCACGGTGACTATGCTTTGTTTTGGTACGGGAGCCAGTTTTCAGGCCCTGTTCGCCCGGGTTGGCGGCGGGATATTTACCAAGGCCGCTGATGTGGGCGCGGATCTTGTCGGTAAAGTTGAGTCCGGTATTCCGGAGGATGATCCGCGTAACCCGGCGGTGATCGCGGATAATGTGGGTGATAATGTGGGTGATGTGGCGGGGATGGGTGCTGATCTATATGAATCTTTCTATGGCGCCCTGTTGGCAAGTATCGCTCTGGGGGTTGCGGCGTTCAGTATGAGTAGATTCGCCCTGAACGCGGCGCTGTTGCCGATTATGATTGCCGCTGCCGGTGCCTTGTTTTCTGTCCTGGGGATTTTTGTTGTCCGTACGGGAGAAGAAGTGTCTATTGCCAAGCTGGCGAAGGCTCTTTCCCGGGGTGTGCATTTCAGTTCCGCGGCGATGGTGATTATAAGTTATGTATTAGTGCGGTATCTGTTGCCGGAAAATATGGGTATTTGGGGTTCTATTGTTATGGGATTGGCTGCCGGTATTGTTATCGGCAGGGCGGCGGAATATTATACTTCGGATGTCTATAAACCTACCCGCTGGGTGGCGGAGCAGTCTTTAACCGGACCGGCGACGGTAATTATCGGGGGTATTGCTAACGGGATGTTATCTACGGGGATTCCCGCTTTGGCTATCGGTGTGGGTATTCTTTGCAGTTATGGTTTTGCCGGTGGTTTTACTGATCCCAGTATGGGGCTCTATGGTGTGGGGATTGCGGCTGTGGGTATGCTTTCCACATTAGGAATTACTTTATCTACCGATGCCTATGGCCCGATCGCCGATAATGCCGGTGGTAACGCGGAAATGAGTAAATTGGATCCGGAGGTGCGTAAACGTACCGATGCCCTGGATGCCCTGGGTAATACCACTGCGGCTACGGGAAAAGGATTCGCGATTGGTTCGGCGGCTCTGACGGCATTGGCGCTATTATCAGCTTATGTGGAAGCGGTAAAAATATCTATGCTGCGGGTCGGGCAGACGGTTATGGATGTGGGACATGCGGTGGTGCAGGTTGCTCAGGCCAGTCTGGCGGATTTTATGCAGTATTTCCAGGTGACTTTATTAAACCCCAAACTTCTGGTGGGTATGTTTACCGGCAGTATGCTTACCTTTCTATTCTGTGCCATGGTTATCAAGGCGGTGGGCAGTTCTGCCGGGAAGATGGTGGAAGAAGTAAGGCGGCAGTTTCGTGAGATTCCGGGTATTATGGAAGGAAAGGCTCATCCCGATTATGCTTCTTGTGTTCATATAAGCACCATTGGCGCGCAGAAGGCGATGATTATTCCGTCTCTTTTGGCAATGGTGGTACCGGTATTAAGTGGTCTTATTCTGGGGATTGCCGGTGTTATGGGTGTTCTTGTCGGCGGTTTGGCTACCGGTTTTATCCTGGCGGTGATGATGGCCAATTCCGGGGGGTCCTGGGATAACGCTAAAAAGTATATTGAACAGGGACATTATGACGGTAAGGGATCGTATGCTCATAAGGCCAGTGTAGTGGGTGATACGGTGGGTGATCCGTTTAAGGATAGTGCCGGCCCGTCACTGAATATTCTCATTAAATTGATGTCGATGGTCAGTATTGTTACTGCCGGATTGATTGTTAAGTTTTCGCCGGTAGTGGCAAATTGGCTGCACATGTAAGATGAAATTATTACATACTGCTGATGTTCACCTGGGCGCTAAATTCAGCGCGGTTACTGATCCGGCGGCTTTCCGCAGGCAGTTGCGGGATACTTTTACCCGGATAATTGATCTGGCCCTGAGTGAAAAGGTGGATCTTCTGCTTATTTCCGGGGATCTGTTTGATTCTTCCCGGCCTTCTCCGGATTTAATAAGGTTTGTTTCCCGGCAGTTAGGGCGATTGTCAGAGATTCCTGTTTGTTTAATTCCGGGGACTCATGATAATCAATGCTATAAAAACTCTAACCTGCCGGTTAATCTGCTGGATAGCGTAGACTGGTGCTGGAAAGAGTTTCCGCAGTTGGAGCTTACCGTATACGGAATTAATCCTCAAGTACAGTCTATAACCATTCCCCTAAAGCAGTCCCCCGATGAAATCGGGGGGCAGTCTATAACCATTCCCCTAAAGCAGTCCCCCGATGCGGGACAGTACCCGCTTAAAAACTTTCGTCCGCAGACGAATTCCCGTTACCAGGTTGCCCTGCTGCATGCCGGTTTTGAAATTCCTGATAAGGTGCGGGATGAACATCTGGTGAGGGCCGAAGATATCGCTGGTTGTCAGTTGGATTACCTGGCCCTGGGGCACTGGCATAAGCTGGCTGATTATTCTGGAGGCAAGACCAGCGCCTGGTACCCGGGTTCACCGGAGCCGATGGCTATTGATGAGGAGGGCAGCGGAAATGTGATTATCGTTGATTTGGCTAAAAAAGACATCCGGTCTTACCGGGTCGGCGCCCTAAAATGCGAAAAAATGGAGCTGGAGGTTGGCGGGATAGATGATCTGGAAAAAATCAAGCAGACAATAGCAAAGGGTGCCGCCCCTAACTTGAGAAGGAAGGTAAGGTTAAAGGGGTTTTCTTTACTGCCGCTGGATAATCTGGAAACTGAACTGGGGGCTGATTTTGGCCAGCTGCGCGTGGTTAATGATACGCATCTGCCTCCGGAAAAGCTTGATCCGGAAGAATATAAACAGCATCCGTTTGCCCGGGAATTTCTGCTGCTTATGCGGGAGGAAACAGGTAAAGGGTCTGCCGCGGACAGGCAGGTGGCGGAAAAGGCCAGGGATTATGGTATTGCTATGCTGGAGGGCAGGGAAATATTGTGAAATTGGACAGGTTTACTTTAACCAGATTTAAGAAGTTTCTCGATTATACAATCGACTTTCAACCGGGTTTAAACGTGGTTAAGGGCCCTAATGAATCAGGTAAATCCACATTGTTAGAGGCCTTATTGGCCGCGCTTTATTTTAATCCCAATCAAAAAATGGATCAATACCGCAACTGGCACGATTCCCGGAAAAGCCGGCTGGAGCTGGCTTTCCAGGCTGAGGGAAATAAATTTGTTTTGAGAAAAGATTTTCAGGAACAGAAAGGCGAGTTGGAGCGGCAGGGAGAGGGGTCTTCGCCAGTGAAGAAGATAACCACGCCCAAGGCGCTGAAGAAGGCCAGTAGTCAGTTTTTAGGCCTGGATTCGGAAACGGCTTTTCTGGCGACTGCCTGTATTCGTCAGGATGAACTGGCAGCGGTTTCCGCCGGCCGCACACCGTTCCAGTTAGAGAGAATAATTATGGGTAGTGATATTGATGTGAGTGATATTATCAGGAAACTCGACCGGGTTATTAATGAAGAGGAAAAAGGGCTTAATCGTCCGGCTAAGACTGACGGTTTGCTGGCTGCTAAGAAAAAGGAAATTGTGGTATTAGAAAAAAAGTATAATGAAATAAGGAATGCCCTCGGCTCGCGGGAGAAAATAGAGCTGGAGTTGAGCCGGCTTAAGCAGGAAATAGACGGGGTCGGGGATAAACGGGAAGTGAAACAGGCCCTGCTGGATAAAGCTACCCTTTGCCGGGATTTATTGAATGAACAAAAAGCGTTGGCTGTTTTGCATACTGAAAAGTATCAGCGCCGGCAGGCGGTGCAGAAATTAGTAGAGGAAAAAGAACGGCTGGATAAAGATTTATCCCGCTCTGGTATTTTTAGGGACAGGCAGGCAGCTGATTCGGTGATGAGTGAATTGCTCAAAATTGAGGGCCGGCAAGAGGGAACCCGGCCGCTGGTGCGTTGGGGGCAGATTGGTATTGCCTTGATTGCTGGTCTTTCCCTCTCCTTTTACCGGCAGTGGCTGCTGGCGGCTGCGGCTTTTGTCCTGGCCGGTGTGGTTTTCTTTTTGACGAAGAGTAAGGGGAAAGGTGATAACCGGCTAAAGGAGCTTTTGGCCGGGGCCGGCTGCCGGTCATTGGCGGAATTTAAAAGTATTTTTGCTAAATACCAGGAACAATACGCGGAACGTGAAGCGGTTATAAATCAACTCAAGGGTAAATTAGGCAACAAAAACCCGGCTGATTTATCGGCAGAGGAAGCGGATGTTGCCCGGCAATTGGCGGTGATTGATGAAAAGCTCTCCGCGGATGTGAAAGAAGCTCAGTTGGGTCAGGAGGAATTTATCCGTCTGCGGAAAGAGTTGCAGGAAGTTAATTCCCGTTGGGAAACTTTTACTGACCAGAAAAAGGAATATGAAATAAATTTGAATAATTGCCTTTATACCAATCTGGATCTGGTTGACGCGGAAGAGCGGTGCGAGGCCCTGCAGGCAGAGACGGCCAGAATTGAAATGCGGCACCGGGCGCTTGTTCTGGCCAGGGAAAAGATGGCCCAAGCGCGGCAGCGTGTGCTGGAGTCGATGACAGAAGAGTTTAACAGTCAGTTGGCCGGTTATTTCTCTTTATTTACTAAGGGCCGTTATAATAAAATAAGAACGGATTTTAGCCAGGGTGGGTTAGGTTTCCAGATATTTAGTCCGGAGAAGGACGAATGGGTGGCGCCGGAAGAGTTAAGTAACGGTACGCAGGATCAGCTTTATCTGGCCGCGCGGATAAATTTACTGCGGCAGGTGGTTGGCGCGGATACCTGCCGGCCGCCGCTGGTGTTTGATGATCCCTTTATGAGTTTTGATCCGGAGCGTTTCCGGCAGGCGATGGCTGTCTGCCGGCAGATCTCCCGGGATTATCAAATTATTTTGTTTACCTGCTCTAATCAATATGATGATTACGCGGATAATGTAATACAACTGAATGAAACGGTAAGTGTTTGATTTCAGCTTGCGGAATAATTAAATCCGCAATCCGCAATCTGAAATCCGAAATTGGAAGGGAGGTGTTTTATGAAGAGGTTTTTTATTGCTGTAGCGGTGATAGTGTTTGTAGTTAGTGTTGTTTCTTTGCCGGCGCACGCCAGAAGGTTCCAAAGGGAAAAGCGGGTAAGTACGCCAGCGAAAACTGTAGTACAGAATACGTTGACCTGTCAGTTAAAGGTTGAGCCGAAGGCCAGTGAGTGCCAGTTTACTTTAACGGTAAAAAATACGGGGAGTAAAGAAGCGGCCCTGAAATCAGCGACAACGCAAAAATATGATATTGTTGTTAAAAACGATAAGGGTGAAGTTCTCTGGCAGTGGTCGGAGGGTAAGACATTCAGTCAGATGCTCGAAGAATTAAAAATTGTTGCCAAAGGTGAAATGGCCTTTAGTGAAAAGTGGAATTATAAGGACAAAAATAAAAAAGCGGTTAAGCCGGGTAAGTATCAGGCGCAGGGAGCGGTGAAAACCAAACCAAAAGAAGTTAAAAGTGAATGGGTGAAGTTCGAAGTGACTGAAAAACAAGTATCCGGTAAGCCGCAGCCGATTAAGGGAAAGGTAACTAAAATCGGGGAAAAATTATACCTGCTGGGTGATGACGGTACGGCCTATCTGATTCCCAATCCGCCGCCTTTGCTAAGCGCTCTCTCCGGTAAAAAGATTACCGTTACTACGTATAAATTAGTGCCGATTGAAGGCACTGAGGATAAGGAAATCCGGATTGGCGCTTTTATTGATTAATTTTTTTTAAAACCGGTAGGTGATAAATGATTAATAAAATTATCCGGGCTTTTTGTAGCCTGGAAAATAACCGGGCGGCGTTTGATCCGGCGGTGTTCGGTGATCCGCTGGCCAAGGAGATAAGCTGGTCGCCGGCACAGAGAGGCGGTTCAAATTTCTCTACGCATAAATTAATCAAAGTATCTTCGGAACGAGTGGAGTTTCGGGCGACTGTATTTGCCAAGATATTTTATGCGATTTTTCTGTTAGTGGGATTGGGGTTGGTTACCGGATTTTTTGTTACGCTTATTTCTACGGGAAAGGCAGTGTTGCCTCTGCTGAGCGGCCTTGTTTTTGCCGTTCTCGGCGGCTGTCTTTGCTATTTTGGCACAAAACCCATTGTTTTTGATAAAACCCTGGGGTATTTCTGGAAAGGGAAAAAGAGCCCGCAGGAAGTAGCCAACAAGGATTCCTTGAAATGTTATGCTGAAATTAAAGATGCTCACGCCTTACAGCTCATTTCGGAACATATTCGCAATAATAAGAGCTCTTTCTATAGTTATGAAATCAATCTTGTACTTCATGACGGGCAGCGGATAAATGTTGTTGATCATGGGAATATTAAGAAGATTCGTGAGGATATCACTACACTTGCCAATTTCCTTGGACTGCCGGTGTGGGACGCGATCTAGGGATTAGTTATGGATAAGAGATATAAACGAATGTTAAAGGGAATGGAAGAAAAGGAAAGGGCGGCTAAGAAAAAAAGGGGCAGGAGGAAACGAGCGCAGGGAAATTGGCTTTTATATATTTTAAGGTGTAAGGATAAGACGTTATACACGGGAGTGACAAATAACTTAGAGCGCCGGCTGAAAATGCACGGTGTCGGGAAGGCTTCTCGCTATACCCGGACAAGGCGGCCGCTGAAGCTGGTTTATCAGGAGAAATGCGGCAGCCGCACGCAGGCGCTGGTACGGGAATGTAAGGTAAAGGCGTTTCCGAAAAAGAAAAAGGAACAATTGATTTATTAAAAATATGCTGGTTTTTTGTCCTAGTTTCCTTGGCCGTTGATGACCCGGACATTGCTAAGGGCATTGTCTATGGTCCTGCCAGAATAGTCCGCGTCTCCCATATCCGCAATAATATAATCGTAGGTATTGCTGTAATAGTAATTACCTGAGCCGGCAAGGTAGAGGCTGTGGTCCGTGTCGTCTCCTGTTAAATGATTGGCGATTATAACGTTATCATTGGTGTTTTCGCCCAGATATATATCTTTGGAATCACATTCGGCGACATTGTTTTCGCGGATAACATTATGATCTCCGCTAATGTATATACCATAAACCATATTAGTGCCCGTACGTTGGCTTTCGGATACATTATTACCAGAGATTGTGTTGCGGCTGTCGGCTAGGATACCGGAACAGGTGGAGAGTCCATCTTGGTAAGTAGTCAGGTTAATTGTATTGTTTTGGATAATTGTATCCACAGCGGCATATATTCCATAACCAATACTATTATTTATAATACAGTTTTTTATAATACAATTGTCGTCTAGGTAAATACCGCCGCAATTTGTTCCGGAGGCGGTATTTTGGCCGTTGGTGCCTGCCACACAATCCTTGATTATTCCGCTGGTTCCGCCGTAGATGCCCCAGAGACCGTTATTGTAAGAATTAACATCAGCTATCCGAAAAATACTCGCGCTGTTAACATTAATTCCATTTTGACGGAAATTTATAATATTTCCATTTTTAATGGTAATGTTAGTATATATGCCACTACAGTATATTCCGCTGCCGGTGGAACCGGAAGTGTTGCCCGGGCCGGTGATGGTAAAGCCGTTAAGGTCAATAGTAACGTTACTGGCGCTAATGGTGATGGCATCTGTGTCTTCGGTTGTTAGGGAAAGGTCGCCAGTCAGCACATAGGTGCCTGACTGGCTGATGGTCATGGGCAGGGACATGATTTCGTAATAGCATCCTTCAATGCCGCTTATGCCCCGGGCGCCGTGGCCGGCGGTCCAGCTGGGAAAGCTGGTGTTGTTCCAGTACATTGCCCGTTCCGCGTAAATGTTCAAGCCGTTGGTGCATTCTACCCTGGTGGAAACATCGGCGTCATTACCGATAATATTGTTTACATAGATTGTTTTTCGGGAATTGGCGGCTATTGTTTCGGTGTGGGTTGAGTCGTCTGCTCCCTCTATATAGAAGGTGTAGGTAATATTAGCTGAGGTGCTGTTTGGATTGGTGGCCAGTATCCAAAGGTCAAAGCCCCTGGTGCAGCCTTCCGGGAAATACCAGCTGGTGGCGGCTTGAGCTGAGGTGCTGATTAAAATTATCATTCCAAGGGCAAGAAGGAATAGAACTGTTTTTTTCATTTCAATACCTCCTGGGTTTTGGCATGCTGGCAATGTGATGAAATGAATTTAACGAACTTATGATTATAACATTATTTAGGGAATATTTCTAGTGTTAAATGCGTCTGATATGTTGTATCATATACATATCAAATCATTTATGAAAAAGTATCTGCTGATTATTATTTCTTTTTCCTGTATTTACATTGCCAATCCTGTCTTTGCCCAAAAAGCGGAAACGCTTTCCTGGGATGATTGTGTGCAGGAGACGGAAAAGGGTAATCCTGAATTAGCTTCGGCAAGGGAAAAACTTAATCAAGTTGTTGCCGATAAAGTTATTGTTCAAAGTGATATTCTGCCTGAAATAAAGGCAAATCTTTCCGGTAAACGGCAGAAGAAGGTTGACGGCACAAAGAGTGAGTCGTATAAGTACGGCCTTAGCGGGAGGCAGTTGATTTTTGACGGATTTAAGATATTTAACAGGATCGGGGCGGCGGCGAAGGAAATAAGGGCGGCGCAGTATGATTATGATACGGTTTCTTCTAATATCCGTTTGAATCTGCGGAAGGCGTTTGTGGCCCTTTTGAGGGCCTATGATCTGCTGGAAATATCTGAAGATATAACCGAGCGGCGCCAAAAGAATCTGGAAATGGTACAACTGCGCTATGAGGCGGGGCGTGAACATAAGGGGGCTTTGTTAACCGCACAGGCGGATTTGGCCGGGGCTGAATATGATGTTGCCGTTGCCGACCGGAGTATTGAATTGTCACAGCGGGAACTGTTAAGGGAGTTGGGGCGGGCTGGTTATCGGCCAATAGAGCCTGAAGGAACTATTGTTGCTAAGCTGCCCCGGGCAGCCAAGCCTGATTTTGAAGCGTTAGCGATACAGACGCCTTTTCTAAAGGAGCTTATTGCCCGTAAAGAAGCGGCGCGATTGAATGTTAATGTTGCCCGGTCATATTTTTTCCCTGAGGTTTACGCGGATGCGGCTGTTAACAAAAATGATTCTGTCTGGCCGCCGCGTGATGATGAATGGAGTGCCGGGGTGAGTGTTTCATTGCCTTTATTTGAGGGAGGAAGCAGAATAGCAGAGGTGAAGAAGGCGCGGGCCGGGTTGCGAAGGGCCCAGGCGGATGAACGGAGGGAATATAACAGTGTTGTCTATACGTTGAGTAAGACGTGGATAGAGTTGGAGAATGCCGTCGATAATGTGGATGTAAAAAAACAGTATCTGAGGGCAACCGAGGAACGGGCCAAGATCGCCCGGGCCCAGTACGCCAACGGGCTGGTGTCGTTTGATACTTGGATTATTATTGAGGATGATCTGGTGAAGGCAAAAAAGAGCTTTTTGAATGTACAGGCGGAAGCTTTAGTGGCTGATGCCTATTGGGTGCAGGCAAAAGGAGGCACATTAGAAAATGATTAAGAAAAAAATGATAATAATAGTTATTGGTGTGATTCTTGGTCTTGGTATTATTCTGATAAGTTCAATGAAAAGAAAGTCCGGTTCACATACGATGATTGTTACGCAAATTAAACCGGCTATTGGTAATATCACAGAGATAATCAGTACTACGGGCATTGTTGAGCCACAGAACCGCCTGGCAATCAAGCCGCCCATTAATGGCCGGATAAAAGAGATATTGGTAACGGAGGGTGATATTATCGAAAAGGGACAGATTCTGGCCTGGATGAGTTCTGCCGACCGGGCCGCCCTGCTGGATGCGGCGCACGCCAAAGGTGAGGAGGCAGTAAATTACTGGCGGGATGTATATAAACCGACGCCGTTAATATCACCGATTGACGGTAAAGTAATTGCCAGGATACTGGGGCCCGGGCAGACGGTGACCACAGCGGAACCGGTATTGATTCTCTCTGACCGTTTGATTGTCAATGCTCAATTGGATGAAACGGATATCGGGGATGTGCGGCTCGAGCAAAAAGCGGTGATTACGCTTGATGCCTATCCCGAGAGAGAGATTGCCGGTGTGGTGGGCCATATAGCTTATGAATCAAAAACAGTGAGTAATGTTACTATCTATGAGGTGGATATTATTCCGGCGGAAATACCGGAATTTTTCCGGGCCGGAATGAGCGCTACAGTAGATATTATTGAAAAAGAGAAGAGTGATGTGCTGCTGCTGCCGCTTAGGGCGGTAATCAAGGAAGAAGGAAAAACCTGCGTTTTTGTGAAAAAGGGCAGGGGCAGTAAATTGCAGAAAAAGGAAATAGAGACCGGCCTTGATGATGGTGTAAGTGTGGAAATCCTTTCCGGCCTCCCGGCGGACTCTGTTATAGTTATGAAGCAAAAGGCATATTCCTTGCCGAAAAAAGATATCGGTACCAGTCCCTTCATGCCGCGAAGGAAAAAGCGGCAGGAAAAACATAGATGATTGAACTAGCCAATGTCTCTAAAACCTATCGCCATAGCAAAGTGGCTGTTTCCGCGCTAAGCGAAGTCTCTCTTACTATCCAGCCGGGTGAGTTTGTCGCGATTATGGGGCCCTCGGGTTCAGGAAAATCTACGCTCCTGCATATTCTGGGTCTATTGGACCGGCCGGATTCCGGGGGGCATCGTTTTTGGCAAAGAGATGTTAATCGACTGGATGATGACGCCCTGGCGGCCCTGCGGAATTCTGTTATTGGCTTTGTCTTCCAGCAGTTTTTTCTTCTGGGCCGGGTCAGCGCCCTGGAAAATACCGAACTTCCTTTAATCTATGCCGGCAGAAGAAAATTTAAGGAAAAGGCGCAGCGCGCTTTAGCCGCTGTCGGTCTCGGTCAGCGGATTGGGCATAAACCGAATGAGCTTTCCGGTGGGGAGCAGCAAAGAGTGGCCATAGCCCGGTCACTGGTTAATGATCCGGTAGTTATTTTTGCGGATGAACCTACCGGCAATCTGGATACGGAAAGTGCTGGAGAGATAATGAAGATATTAACGGGGCTTAATGATCAAGGGATAACCATTATTATGGTAACCCATGAACGGGATATTGCCTGTCATGCCGGGCGGATTATTTCCATGCGGGATGGTAAGATTATTTCAGATGAGTCCGGGTCCACGGACAAAATTGCCGCGAGTGATAAGGAAATAAACTGCGCTAAAATCATTCAAGAGAAACATTCTTCGTTGGGGAAAATTGAGTTTATTGATCATATCCGCCAGGCATACCACGCGATAGTCGGTCATAAATTACGTTCTTTCCTGTCTATGCTGGGAATACTGATTGGGGTGGGAGCGGTAATCGCGATGCTGGCTATTGGTCAGGGCGCCAAACAAGCAATTGAACAACGGCTGCGTTCGTTGGGATCAAATCTGCTATCGGTCAGAGGAGGATCGGCCAGGGTAAGAGGAGTGGCCACGCAGGCGGGTTCGGTCACCAGGTTTACGCCCGCTGATATTACTGCCGTCAAGGAATTGCCGGTAATCAGCCGGGCCTCCGGGTATGTCAGGGGCAGCGGCCAGATGGTCTATGGTAACGAGAATTGGCGCACGCGTGTTGAAGGCGTCGGCTATGATTACGGGAATATGCGCTATTGTATTCCGGTTGTTGGCAGCTGGTTTACCCGGGAACAGATCCGTAAAAGGGCAAAGGTTATCATCTTGGGGGTTACGGTAGCGCAAAAATTATTCGGTGAAGAAAATCCGGTTGGTAAGCAAGTGAAATTAAACCGGATAAATTTCCAGGTGATTGGTATCCTGCCGAAAAAAGGCGGGAGTCATTGGGGTGACCGTGATGACGTGGTTGTAATACCGGTAACCACGGCAATGTATCGCGTGCTGGGTAAAAATTACCTGGACAGTTTTTACGCGGAGGTTGTTAGTGATAGTTTGATGAAAGAGGCGGAAGACGATATAAGGCGGCTGCTAATTAAGCGCCATCGTCTTAATAAAAACAATGAGGATTCATTTCATATCCGGGATATGGAAGAAATCCAGGAGATGATCGCGGAAACAACAAAAACTATCGGGTTGCTTTTAGGCTGTATCGCGGCGATTTCCCTGCTGGTCGGCGGTATTGGCATAATGAATATCATGCTGGTTTCGGTAACCGAGCGTACAAGAGAAATAGGTCTGCGTAAGGCGGTTGGCGCACGCTCACGGGATATTATGGCGCAATTTTTAATTGAATCAATTGTGATGAGTATTATTGGCGGCCTGCTGGGAATATGTCTGGGAGCATTAGTGTCTTTTACTTTATCGACCTTTGCCGGTTGGGCGACAATCATTTCTTTTTCCAGTATTGTTCTGGCAACCACATTTTCCGCCGCTGTTGGTGTAGGATTTGGCTTATGGCCGGCTAAAAAAGCCGCCCGGCTCAATCCGGTGGAATCTCTGCGTTATGAGTAGCCTGTCCTTTTTTCCGACGTTTTAACTGTCCTATTATAAGACAATCCTATAAACAAAAGCGGCCAGTAGAGTTTTGCCTTCGTAACTTCCTGTTAACCAAGATGATATAATTGTTTCTAGGGACGAGTATTTGGCATTGTTTTTGCTACGTATGCAGGGAGAGGGCTGGGAAGTGTAAAATAATACAAGGAGGTTGGTGATGAAAAACGTATTGTTTGCGGGTTTAATTGTTGCGGGTAGTATTCTGTTTACTGTCATTGCTTTGGCGGCAACTAGTTGGTACCTGCCGGAAGGATCAACCGAAGGGTTTGATCTTTGGGTATTGGTAAATAATCCGAGCAGTACAGACGCGACTGTCTATTATACTTTTTACTGGGATGGCGGTTCCCAGAGGTATCCGGCCAGCGGGACGGTGACTGTGGCCGCGGGTACTCGGTCAACACTGCATGTGAATGCGATTGCCGCGGAAGCGGACTATACTGATCTTGAAGATAAAGCGCTGTCCACAAAGGTAGTTTGTACTAATAATATAAATATATATGTTGAACGGGCAATGTATTGGCCGGTAGGGGGTAGTAGTTGGGAAGGCGGTCATACGGCTCGCGGGATAAGCGGGACCGAAGGTGCCTTGACTGATATAATGCAGCCGTCTTCTTTCCCAATTACCATTGACCAGCCCGGTTCATATAAGCTGGTAGAAAATATAACGGTTTCCGATACGGATACTAACGGTATTACTATTTCGGCCAGCAATGTGGAATTGGACCTGAACGGTTTTACGATTGCCGGTCCGGGGTATAATTCCGGTAGTTCCGGTAATGGGATCAATGTTTCAGATGATACGCTCTATAATATAGCAATCAGGAACGGTAATATCAGGAATTTCAGGGGCCGGGGGATTTCCGTGCACGCGACTTCCGGGGCGATAGAAAATGTTACCTTGAATAACCTCCGCTTAGATACCAACGGGGAGTGGGGAGTTTATTTATACGGTACTCTACCCGCGCTGGTAGAGGATTGTCTCTTCTATAATAACGGCGCCGGCGGCGCGGACGCCGCGGCTGTCGGCGGGCTTAATATCTTTTCGTCCACCATTGTCAGGAATAACGCGTTTTATTACAATGAGGGGTACGGGATTTATCTCTATAATACTGCCGGTGACGGTAATGTTATTGAGGGTAATACAATTTCGAATACACAGGATCAAGCGGGGTTAAGTACGGATGCCGGGATCTATGTGGCGGGAGTGGAAAACCGGATAGACGGTAATCTGTGTATTGATAATACTACCGCTGATATTAATCTGGCGGGCAGTGATAATCTGTGTGTTAATAATGCCTATAAGTTGATTAGCGGTACGGGTGATGATACGGTAACGGTTACTAACCAGGCTAATTCAGATTTGGATGCCTAGATATTTAAGGGGGACGTCTTTTTCAAAGACGTCCCCCTTGTTGTGCTCTTCATTTGCTTTTTTGCTAAACAAGCTAAGTAATTTTGAAAATTTCTGTAAATCCTTTCTGCCAAGGGACAATATTGATATCTCCTAAATTATATGCTCTTGGTGTGTTGCAGAAACAGTATAATCGCGCATTCTTGTTTTCTGATTGGAAAGATTTTAGCGCACGCAGATCCTGTTCTACAGGGCTAGTGCCTGATTTTATTTCAATTGCTATTGGTGATTCATGAATTCCGCGGGAGAGGATTATATCTACTTCAAGCCCGCTATTGGTTCGCCAATAAAAAAAATTATAGTCTGTTTCTAGGTAGTCATTTGCGCGGATTAATTCCTGGATAATAAATGTCTCAAATAACTTTCCGTAGCGGTATGAATTCTCCCGCAATTCTATTTTTATCTCACCTCTTATGGTGTTTAAGACGCCGCAATCAAAAAAATAGTATTTAGGGGCTTGCCTGACTTGTTTTCTAATAGAAAAGCTCCAGGCATTTATGCGGAACGCAATGAGGGTGTCTTCAAGAATGGAGAAATATTGTTGTGCTGTTTTTGTGCTAATGTTGCATTCTCTGGCAATATTGGTGAAATTCAGAGATTGTCCGTTCATTTGCCCTGCGATATCAAGAAACCGGATAAATCCTTCAATCTTGCGCACAAATGCCTCTTGAAAAATTTCTTCTTTCAAATATGTTTCAACATATGCACGTAATGTTCTTTCGGGAAATTCATCTTCCAGATAGATAGCCGGTAATGTCCCGATCCGGAGGGCCTTGCTAAGATCGAGATCAATTTCTTTGTGAGAAAGAGGATGTAGTCGTAACGTCCAGGCTCTGCCAGCGAGCAGATTCGCTCCTCCCCGTTTTAGTTTTCTTGCGCTTGATCCAGTTAAAATGAACCTTATATGATGTTTGTATTTCTCTATTAAATAGTGGACTTCATCTAAAAGAGAAGGTAGTTTTTGAACTTCATCAATAAATACGGTGAGTACTCTATCTGAATTTATTTCTTTTTCAAGTTCCTTTCTGAAAAGACCAGGATTTCGTAGATATCTGGTAAATAAATTGATCTTCCCCCGAAAAAGTGGACACAACGAAGAGTTGGTGGTAGGATGAAA
>CAZIXI010000016.1:0-25194 GCA_964543115.1 uncultured bacterium
ACCTTAAACAACCGGATGATCTTATTTCTATTTTTGCTAAATCAAATGTAGTGATTGGCGCGGCACATTATACCTTAAATGAAAAACTTTCCCGGCTGGCCGTAGAAATGGCGCCTCCTGGGTTGATATGGGTGGTAACACCGGTGTTGTCCTGCGCCAGCAGGCCAATGCCCAAACGGCAATCAAAAATAAATGCGCTATGGCTCCGGATAATGGACTGGCACCGGGTATGGCCTGTAATATCCTGGCCGTAGATGGAATTAATAAACTGGTGGGTGACAATTACGAAGTAGATGATGTGGTTATCCGTGTTGGCGGCCTGCCGCTCAGTGACTGGGACCTTCAGCAATTACTGCAAAAAGAAGCCGATCCGGTTGCCCAAAAAGAACTGGAAGCCTTACTTGAAGATACCGACAGGAGATTTTTTAGCCCCTTAAAATACCTGCTTGTTTTCAGTATCTGGGGCCTGATCAATGAATACATGGGCCATTCCCTGGCCATCCGTGACGGCAAAATAGTGGCCATCCCCACCATGGCCGAAGAAGAAAGGGAACCGGTAATTATTGACCTGGAGGATCCCGAAGTCTATGAAGCAATTCTCACCTCCGGCGGAATCTCCCTCATCCCTTACGCCTATCGCGGTATCGTCAAAAATATGATTTATGAAACCATTCGTTATGCCGGCCACGGACCGATCATTAAGGCCTTTATCGAAATGGGGTTTTTCGCCGAAGAAGAACTAGCCAAGGTACATATCGGCGAAAAAGGGAAAATCGTTCCGGCACAATTCTTCCGTCAACTTTACTCCCCGGAACTATTAGATCAGGACAATGTACAAAGTGCCGCCCAATACCTTGGCCTGCTGAATACAGAAGAAATAACCGTTACTCCTGATGAAGACGGCTATATCACGCCGCGGGAAGTGTTTGCTCAAATAGCCCAGAGTATACTGCACAACCCCCAAGAAAAAGATAAGATCCTTATTCAGGTAGAAGTAACCGGCCACCGTGACGGAAAGATGAAACGGTTAACCTATAACTACAATACTCTTAATGCTGGAAGTTACGGCAAAGAGTTCTCTGAAATGGGCCGCTTGACGGCTTTTCCGGTGGCCATCCTGGCAATGATGATGGCCCGCGGCGAATTCCCCTATGCCGGCGCTGGTGGGATTGAAAAGATTGTGGACACAGAAAAATTCATTCAATATATGCAGGAACGGGGAATAAACATCCAGGTAACTGTTGATGAAGAAATAAATAATCACACCGCCGCTACCGCCGCTGATCTCGCTCAGAAAATCCGGGCACAGACTCAACCGGCAACTCCGGCAAGCGAATCCCCGCCCACTCCCTTCACCCACTCTGTTTAAGTCGGCATTTTACAGCAGTTTCTTTGCTTTTGGATCAAGGTAATCGCGCAGGGTATCGCCAAGGAGATTGCAGCTGATCACGGTCAGGGCCAGGGCCAGACCGGGAAAGACCACAATCCAGGGCGCGGTTTGAATATAGTCCCGGCCGAAATTAATCATACTACCCCAGGTAGGTGTGGGCGGCGGCACTCCCAATCCCAGAAAACTAAGACTGGCCTCACTAAGGATAAAGGTACCCAGGCGGAGGAACCCGGCAATAATAATCAGCGGCAGACAATTAGGGAAAAGGTGCCGCCAGATAATCACCTTTTTACTTGCCCCCAGGGCCTGGGCCGATTCCACATAACCACTTTCCTTTTGATTTAACACCAGCCCCCGGGTAAACCTGGCCAAACTGGCCCAGCCCACCAGGGTCAGGGCCAAAATAACCGTTGTGCCGCTGGGCGTAAGCACAACCGTAATCCCGATAGCCAGCAGTAAACTGGGAAAAGATAGTGTAATATCAATCAGGGAACAAATAATCCTGTCCACTACCCCGCCGGAATAACCGGCAATCATTCCAATCACCAATCCCAACACTAAAGAAGTAAGCGTGGCCAAGAGACCAATCCCCAGTGAAATCCGCGCGCCGTAGATTATCCTGCTTAAAACATCCCGCCCCTGATTATCCGTACCCAACAAATGCGCTTTACTTGGTCCTGCCAGTCTGTCTTCCAAGTGTATTGCCACTGGATCAGCAGAAACAAATAACGGACCAAAAATCGCCAGCAAGGCGATCATTCCAATTAAAGTTAGATAAATTCTCAAAAACACTTTATTCTTCATTTACCTCTTATCCTGGGATTCACCAACCGGTAACCAATATCAGCTAGCAGATTAACCGTCACAAAAATCAACGCGCCCCAGAGAACAACCGCCAGAATGATCGGATAGTCACGCTTAAAAATAGCGGTTACCGCCCAGCGGCCGATCCCATCCCAGCCAAAAATCGTTTCCGTGAGCACCGCCCCGTTAAGATAACTGCCCAGATCCAGGGCAACCAGCGTTACTACCGGGATCAGGGCGTTACGAAGACTGTGTTTCACTATCAGCTTCCATTTACTCACCCCCCGGGCCTTTACCGAAGTAACATACGGCTGACTGAACACCTCCAGCATACTGGCCCTGGTCACCCGGGCAATATAGGCCAGGGAACGCGAGCCCAATGTAACCGCCGGCAGAATAAGAAACGCCAATTGCCCCTGCCCCATGCCCGACGGCGGCAGCCAGCGCAAATGATAGGCAAAAACAATGATCAGCACCAATCCCCACCAGAAGACCGGCAAGGAAATCCCGCAGGTAGCCCCAAACATCGTTAAACGGTCAATCGCTGTATTATGTTTAACCGCGGAAATTATCCCTACCGCTAAACCGCCCAGAACAGCGATCAACATCGCCGCCAGGGCCAGCCGCAGGGTGTTGGGAAATTTCTGCCAGAAAATTTCCTCTACCGCCTGACCGGTATAATAGGAATAACCCAGATTGCCCCGGCAGATCTGCCCCAGATACTTCACGTATTGTGTCCAGAACGGCTGATCCAAACCCAGTTTAGTTCGATACTCTTCTACTATTTCCGCGCTCGCCCGCTCGCCCACCAGTGTATACACCGGATCCCCGGGAATGTTTTTAATTAAAATAAAAGTGATGAGTGTAACACCAAAAAGGGTAGGAATTAAGAGTAGCAGGCGCTTGATAATATATGAAATCATTCGTTCCTCGTTCCTCGTCTATCATCTATCGTTTTACTTACATCGGTACCTTTGTCGCCGTTATATACCGGATATAACTTCAGGCCGCTAATCCATGGTTGGGCCACTACTAGTTCATTCTTATGCCACAAAAACAGCCAGGGGGCCTGCCGGGCAATCAACCGCTGGGCCTGCCGGTAAAGAGCGGCGCGCTTTTCAGGATCTGCTTCTGCCTGCGCCTGCGTAATCAACCGGTCAACCAGCGGATCCTTAAACCGCGCCCGGTTACCGCCGCTGCCCCAGTTAGCGGAATGGAAGGTAGGATAAAGAAAATTTTCCGCGCTGGGATAATCCGCCCACCAGCTCATCAGAAACATATCTGCCTGTCCCTTGGCCACCGCCTCTTTAAAGGCACTCCATTCCAGGGGCACCACCTGCACCGGGATACCGAGTTCCGCCAGATAATGCTGAATACTCTCCACAATATGAATTGATTCCTTCTGCGCCCGGACATAGATCTTAATGGGCTCCGAAAAAGTCACTCCGGATTGCTGCAACAACCGTTTAGCCTTATTGGGAAGATAGCTATAACCCGGCAGATCATCAGTTAGCAGCGCCGGCGGCACCGGCCCCTTAGCCGCCCGGGCCTGGCCTTCCAGAAGATGAGTAATAATTTTTTGCTTATCAACCGCGTAATTAAACGCCTGCCGCAAGCGGTAAGAATTAAAAGGGCCTTGCTGGCAATTAAAACCAATATAATAGGTATTCAAGCCACTCTGAGAACATGTCTGCCACTTATCATTCGCCTGGTAGCGCGGCCAATCATCCAAGGATATCTCTATCATATCCAGCTGTCCCAGTTCAAATTCCGCTTCAGTGGTAAACTCCTCCGGAATAACGCGGTACTCTATCCCGGCTACTTTAGGCGCCTGACCAAAATAAAATTCGTTTGGCTTTAACAGCAAACGATTATCATGCTGCCACTCCGCCAAGACATAGGGACCGGTACCGAGATTATCTGCAGACACCAGATAGGCATTGGGCATGGCCAATAGATTCAGAAAGGGAGCAAACGGTTCAGTCAGCTTTACCTGGAACTCGTCAGGCGCCACTACCCGGAACTCCCGCACCTTATCAAACAACCAGCGCCTGGGTGAGGTTGTTGCCGGATCAATAATCCGCTGGTAACAACGCCGGAAATCCTCCGCGGTTACCGGCCGGCCATCACTGAACTTGGCATCCGCACGCAGTTTAAAGGTATAAACACACCCATCCGCTGATATCTCCCACGATTGGGCAATATCCGGCACTACCCGGCAATGCTCATCAATGCGCACCAGGCCATTATATAGCTTAGCGGCAATCACCCCGCCGCTCACATCCACAATATAGGCCGGATCCAAAGTCGTCGGATCCTCCTTCAAACGCAGATGAAGAACATCATCCCGCTCTACAGGACGAGCACAACCACTAATCAATAGAACTATAAATAATATCTGCGCTAATCTGTATCTTTTCATCTGCGATCATCTGTGTTTTGTTATAATCCCTTATTCCTTTCCCCTGCCAATTTTCGCAACTTTCTTATTGTATCCAAAGTGTACCGCTTATTCAATAAAGGAAAAATCGTGTTATTGTGCCAGAGCGGATCGAGGTCTACTGCCAAGCGACCCTCACTCAGCCAACGCTGGTGATCAGCGGAACCGGGCACCAGCGAATAGGCGCTGATTTTAACCGGTACTTTGGCCACCGCGGTAACAAACTCAATATCCCGCAGCACATCTTCCGGCCCATCATCCAGAGAACCAAACATAGTATACACACCCAGCTCTTCAGCCGTAAACCCCGCTTGCCGTAAATATCCCACTGCCCGCAAAAACTCCTCATTAGTTACCTTATTATCTCTGCGTTCCGCCGCAGAGGTCTCTAATCCCAGCCGCACCGTTTTAAATCCCGCCCGAAACATCAACCCGGCTGTTTCCTGATCCAAAAACCGCGCGTGAATAGCGTTGGGCAAATGAAAATTACAGTTAAGCTCTAGGGCAATTATCTTTTCCAGTAGCGGCTTAAAATGCCGCTCGGCATTGACCAGCAGGGCATCATCATAAAAGGCCGCATTACGCGGAGAAAAATACTTTAGTTCCGCCACTACCTCATCCGGATCGCGCTGACAAAAACCACTCCTAATCAGTTTGGCCCCACAATAACTGCAATTAAACGGACAACCAAAACTGGTCTGAATTGCCATAACCCCGCTAGCCGCTAAGAGATCCCAGGCCGGATAAAAACCCGCACCATTAACTTCAGTAACAATTTTATCCGCCCCGGAATAGCGTTGGGCATGCTCCCGGCACAAGCTAGCATAAATCCCGCCTAAGCTTATCTCCACCTCCGGCCAGACCCGCCGCACCTGCCTGATTACCTCCTGCACCCCCAGATACCAGTAGGTCATTCCCGAACCAACAAACACCCTGTCCGGCGGTTCCATTCCGCCAAGATAGTTCCGCAAACTCTCAGGCGCCACACCATAGCGCAAATACGGCCGCCCAACCTGCCTAAGTAACTCTGGTTTAGGCACTTTAGTCTTTGAGAAGCGACCACAGCCATATTTGTCCGGCCGGCGATAATCCAGACAATCAAAAAAACTGACCTCATTCCCCTGTTGCCGCAGCACTGCCGCTACGCGTAACAGTCCCAGCGGCAGCAACCAGAAATTATAGGCGCTGAAATCATAAATCCAGGGATTAATTAATAAGACAGATTTTCCCTTCACGGCTATCATCTTACAGATAAATATCTTACGCGTCAAACAAAAAAAACCGCCCACCCTTGACACCACCCCACCCCCATGGCATATTGAAGTGAAAAGCCTGGGGGGGCCAATAATGGCAGTCCCCAAGCATAGCCTGGGGGGGCCATGAAGAGGCTAGTAATCCTGACAACGGTAATCGCGTTTCTGTTTAATAGTGTTTCCTACGGATACATCAGCCGGGAAACACCATTAGCTAATCTTTCCACCACCAACTATCAAATTCCTAATCTCCCAGCCGCTCTCGGTGTAATCAGTGACAAGTGGCTGCCGGAAAAATCCGCTAAAGCCAAAATACCCTTAGTTATTCATATCCAGGATGCCCACTGCGTTTACGAGGCCCAGCGCAATATTGCCTCAATCCTTAAGTTCCTGAATAAACACTCACCCCTTAATATATATGTAGAGGGCAGTAACGGCCCCCTGGACCTTTCCCTGCTAAGAAGTATCCCCTATCCCGATATTCGCGCTGCGGTAGCGGATAATTTAATGAAAAAAGGAATGATCTCCGGGGAAGAATACTTTGCCTCCACCACAGAGAACGCCCCGTTTATTTACGGCGTAGAAAATAAAAAACTCTATGAAAACAATCTGGCGCTTTTCCGGCAGGTACTCAGTGACAGTGAAAAAAACAGGCAGCAACTTAACGAAAAACTATCCGTGCTGGAACAACAACAAAAAGAGTCATTCAATAAAAACCAGCGGCGCTTCCTGAAAAACTATTTTGCCTACCGGCAAAACAAAATCAGCCAGAAATACTATATCAATTATCTATCCGCGAAACCCGCCTGCCTGCCCCAGCCGGAAAATATTTCTGTTTATCTTAAGATCCAGCAATTACAGAATAGCTATGACACCGATAAAATTAACCGCCAGCGGGAAGAACTGTTAAAGAAACTCCTGGCCAACTTGAAAAAAACTGAACTCACCGCCCTGATTCAGGCCGGCAATGAATTCCGCCGGGGAACACTTACCGCCGCGAATTTTTATCAATTAATCCACACCCTTGCCCGGAAACAAAACATTAATTTGGCCGCCTATTCTGATTTAACCCGCTATACAAAAGCACTGCAATTATACGGTAATCTCCAGATTAAAAAGCTAACCGCTGATATCGAAACACTGGAACAAAGGACGATAGAAAGATTATTTACCGCTAATACCGAAAAGGCCTTAATTAACAGTATCTTTCACTTCAGTCAGCTGAAAAACCTGCTGGAGCTCAAATGCAACCGGGAACAGATCGCTAAACTCAAGCGACAAAAGAATAAATTGGATCCCGGCGCCCGGCAGGCCCTTAAATTTTATCAACTGGCCCTTAAACGGGACAAGGCCCTGGTAAAAAACCTGCTGCGGCACAAGCGCGAGGCAAACGATCCGGTAATCCTGATTACCGGCGGTTTTCATACCGCAGGAATCAGCGAACTGCTGAAAGAAAGAGGCATCCCTTATATCAGCATTATTCCCAAAATAACAAAAACAGTCGATGCCACCCTCTACACCGAGAGAATGCTCAAAAAAAAAACTGAGATCGCCCGCCTTTTCAGCCAGCCGCTGCTGAATAATCTCCGGCCGCCGTCATTCTTCAGCTCCATCACCGACAAATATGATATCTATTTAATGCTGGAAACCACCATTCTCAAGGCCGCCGCCGAATACCTGTCCCGGGCCTGTCAGCGGGGCCGGGATCTGGAAGAGGCCAAGATTGAGATCTTCGCCCAGTGGTCAAACAAATACCTGGAGGAATGGAAAAAAAGCGGCAAAAAAGATCAGCTGATCAAACCCGGCGAATTCACCGCTTACCTGAAAAAACTAGTTTACGGCCTGGAGCTAACCGGCGCTATTATCTTTGAAGTTTCTGCCCATGGTAAGGTATTTGAGATCCAGCGCACGCGCAGCGACCAGGACTGGCAGATCATTATCAAACGCAACGCCGAAATCCAGCCGGAATTCATTAAAGATCCCGCTGTTCCCTGGAAAGGATTCCTCCACAAAAACGGCACCATCACCATCAACCTGGCCCATCACCGGTCAAAACTTGATCTGCTGGCCACCTGGATCCACGAACTGGCGCACCTGGGCTGGTTCTCCCTGCTGAAGACCACTAACGATAAAGAACTCTATCTCAGAATACGCGGAGAAGTTTTTACCATCCTCGAAAAACGTCTGGGCACGGAATACTGGCAGCGGGAAAAAGCAAATTGGCGGGCCGCCCCGCCGCAGCGCATCCTTAATGAGGCCTTTGCCATCTTCGCGGCCAGACATATAATACGGAAAATCCTCCGGCGAACGGCAGACACTCAATGGACAAGCGAACTTGAACTGCTAACCTGGGCACTGCCGCCCATGGCGGACATCAGCAATGCCATGCAAATAACACTATCCCAACATCTGGATGAAGAAAACGATCTTAGTTCAATCTTTGGCACAATACCCGGAATAGGAAATTTCATCAAAACCCTCGGGCTGAACGACCTGAATTACCTTAAACACTGCGACCCCAGTTTCGCCGATTCCGGCATTGCCATGTCCTGCGACCGGATGAAAGTCAGAAGAACCTATCCGGTTTGGTACCGGGAGGCCTATGCCGACCAGGACATAGACGAAGATGCCTTGGCTGACAAAACTGATGAGGTGGAAGAAGATATTGGCGAGGCCCTGGATGAATATTCAGATGAACTGGCGGAAGCGAGTGAAGATAATGAAGAAATAGAAACCGATATCAGCGACGAACCCGAACAACATGATATCCGGGAACTAACCATTATGGCGGTACTGCGTTATATCGATGAAGGAAAAAAGATCGCTGATTTTGAGAATCTGGTAAATGCCGTTACTACCGCCTTAACCCAGGGAATTGGCGGTGAGAAACCGGTACTTAAACAACAAGAAGCGGATGCCGTCAGAGAAATGCTCAGAGAATCCGGTAAATTCAAAGAAATGGCCGAAAAAACAGAAAGTGAATTCGGTCCCTTAAAAGAAAAACGAGACACCCAGAAAAAGAAACGGGCGGAAGAAGAAGCGGCAACTGAGGTGACCACCGAGGCAACCGGCGCCGCTAAAAAAGTTATTCATGAGCTTAGCAAGCCGGGCAGCACCACCAAAATGATCCTCATGCTGCTCATTCCCACCGTGCTCCTGGCCCTACTTGCACCTAAACTGCTGCCTTACCTATGTATTGCCCTGGTGCTGGGTATGGCATTAATGCCTAACAGCCCAAATCCGCCCGGCGGCGGGGAAAGCGCGTCAGAACTTATTGATAAATACACCATCGACCTGACAGAACTGGCCCGGCAGCAGAAACTAGATGATGCCGCCTTTCTAGAAAACAAGGCCAGCGCCATCCAGGACCGGTTAAAAATGTCCGAGGCCAACAACGCCATCCTGGTGGGTGACCCCATCATTGGTGAAGGACTGGTCTATGCCCTGGGAACAAGGTTCTACACCGGCAGCGGTATTTATCCGGAAATGAAAGGGGTTCGACTCCTGGAACTGAATATGCCCTTATTTATTGACCAGTTAGGTGTACCAGGAATGTTGGAAACTGAAGTGGCCAAATTATTAGAGACAATCGCTGAACAGGCAAAATCAGAAAAGATTGTGCTTTACGTTAATTTTCAGGATATCGCCCATATTGCCAACATTAAGTCAGAAGTTCTCTCCAGTGTAAAGTTTCTCTTGAAAGAGGTTATTGATAATAGTGAGGTACCGGTAATCGGCCTGGCGGACGAAGCCAATTATGTAAGATATTTCCGGGACAGTGAAATGCGCCAGAGTTTCGGGGAAATCAAACTGGAATCACCGCCCCATTATAACATCGTAAAACGCCTGAAAGAATTCCGCCGCCGTTTCGCCCAGGTCTATAAAGAGGACCTGCCGGAAGGGATTAGAATCACCATTAAAAACGATACCATTGATGAAGCGATCCGCATCGTGCAAAAATATATCCCTTACGGTACAATGCCCAATAAGGTACAGGAAATCCTGGACAGCATTATCAGCGAACGACTCTACCAACAGGAATCCCTCAGAGTCAAAAAAATCGATCTTCGTAAAAGACTGGCCCGCGCGACAAATAAATTACTGGCCGCTTATAAAGCGGAACAAAAAGACACTATCAGCATGCTAAGAGCTGCAATTAACCGGTTCGAAGAAGAGTACCAGATGCTTTTGGAAGAAGAAGAGGAATTGAACGAATTCCTGGCAAAACTGCAAGAAACAAATAAATGGGAAATAACCATAGCTGAAATTATTGATAGGATAGCGGAGGAAAGCGGCATTCCCGCCGCCGCTATTAAGAAAAAACCCAGTGAACAAGTGCAGAATTTCGCCGCCACCATTAAATCCACCCGGGTTATCGGCCAGGATCATGCCGTAGACAAGGTACATGAAATGCTGAACCTGCGCTATTCCGGAGTTGGCGATGACCAGAAACCCATTATGAGTGCTATCTGTACCGGCCCCAGCGGTGTGGGTAAAACAGAACTTGCTAAGGCCGTGGCCGAACAACTGTTTGGTGATCCGGACGCGGTAATCCGTTTTGACATGAGTGAATACATGGACAAATTCAGCCGCAGCCGTCTGCGCGGCGCGCCGCCCGGCTATGTTGGTTTTGACAAGGGCGGACAATTAACCGAAGCGGTACGGAGAAATCCTTACAGCGTTCTCCTGTTCGATGAAATAGAAAAGGCCCATCCGGAAGTCTATAACCTTTTCTTACAGATCCTGCGTGAGGGCCGGCTTACCGACAGTAAGGGCCGGGTAGTGGATTTCACTAACACGGTAATTATCATGACCAGCAACCTGGGCATGAACGAACAGATTTACAATCTTTATGACTTTTATGAAGAATTCATTGAACTGTTTGCCGAAACGCCGCCGGAACTCATCTGGGCCTATCAGAACCGTAATTATCTAAAGAAAGATGATTTGGGCATTTATAAAACAAAGTTAATGGCACGTTTAGTCCAGGGAGGAAAGGATTTAGATGATGTCTTGCCAAAATTAGATGAAACAGCGCAAACTGAATTCGTCAAAGACCAAAAAAGACTTATTAAATTCCAGAAAATGTTCAAGCGCTTCCGGGGACTGTTTAAAGATAATTTCGATTCCGCCCTGGAGCACTGCGTAAAACACGGCCACGAAAAACTCGAACAGAACCTGAAAGCATCCCTGGACTCCTTTATCGATGAAGCGGTACGAGATTTCTTTAAACCGGAATTCCTCAGCCGGGTAGACGCGATTGGCGGTACAATTATTTTTAATAAATTGGATCCAGCCGCCCTGGCCAAAATACTGGAACTGCAATTAAGCAAACTGCGCGAGCAATTGGCGGAATTAGGCTACGAATTCGAACTAAGTGCCGAAGTTAAAACATTACTGGTAGAACAAGGATACGACGTATTCAGCGGCGCCCGCGAACTCCTGCGCCAGATAGACAACCTGGTCCTCGCCCCGCTGGCCCGCGGCTTACTCGATAATCAATTTACCAAGGGATCAAAAATTTACGTCAAACTCGACAACGACACGATAACCTTCGAAGAACAGGAAGCGGAAGAACAGCTCTACCAGGCGCCGAAAAGAGGAAGCGCCCTGCGCTTTCTGGAAAGAAGGATCAGAAACAAACTTGACTCCGGGGACGATACGGATTTTGATCAGGAGATAGTTACTGAGATAACCGGTGAAGAATTACAAACGCAGAGTACGCAGAGAAGCGCAGAGTACGCAGAGAAATATAAAATAGAATATATTGAACCAGATATCGATCCGGGCCTGCCGGCACCGTTAAAAGAACAGGCACTGGCCAAGGCCCTGGCCTTCCACAAAGAAACCCTGGCCGCCTTTGCCAATCTAACTGAAAAATCAGCCGGCAACAGAATTACCGATTCCTTTCCCGCCGCCCGGGACATTAACAGTGTAATGAAAATCTGGAAACAGAAACGGCGCAATTTCCCCTTTCTCCTGGGCCGGGACCAGCAGGAACTAAAGGAACTGACCGAATCCGTTGCCCGCAGAGGAGTTGATGGTGAAATTAACAAACTGCAAAACACCAGAATCATCCGGCTAAAACTGGAAAAACTAAAAAAATATTTTTCCCTGCCCGGCGGTTTTGAAGATGCCCTCCGCCGGATGATCGACAATATTGAAAAAGACGGTAAAAATAAAGATGGCCTGCGTACGGTAATCGTTATTAACTACGACGAACTGGCCTCTGAAATAGCCCGTACTCGGGGTACGGTTTTCAGTCTGCCGTTTTTCCTTAAACTTTTCCGCGCCAAAGAAACCATTTCGTTTATGTTCACCTCAACCAACGAAAACATCGAAGAAACTGAGTCCTTTGAACAATATTTTTCCCTGGTGCGCCTGACGGATCCGGATCCGGAAAGGGTCTTAGAAGACATGTGGCTGGTACGTAAAGATATCCTGGAAGAAAAAAACCAAGCGCAGGGAGAAGAACAAGCGGTTACTATCAGTTACGAAGCCATCCAGGAAGCGGTACGTCTATTAAACAAATATTTCCCCGGCTACTCCCGTTCCGCCACAGTCGTTAAATGGTTTTCTACCATCTACCCTAAAATCATGGGCATCAAAAAACGCCTGCGGGTGCGCCTGGATACAGCCAAAGACAATCTTAGCGAAGAACTGGAAGAAATCCTGCTAGACGAACAAGATGAATTCCCCATCGACAGTGAATTCCTCACCAACAACCCTAATATCCTGCAATTCCTGCGGGAAATCCTCACCCTGCAGGAAGAAGAAAAGGAGCAGGTACGTAACAAAATCCTGCCGGAAGATATTGTGGATATTGTCCAACAACAACTGAAAATCCCCACCGATAAATTAAAAGAAGAAGAAAAGAGCGCCCTACTCACCCTGGAAGATAAACTGCGTGAACGGGTGGTCGGCCAGGAAGAGGCGGTCAACGGCGTAGCTGATGCCTTGCGGATTTCCGCCTGCGGTCTCCGGCCGCAGCATAAACCGGACGGTGTTTTCCTCTTTGCCGGGCCCATGGGTGTTGGTAAAACAGAACTGGCCAAGGCGGTGGCTGATGTTACGGACAAAGAACTGATCGAATACGATATGAGTGATTTCGCCGAGGAGCATACAGTAACCCAGATAATCGGCGCCCCGCCCGGCTACCGGGGTTACGACACCGTTGAGACACTGGTAGATAAAGTGATTAAAAATCCCAACTGCGTGCTTTTATTCGATGAGATCGAAAAGGCCCATCCCCAGATATTTGACTGTATGCTGCAGATCATGGAAGACGGCCGCCTGACAGACAGCCGCGGCAACACCGCTGATTTTTCCAATTGTATCATCATCATGACCTCCAACGCCGGCATGCAGCGTAAATACATTGATAAAGCCGGGATACCTCAGACAGAAAATCTCTATGACGAAATAGGCGAAATTGTACGCACCGGCGATGCCCAAAAGATTAAGGCCCTCAAGAAAAAAATTAACAAACGGGTTAATGAGGACTTACGCAGCCAGTTCCGGCCGGAATTCCTCAACCGCTTTAACGGCATCGTTACCTTTAATCCCTTTACCCAGGACACCATTAAAGAAGTAGTGGTAGTCAACCTGCGTAAGAACCTGGCCCGCATCGAAGAAAATTACGGGATTAATATTGAAATCGGTAAAGACCCGGAAGAACAGGAAACAATCTATAATCTGCTTATCCGTAAAGGTTTTAAACCGGAAAAAGGCATTGCCGGCCTGGAAGTGGCCCTACGGGATTATTTGCTGACACCTTTTACCACCTTTGCCGGAGAGACGGATCTAGCGGATTTTGTTACTCAAAATAAAGATGTAGTAGTACAAATTAATCTCTCTGAAGATGAACTTAGTTTCACCATCAGCGAACACACCGCCCGCAGTGAACGCAAAACCGAAATTCGGGATTTGGCGGATACAGAGAAAGCCATCTTTAATAACATGGTGCAGCTCTTAAACCGCCGCCAGCAAACCGGCGAAAGCATAAAATCCACTGATCTGGACCGCGCCCTTGATCCCCGCGCCCCGCCCCTGGAAACCCCCGGTAAACCGCTTACCCTCAGTAATCCCCAGGCACTGGAAACCAGCAACAATAACTTTCGCGCTAAGGACCCCAAGCTAAAAAAGGCCGACTTTGCCCGCATCATGGCCGGGATAGACGAAACATACGGAGATAACAAAAAGAAAAAGGCGCTGATCAAAAAATGGCTAAACGCCATGGTTAGGGCGGCAAAAAAGTATAATATCGAAGAAGTCATCTGGACCAAAGGCAGCCGTCTAATAGATTTTGACAGCCTGCGCGGCGGCCAGCTGACTGAAATATTCAGCGAATTCATCGAGGCTACTGACGCGGAAAAATCCGTTAAACTGGAATGGGAAATAGCAGACAGCACGGAATTCCACATTAAAGTAACCTATAATTCCCGTCTCACCGATAAATTCCACCGGTTAATGTTTGAGCGGGAATTCAGCTCCGACAGAGAAATAGACAACCTGGATAACGCCCGCGCCCTGGCCGGCATTCTCAAGGCCACCAGAAAAATCCGCGAACTGGGCGGAGAAGTAAACTTTGAATTTGATGAACAAACCGGCACAACTGCTGTCTGGCTCACAGTGCCCTTTGAGAAACCCGCCCCGGCACCCGAAACGAAACCGGCAGCGCCGGCAGCTACACCGCCGGCAGATACCACTCCCGCGGAAATCACCGCCGCCTGGCTGCTGCAGAACGTTGGCCCAGCACAATCCGCCGGAACTCTGAGCATAGAAAACACATTAAAGATAGCCAAACCACTTTATGAGACCTGGAAAAAAATCGGTGTACACTATACATTAGGACGAAACACAATTTCAATGGCCCTCACCGGTTCACTAGGCATTAAAACTTATTGCCAGGAAAATGACATACCCTTTGATTTTGTTGAAAAAATATTCAACGCTATCGGCTGGCAGATAAAAGATGACAAATTAGTTTATGAACAAGAAACTAAAATTGAGTTAGGACAGGTAAACCAAATACTATATCCGCTAAAATGGATCACCTGGTTTATCGGCCAGGCCTCAATCGCTGAAACGATTGAACAAATTACAGAAATAGAGTTCCCGGAAGAACTGGCAGCGGTAAAACCCGAACTTTACCGTCAGCTGCTGCTCACTGCTGACGATCAACCGGCAATCCCGACAATAGAATCAGCCTTTACCCGCCGGCGCCTGCTGCTCCTCCGCCTGCGCGAAGCAATCAAGGCGGGAGCCGCTGTAGACATTGCTGCCCTTCGCATTAAAATAGCAGAATTAGCAGGAAAAACCCCACCAGCCAGCCAGCCGGCACCGGCTGCTGGTTCCGCTAAAGGTATTCTTACCGGTGAAAAAGATAAATTAAGCGCTTGGATTTTAATGTTGCTTAACCTACGGCGTCCGGAAACGATAAAAACTGTTTGGAATGAAATCTCTAGCCGGGCCGCTGGCTTAGAATTCCGTACTTTAAGCGATAATGCCTATCGCACATTAAAACCAGGCACCCTGATTAAAACCCGCAGAGGAGAACTGGCTATTTCACTGGAGAGCCCGGACCACATGGAATTCCGCTGCTTTGACGTTGGCACAGATCCATCTTCCGGTGAAGTATTATTCGGAAGGATATCCTATGATCGATATGAGGAACGTCTGACCTACTATCCCCTGGAGGGCTGGAAAGAAGATAGCGCGGAATCTGCTGACAACACTCCACCAATCGAATCCATAATGGCCCGCTTGGAAACGCTTCTTGCAGAATTAAGCTCGGCCCAGCTGCAAAACCCAGCCGCGGCGGCGCAAAAAGACCGCATCTCTCCTGCCTTACCGCAAATGCAAGAACTAGCAGATCTACTTGAACCATTCGCCCTGATACTTGAACCGGACTTCAGCATAGAGCAAATAGTATTAAAAAAAGAACGTAGAAGAGCGGGGGCATTTATCAGGCGTATTTTAGCGTCAGATAAGCATTCTGATCCCATAGTTTTATTGGAAAAAATACTCCATCAGGCCCGGCTGGATTTTCCCTTTCGCGCCAACCATTTTGAAAAATTAATCGAACTAGAGAAAAAACTGCCGGAATGGCTGGCCCTGGCCGCTAAACGCACGGAAAAACAACTGGCCCCGCCGCTGCCGGCAGAAGCAAAAGAACGCCTGCCCCACCTGATCGGTCAGTTTCACACTGCCGTTTACTTAAAGAAAACGAAAAAATCAATTGCGCTTTGGGACCAGCTTGCCCAAACACTGCTGGAATTTGATCAAGAGAAAGATTTCCCGCCAATAGACCTTGAAAAAGATCCCGCCACCCTAGAAAGAGGCGACATTTTAAAGCACAAAGAACACGGTTACCTCATCCTGGAAAGATTATTCTATCCAAACATGCTCGGCCAAAGTTACGCTGAGCAACCGCTCTACGGTAGTTTTATCTATAAAGAATATGAAAAAGATAAATGGAAAATAATGAGAATAGAACTGCCCATTGCCGAACTTAAAAATACTAACCAATTTTACCGTTCCGGCTTTGACAGTAAAATGGTACCCCTCACCCCTGCTCCCCAATCAGCGGAATCCGCTGACGACACACCACCTATGCCCACAATGCAAGACCTAAAAATCCTTTTCTACACAAGAGACATAAAGCTGGATTTTAGGCCCGGCTATGATGAGGACCGGATAGAATTTGATGAAGTGGATAAGGGGTGGAGTACAGGCATAGGGAGAATCAGGGTCTCAGCTAAAGTTTCCGACCCCATCATTTTGTTAGAAAAAATCCTGGCCAAGATCCGGTTACACGATCTATTTCGAACACAGGAAACCCTTAGATATGACGTAGAGCAATTTGAAGAAAAACTGCAGGAATGGCTGGCCCTACCCGCGCGGGCAGCCAGAAGAAAATCAGCCGCTCCCCTGCCGGCCGAACCGGCGTCACAAACAGAAGAAATACCCGCTAATCTGCCGCAATTAGACAACCTGCTGCTGGAAACCGGAATTGACCCGATGGACACAAATCCCTTAACCGCGGCACTGCTGGATACGCTGCTCTCGCTGATAGAAACATACCAAGCAAGTGTGGGCTTAGATATTTTAGAAAACACTGATCTTCAGGAACTGCTGACCAGAGAGTGGTTCTATGAAATCCTGGTGGCTATCTGGGCTTTTCAACCCAAGCCCACGGTAAAAGAGCGCCTACTGGCCATTCTAGCTAAATCACCATTTTATCCGGGAGCTACTACAGAAGGCAGCAACCCTGCCCCGGCTGCCGATCAACCCGCAGCTGCACCTGCCGCAAAAAGGAAATATCAGAATCCATTCTACATACCATGGGAAACAAGATCAATTGTCCAGGAACTTGCTCGGTCAATTCCTACTGATAAAGAAATATCTGATGCTGAACTTTTACTTAAACTTCCTGCTGATATCCTGCTGGGCACACAAAGAATCACGGGAGGAATACTGATTAGACTTCTCGGCATAACAAACTCACCACAAAAACAACGGGTAATGAAAATGCTTTCAGGCATGTATAACTCTAAAAGAAGCATTAACACTATCATTCAGTTATACAAGTTCCCAAATTGGAATTATGATTTACTCCCGCAGTTTTTAGAATTAATAACAATTTTGTTTACTGATTCTCCTCTGCGCTATGCCGACATTGCAGATTCACTGGAAGAACTCCGCAGTACTCTCCAAACTGCCGCTGGGAAAGACAACCCAGAAAAGAGTAATTTTAAAGACTACCTGGCTGCCGCCCTGGAAACAACAGAACGCCTAAAATGGCTCGACCGCCTGCAAAAAAGCCCGGACCGGGAAAAAGAACTTAATACATTATCTGGCCAGGAATGGTTCAAGATCCCCAATTATCTTGTTCTTGGCAAAAAACAAAAATTCCTGGGCATACAACAGATTATCCTGGAAATTGTGGCAGGGAATCCGGAAATTGGTTTATCGCTAAAAAACCATGCAATCACAATTACTCAAATTATGGCCACAATCAGCAGAACAGAACCGATGATTCCCGATGAATATAGAATCACTGCCCTGAAAGCACTGACCAAATTAGAAAAAGGCAGTTTCAGTCGCCAGTTACTGGAAGATCTGGAAAAAATCCTGAAAAGTGATGACTACACCATGCCGGTGCGCCGGGCCGCGGCTATTACCTATGGCAAACTGCTCACCCGAAACTATCTCCGGGAAGATTCCAGATTTGAGAAACTTAAGCGTGATCTGCCCGTTGAACTTTATCATCTGATAAATCTTTCTCTTTCTGATGTTAGCAGCCGGCCGGAAAGCTGGCGCTTAGTTGACACTATTAACTATATTCTTTCAAGATTACAAGCGCCTGATGTTCTTGCCCATCTTTTAGACACTCTACCGGAAAGCTCCTGGCCGGATTATCAAGACCAACTGGTTGTCAACGCCACGGTACCCGATCGTGAAACATCCCTGAAAAGCCTGGCCGCCCTGCGCCGCCTGGATCTCCCAGGCACGGCAAACACACTGCAGGATCTCTTTGCTGATTTTTATCTTGTTGATCTGAGTCCCGAGCAAGAGGAACATTATCGGGAATTTGCTTATACTATCGGCTGGTTACTTGAAGACTGGCAGTTGAAAAAATACCGGTCCGCTCTGCAAACAACTGACAATGCCCGCCTGCCCGAATGGGTTATTGCCGGCTGGCTGGACCGCCAATGGACAGAGAAACAAATAACACCATCCTCACCCACTACGGACCCGGGTGCCTCCACCTCCCCGGAGGCGCCTGGTGTTCCGCTACCGGCAGAACCCGTTACTCCAGCAGAAAAAGAACGGCAACGATTAATTAATGAGGCCAGAGAAATCCTGGATCGTAGAGACGACAATACTGAACAAAGGCTATACGCCCTAAACATACTCTTTAGATTCGAAGCAGGGCATGCTGAAATAGAGATACCGGCGGAAATCACCGGCACTCCTGAAAACTCCCAGGAAATACTACTAAGCATTGCCGCTAAAATCAATGCCGGCCAAAAACTTTTTCGTGATGATCTGATAGCATTATTTGCCATGCAGCCCTCGCAGCTTAAAACCAGCATACTAGAATTACTGCCGAAAGTGCTCACCTTCGAAGAGCTGGAAAATATTGCCGGCACCCAGACAGGGCAAGAGAAAAGTAAAAATGCACCTTGTGCACTTAAGGCGCTGGGATTAATTACCAAACAAACGGGGCGTTCACTCAGTGAAGAAAGATTAAAAGTTCTTCTTCTAAGAATAACCACTGACTGGTCTAAAAACTCTACCTCCTGGCTGGCCCTGGGTAGAATCAGACATGCAAATTCAGTCAAAACAGCAGAAAAATTCTCTTCCGTAATGAACAATCGCTGGACAGAAATGGGCCTCAGGGAAAAAGGCGCGGTCCTCCAGCTCGTTGGCGAGAATCCTGCTTTAAGGATTCCCCTAAAATACCAGCAGCAAATTTTATCGGCAATTAAAGATATTCTCAAGAATAAAGAATTCGTCCGCACTGAGATACCTGCTGTTATCAAGGCCCTGGAAAATCTAGAGCCGCCGGACGAACCGGAAAAAATGCGCCCGCTAATGGAAGCCCTGGAAAATATCATTACAAAAACCATAGAAGCAGAAGAAAAAAGTACTTCCTATACAGATCTCTTACCAGTGGGAATTGCCGCAAGCATCACCCTGGGAAGATTACTGACAAAAGATTATCTGGAATGGAGCATGACTAATAACGGCTTTTTTTACGGCATCACCCGTGATCCGAGAGAATGGCAGCGTCAATGGCTGAAAAGCATGACCCTGATCTTTATGTTACAAAAAACACGAAGACAAATAGACTGGTTGACAAATGATTATATTGATGTTCCCCTGAGAACAATATTAATGCGGGCAGCGCCAAGATTAGCCTGTCTGGAAAACGCCTTTATTGCTGATCTGGAAAAACATATTGATGATATTATTGTAATAGCAACTTCCAGCAACCAAAAAGGAGCAGAAGCCGCCTTTGCCATTTTACGGCAATTCACTAACAGTGGTGATGTTGTCAATCGTCTGACAAATACGCTAAAGAATCCAGACCTATCATTATCAATTAAGGAAATTAGTGAAATCGCCTATACAATCGGCTGGCATTTATCCGGCAACATAAATAAAGTAAATGCCTTCATCACCGGCAGACTGGACCGCAGTAAAAGCAACACCTGGTATGTCGCCCGCTGGCTCACCGCCGGCTGGATCAACAGTCAGCTGAGGAAAACAGAAGAAGAAACTTCCCCGGCAAACAATCCCGGCACACCGGCTGCTGAGCCTGATCCTGATTCCCCGCTGCGCACTGATTTAACTACGGAAGAAATCCGCGGCCGGCTAATCACCGCGGTAAAAACCGTATTGCAAGGGCAGCTGCAACTGCCGGCCAACGAAAGGAATCCTGAATATATTCAAACCTGCTTGGATACACTATATAAACACACCCGAAACCTAAATGATCTGGAAATACTCTTCACAGCTAATGGCCGGCAACAATACCGAAATTTTCGACCTGAACTACTGAGTAACATTAATGATGAAGGCTTATTGCTTCTACTGCGTATATTGGTAAAACACAATATTAAGACAAACATCAACACATTCCTCTATAGCTTTATTGTTTCCGCCAACGAAGAAGTAGCCAGGGAAGCAATTAAAATACTTCTGAATCTCTACAATGAACCCGCCGATATCTCTATCATTTGGCGCAATTTAATGGATTTTACAGAAGCTACGGAAGAAGAAAAAAAACGCATTGCCAAAACACTGATCGAAATAGTTGTGAGAAACGGCAAGATCCCGAGGAATTTAGATGATCGTTTCCGCACTTTGCCCGAGATCAAGTATCTGGAAGTAATACTTGGAAACGAAGTGGAAACCTGTGAAGATCCTCCGGCAAACATAGACCTGCAAAAAATTCTCCTAAAAAGACTCTTACAAATCCTGATCCGTCAAGAAGACATCGAAATAATCTACTCTTCTTTAGGAAAATTCGCCCCCTGTGCGGAACTGGCCCGGCTCGTCGCCAGGCTCTTTTTACTGGCAGAAACCGGCAGCGGGCCAGAAATAAGCATGTCGAACTATCTGCGCAGACTGATTGACGATCCCCTGCCCTCCGTTAAAAAGGCCGCCCTGGAAGAACGGATAAAAATCGCCGGCAAAGAAGCGGTAACAGAACAAATAAATCAATTACTGGATTCCGCTAATCCAAGTTTTATAGCTTTGGCCCTGGAGGTTATTGCCGGCAGTAAATTGACGGCCCTGCGGGAAAAGCTGGAAAAAAGAATAATAGAGATCCACTCCCGGGCCATGGAACTAGCGGGGCAACAAGACATTGTCTACAATAAAGAAATCGAGGCCTTCCAAGAAGAAATACCGCCGTTATTGGAAACACTGGGCGCAATCGGCTTTAGCGGAAATATCCCCAAAGAGAGCTTTCAAGAATTAAAGAGTTCATCGGTTATTAAGCTACCTACATTACAGCAAGTTTACGGGAAAATACTCGCGCAAGAAGAAATAAACTCATTTATTGGCGGCCTTGCTTACTTAGATAGACCCATTCAGTCTTTAGTGATGAACATCAGGACAGTTGACAGCTATCTGGAACAACAACCTGATTCGCCTGCCCCGGCAGCAGCAGCCCCTAAAATAATCGAGCTTGATCCGGAAGACGAAGAGATCCGCGCCCGGCTGCTTGCGAAAACAAAAGAGCTACTCAGCGAAGAACTAAAAGAAGATCAGGAAGTGATAGAGCAGAAGTTTGTCAAAACCTGCCTTGAAACTATTTATCAATTGGCAAAAGATAAAAGTGATTTTGCTATGCTTTTCGCCGATAACAAGCAACAACAATACGCCAGCGGAGAATTTAAACTTATATACAGAGAAACTGACTGGGAACTTGCGTTGCTGCTTCTTAAGATAGCGGTAAAATTTCAGCTGACATATGACAAAGAATTATTCACAGCCTTTTTTGTTCTACATAACAATCCCCAGGTAGCAGAAAAGGCCATCGGTTTGTTTGCACAACTGTACAATGAAGACGGAGATATTGAATATATTCTGTCCCTTTTGGAAAAAGCTCCCCGAAACAGTTCCGACAAAAACAGCCTGGAAGAAACAATCTGCGAAATAATTATTAGAACCGGCCGCGTACCAGAACATTTAAAAGAACGGCTTAATAAATTCGCCAATATTGCCTACTTGATCAAAATATTAGGAAATGAGATAAGATGTTTTCAAGCCCGCCCCCCAAACAAGGATATGCGAAAAATAATTCTAAGACGTCTTCTCCAAATCGACTTCAGCACTGATGACGCAAAAACAATCTATAGCTTTTTAGAGGATTACCTCACCCATCCGGAAGCCGCTCGTCTTTTGGGCAGGCTCTACCCCTTCGCGGCAGAAGGCCAGCGGCTAAGAAGAGATATCGGCAGGGAATTAATAAAACTGATAGATAGCAGCGACCCCGCAGTAAAAAAGGCTGCCTTGGCAGAATACCTAAAAATTGCCGAAAATGAATTTATAGAAACTACGATCAATCAATTACTAGAGGCGGAGGAAGCCACTACCCGCATCCTCGCCCTGGAGATTATTATCGCTAACCGCCTGGACTTCCGCGAAAAGCTCGAAGGAATGCTCTTAGCGATAGCGAGCGAAATCCGACGAATAATAAGCCAGGGAAGAGGAGTCCCCTTAACCCCATATCTCCGTACTGAAGCAGAGCTCTTGCTAGAGGCAATCGGAATCTTTGGCCTTAATCAAAGAATTGACAGGAACACCCTGGGAACATTAACAGAAAGACTGACCATATCCGATGACACAGCTTACCGGGCGTCATTTCAGATGATGATTGACCTTAAAACCACAAAAGAACAATTAGATCTCCTGGTCGGACAAGAGCTGCCACAAAAGCAACAAGGAGCCTTAATCTACGGCTTAACCGGTTACTTAGTAAGACAACTAAATCTCGCCCAAACTGACTCGCTAACAGAGGACCCCGCGGCCGGCACAAAAATAAGCGGTGAAGCACTCAGTGCAATTGAAATCCAGCAACTAAACACACAATTGCAGCAGGCAGAAGAAGACGGCGCTACGCTGGATATTTATGAAGACTGCCGCCAGTACCCGGAAATTACCTCTGCCCTGCTCTGGCTGCTGGATCAACAACCGGAATACAATCACCTAAAGAAGCACCTGCGACGGCGGGTAGAATTAAAGGTAGTTACCGCGGATAGCGGTCTGTTCCTAAAAGACAATCATGGCTTCCAAATAGGCAGCAAACGCGTCTATGCCTACACACATTACGACCGCAGCCATGATGCAGCGGTGATCTATCTGCCCCAGCCCTTTGTTGACCTGGCGGTAACCATGCTTAACTGCCCGGGGCTGATCGGCGTGGACATCATCCATGATCTCTTGGAAGTAGACAGAGTAATAACTAATGAAAAACCGTTATTGAGTTTTACCGAAGATGACATGGAGGCCTATCATCACGAGGCCCAGCAGGCGGAAAAAACCTACGGCACGATTAACGGCCAGAGCACCCTGGATCTGTTTATTGAAATCGCCGAAACCCTGGAAGACACTGAAAAGATCCTCTCCCCAACCGCGGCAAAGTTACTTGTCTGGCTTTTGCTGAGGAAATTCCCCAATATGGATTCTACTAAAATGAAACAATTTATGCGTGGTTTTGCCACCAGAGACATCCTGCCGGAGGACTTTGACGACATTTACACAGAGGCAGTGGAAAGCATCGATATATCAATCCAACACGAAAAATCCTTCTTGCCGCCAGCAGAACTGTCTGTCAACTTTCATCCGCCTGACGCGCTATTTTTTGAGGAGTCACCGGAAGATGCTTTTGTACTGGTAGCTGAATCAGTTTAAACAACCAACTTTCTAAGTTACAAAATCAAGATAATTATCTTTAGTAACAATATTAAGCTCTGTTTGGGGATAGGCAGCGGCCCATTCACCTGGCCTTTTCTTAGCCTTACCCCCGGTCCACTTGCATTCAAAACCCGTCAGTTTTCCGTCTCTTTCTTCAACCAGATCGATTTCTTGACCGCTATATGTCCGCCAGAAATATGATGCTCCATATATTTGTTGATATGTTATTTTCTTCAATCTTTCAGTAATAATAAAATTCTCCCAAAGTTGTCCGACGTCATTGCGATTACTAAGGTTATTAAACTGTAGTATTAAGGTGTTCCTAATACCGTTATCAAAAAAATAATATTTGCTTTTGCTTGTAATTTCTTTCCTCAGGTTCCTGCTAAATCCACCGCGCCTGGTAATAACAAATGCCTTTTCTAATAGATCTAAATAACGCCCCACCGTCTTAACATCAATACCTAACTGAGTGGCCAGTTCCGTCATGGAAACAAGGTTACCGACTTGGAATGCCAGTAATTTCAACAGATCTAATAATACCTTTGAGCCCTTTATTTTGTCTAATTCAAGAATATCTTTTAAGACATAAGAATTTACGATTTCCTGTAAGATAACAATTTTTTTTTGGCGTTTTTTGGCGACAATAACCTCGGGATAGGCGCCAAAGATAAGAAAATTCTCCAGCTCTTGCTTGAGTTCATAACTATTATAGTGAGCTAGGAGCTCCAACTGCGAAAGGGGATAAAGAATGAGGGTCCTTTTTCTCCCTGTAAGCGGTTCCCCTATTTGATGAGAGAGATCGAATGATGAAGATCCGGTAGCAATAACTTTAATACCGGGCACATGATCAACAATGATTTTTAAACCAGTACCAATATTTGGGATTCTCTGCGCTTCATCAATAGCAATTAACTCATAGCCCTCAACATATTCTAGAATCTTCTTAAAGTCTTGTGAACCTAAAATATGCTGTATACTGATATTATCTCCGGAATCAAGTTTATACTTGTGATTCGTCTCAGAAAGAAATTTCTCTAACAATGTAGTTTTTCCTACCTGTCTTGGGCCATAGAGCACTAAGACCTTCTGTGACTCTATGAATACCTCTAAATTATCATAATATCGCTTAATCATATTTACATCATACCATAAACACCCATATTTGTCAAAATATATGGACATTAATTCCATGTATTTTGCTTAAAACATGGAGTATGATTCTGGTAACATATTCTATCTAAATATCTTACATTTATCACCAGTACAGGCGTTCAAACCGTTTGGAGAAACGCTTGATCCATTCGTGGGAGGCTTCCTGGAGGGTTAGTTCACGTCCCAATTCCACCGAACGCAAATCGCGGTATTCG
>CAZIXI010000017.1:0-23819 GCA_964543115.1 uncultured bacterium
AACTGAAGGCGGCCGTCTTCAGCATTGCCCACTGCTACCGTTCGATATTTTAATGAGACTGGATGCATGATCAGCGGCCGGGTAATGCGGTTATCAAACTTCAGAATAGATTGATGAAACGGTGAATCCCCAACCCAACTGGTAAAATCAGCCAGTGCTATTTGCTTACCGGTTGCCACATTGACTAAATAACCTTTTCTTACGGCAAAAAGTAAAAAGTTCCGGTCAGCTATAGTGACCCTATCATCTGCCTGAATGGGGTCAGAGACCATGATCCGCACGGAATCCTTCGCCCGATCACGATTGACTACGGCAAAAAACCCTCTAACATTGCGATGTCTTCGAGTTTCTAGATACGGATTTGGACTTTTTACGGTTTGACCGCCAAAAACCATCTCCGGCCTAACCGGACAAGCAGGTTGCTGCTTAAGTTGTGAAACCATTAACTCAACACGTTCCTGCCGATTTGCCGCGTCTGCCTGAAGCGGAATCCCATCTAGGGCATCTTCAAAATCATACCAGATATCCGCGTGATCTCTTAAATGAACTGTTTTTCCTTTAAACGAATCAAGCGGGCCCAGTATATAATATAAATGCTCATCCGCTAAACGATCACCAACTCTAACAAAGGTTAACATGCCACGGCGCACGCAGATAATGAATCTGTTATTGTTGTTGTCTTTATCAATTAGATCCATCCTGTTGCAGAATTTCATATGCGTTGTATATTCTAACGCGGATAAATCGGCGGATTCCGTTAATCTTAGCATTGCCAATCTATCGGCTAAAAACCTCGGGATACCAATGCGAACACCCCTAAACATCACATGCCGGGTTACTTTGTTTCCCAGGGCATCTTCTATTTTGCCCGCCTCTTCGGCAGACAAATATTTTAAATCAAAGCGCGGCGGAGCAAGCGAAAAACGCGAGGGCCTGTCGAAAGCTAGACTGTATTCAGCAAAGAAACCGCAACAGCCAAATACTATTAATGGAATAATAATAGAGGAAAGGTATTGTCGAAGATATTGCCGGATTTTTATCTTTGTATTTATCAATGAATACATTAAGCTGCCCCCTAGTAATACTTACACTACTTATTCACATTTGTCAACTGCCCCAAGCAAAGCTTGGGGTTGCCATTGTATGAATGTATATAGACTGCCGCAAAAAGATATTATCCGGCACCGACCTTCCGCAAGCAATCCCATTAGCTGATGTCAGCGTAAATAACTTACTGATAAGTGATTACGACAATGCGATGGGGGGTTTCTTAGCCTATTTTAAGACAAGTGGTCTGACTGGTCACGGCTGGCGACCCGGATCCGGCGGCGTCCCAAGCTTCGCGGGGCTGCTAGTCCCAAGCTTCGCTTGGGACGCCGCCATATGCTTCCAACTGATAAAAGTAAGGTCCTTTTTTCTAAAGCTTAAAGCCGGGATGGGTGATTTTGCCTCCCGGAGACGGAGTAGTAGTAGTAACCGGCCGTATAATGCGTATTGTTGTTGTGGTTGTGTCTGTAAGGCTGCCGTCAGAGACCGTTAACATAACATGATATATTCCGGTCGCAGTGTATGAATGAGAAGTTACGGCATCGGTGGAGGTATGGCCGTCGCCAAAATTCCAGCTGTAGGTTAAGGTATCTCCGTCATCATCAGTGGAAATCATAGCGTCAAATATGATCGGTACTCCCACATTTTCCAGCGATTTCAGAGGAACCATCGCTGCTACGGGTGCACGGTTATAGACGGTAATACTAAGAGTATCGGTAGTGTCGGTATAACCATCGCCAACCGTTACCTCTACCGTATACGTCCCTTCCGCGGTGAACGCGTGGTCAACAGTCTCCGAGGTAGAGGTTGTGCCGTCGTCAAAGTCCCAGAGATAAGTTAAACTCTCTCCCTCGATATCATATGCTCCACTGTCAAAGGTGAGTGTGTCGTTTTTGTAAATTGTGCCTGAGGGCGAATAGCTGATGTCCAAGATAACCGGCAGGTTGAGCTCCAATTCCGCAATATCTATCCAGTCGGTGTATTCCGCGCTGAAATCGCCTGCCGGGCCGCCAAATACGCCGATATCCGCGTCTGTGCCGTCGGCGTCTGCCAGATCGGCGAGCGGAACTCCGGCGTCGACACAGGGGCTGGATGTGTTAAGTTCGTAGCCGGTTGTACCGCTGGTTGAAAAATCAGGATCATCTGTCAGATCATAATATTCGTTTATCATGGTAGTAACGCTGACTTTATAGTAATCGTTAAAGACAGCATCGTTATCTTCCCCCGGCGCTCCGGCAAAGGCTTTGTTGCAATTCTGCATGATATTACTATAGAAATATGTGCCGTCACTCATCCTTAGGGCCATTCTGGGCCCGTCAAAAATGTTATTGTAAATATAGATATCTTTATTTTCCGAGTAACAGGCGGTGTTGCCGGCTGTGGGATCGGAAAACACGTTGTTTCTGAGCGTGGTAATAACGTAATCTTCATCACGGTCCTGGTACACCCCGTATTCATCGTCGTTGTTCAACTCCAGCAGGTTCCTCTGGATGATGACCCGGCAGGCGTTGGTCCAGATCAGGTATTCCGCCTCTTTCAGTGTAAAACCCTCGATGTGCGTGTAATCAGCGTTATAATCATCATCGGCAGCGGAATTTATGTTGAAGATATATGTTTCCCCGCCGCCGTCAATAATGGTACTGTCCCACCCTTCGCCCACTATGGTCAGGGATTTGGTGATCTCCAGAGCGGATTCCGAATAGGTTCCGGCTCCCACATAAATTATATCTCCCGCGGCGGCGGCCTCGATCCCTTCGGCGATGGTGAGATAATCTCCGCTGCCGTCTTGCTCCACATAGATCGGGTCCGCGGTCCTGATGGTGACCGTTACCTCTGCCGGCGGGCTGGCTATCGCCTCAGTATTTTCCACTACCAGCGTTAATACGTATTCACCTTCCGCGTCCGGATCAAATGAAGCGATAGTGGTATCAGCGTCGGCAATGTCCGCAGAGGTCAGTGAACTGCTTGAGGGCACTGAGGTAAAGGACCATGTATATAGATCAATCGCTAAACCATCAGGGTCACTGGAAACGGTTTCACATTCATAAACGATGATTTTCTTTCCTAACTGGGTGGCTACATCTCCCATTGTTCTGGCGGTGGGCAGAAAGAGTTTTCCTTCCGGGCCGCCGTAGGAACCGAGATTGTTGCGGGTGTCGTCTTTGTTATTATACTCGCTGTCCGGGTTGCCGGCGCAGCGTAATGTACTTTCCGCTAACAGCGCGAGATCATCATTACCATAGTAGCCGTCATCAGTATAATCAATGAAGGCAGGATCCTCATAAAGCGTATTTGAACCAAAACTGTAGCCTGCCGCCGCATCGCCGGTGTTGTCATAATAATCATTGTAATCGGCGGTTATGGTTATCGAGCCGGTATAATCCAGGCCCTGGGTGTTGAATGCTATTATGTTATTATAAAGCGTACTATCCCCTTCCAGGTAAATACCGGTGGTGTTTTCCAAGATGGTATTGTTGACTATAGTCAGTTCTGAACCGCTGGACCCGTAAATACCTGTTTCATTGTTTGTTATATTGCAATTCTGTACTGTAACGGCGGCGCCGGTATCGGCGATCACCGCCTGATTAAACCAGGCAAAATGAACTCCCTGCACAACACAGCCGTCTTCGAGCGTCAGACCAACGGCTGAAGTGCTGTCTTCCCCATCAATTACGGCCAGATCAGCCGATTCGCCTTTCAGGATAACGCCTTCCGGCAGGGTGATCCCGGTTTCATTATAGGTGCCGGCCTGCAGGAATATCGTATCTCCCGAGCGCGCCGCATCTGCCGCGTCGGCTAGAGTAGCATATTCCAGGGGCACCACCAGGGTCACCGGATCTGTGGTAACGCAGGCGGCAACGGAGAACGGCTGTACTCCTTCAGCGGTATCGATAAACGTACCGGTAACCGTTATTGTCCAATCGCCGTCTTCCGGATAGGGAACTACTATTTGTTCAAGATTATTATAGCTATCCGCCGCGTATGCGGCTATCGCCGTCGGATCTTCGGGATCGAGCGTTAAGGGTTCATAAACTTTTCCGGAAGGAGATTCCAGCGTCAGATCAAGATCATTGACCATGTAATTTATGGATCTCGATGATGGTGACCCGGCCGGATCATCCCAGGCAAGTAATATTTTCAGGCCGGTTACCGTGTCCCCGACAGCCGTAGAAGAAACATTATAGGTATCTTCCCAGCTGTCCCCGGCTGTGGTCATACTGCTGCCGTCTTCAAAGAAATCCCCGTCTATTACGGTATTAACGGCAAGTTCGGCGTTTACCTTACCAAAACCAAATTTGTAATCCGGACCGTAATTTCCTAGATCGGTGGCTGTATTGGCAATAATCGCGCGGATCGTTGAGGAGTAGCTGGGCGCAGCGCCGTAGGTAATGTCAAATTGCTCCAGTAATAAGGCGCAAATGCCGGCCACACACGGTGTGGACATAGATGTTCCGCTGTTTTCAAAGTAGGATGAATCCGAGTCGGTGAAGGTTGAAGTGATCTCATAACCCGGAGCCACCACGATCGGCGCGAGTGAATACTCCCATTTCGGCCCCCAACCGCTGAAACTTGTCATTTCATCATCATCGGTAATCGCCCCGACAATAATCACATTTTTCGCTTGCTGGCCGTTGCCATAGATACTCCCGTAAGGATCAACAGTCTTCCGATCGTTACCAGCTGACCAGGTGATAACAACATTATTATCTCTGCATAAAGTATCGATTATCGCACTGTTTGAACTATATGAAGGGTCACCTGATCCCCAGGAATTGCTGATAATATCACTATCGTAGATGGCGGGGTCAATAGCGTCTGTGAATTCATCTTCAAGCGTATCCGTACTCCCGCCCAGGTAATCATAACTATAACTGACAATATCACATTCAGTGGCCATCCCGGCATAGGTGCCGCCCGAGGCAGTACCATCACCGCCCAGCGTACCGGCGACATGGGTGGCGTGATCATCATAATCGCCATCGGTTTCCGCAATGGTTATCCGGCCGGTTAAATCGTCGTGAGTCTCTAGGACGGCACCGCCGTCATAAACCATGACAACAATATCGGTTCCGGTCAGGCCGGCGCCGCTTGGTCCATAAGAACCAGAACTGTCTGTTACCTCATCCACATTGGTGCTCTCGCGCGCGCCGTCATTATTGGGTTTCGGCGGCGGCGGAAAGGCCTCGATATATTCCACCAGATCTGAGGACGCCAGATCTTCCAGTTTATTTACCGGGGTCACCACATCACACGCATTTATGAGCCTGGAAAACCTCAGCACAACACCGCCTAAGCCGTTCACTAATTGTTCGAGCGCCTGTTTCGGTGTTGCCTGATCATAGATAAGAATAAGCTTGGCTTCGCCGGGCCTGATCTTTGCCCAGATGGGAACAGCGCCGCCGGCCAGGTAGATGTCCATTTTGTCCACCGGTTGCAGCTTGTTCAACCAGCGGATACTGCTTTCACTTTCCAGTTTCTCCAGCAGTTGGAGGTTGAAAGGCACATTAACAATAAATGCCTGATTATTAATTCTTTCTTTTACCGTAATATTATTCGCATCACAAAAAGACAAAAAACTATCCGCATACCCCAGATAGGCCTGCACGATTAAATTAAGGGGAATCACTGATATGTTTTCTTCTGCCTGTTTCTTTAGTTTCCTGATCAGATTCGCGGGAATTCCCTCTTCCGGAATAGTTAAATATGAATACAGGGGAAGATAATAGGGATCTTTTCTGGTCTCTAGCGGCACTTTTAATCTTTTTCTGGCTCCGGCTAATAGGGTTTCGATAAGCTTTTCATCTTCCAGGCTGAAATCCGGATAACCGGCATATTGTCTTTTTGCCTCGTCCCCTCTAATCGTTCCCGTGGCAAGTCCGGTTGGACTTGGTTTGTTGAAGGCAAAATAGCAAGTTATACCGGCTACGATTACAATTAGCGTTGCATAAAAAATAAAACGTTTTTTCATCGTCCCCTCCGATAGTAAAATTTTGCCCAACAACCTTTGTTTTACGGGTCTAAAATATGCCTGAGAATTTATCCAGCAAATCCGACCAGCCATATACCAGCAAGAATCATGCCGATTAGCCGGAGATTGTAACTATTTAGATACTAGCATGATACGAGATGTGCTCGTGTGCAGATCATGAAATAATGTATCGAAACAGAACATCGGATTCCTTAAATATACGTTCAGCAAGCAAGCGGGCCGGAGTAGCAAGCGGGCCGGGACAAGCCCGGCCCTACTACTTTTTTTTTAGCCTACCCCTTGACAAAACGTGATATATCGTGTATATTGATATGGTTATACTAAAATCTATTAACACTTAATTGATACCACGACGAAAGGCAATTCTATGCATTACGGACCTAAGCACCTCATTCATAAACCTTTTTGTGTTTTACTAATTATTGTTTTTATTAATCTGAATATCTCTTGTCTGCTCTCCGCGGCAACCTACCCCGTCTCTTATAAGCTGACCCCGCAATCTATTTTCGAAGAATTTATTGATATTTCGCGAGATCATTCCGCCGTTGTCTGCACTGAAGACAAACTGAAATTGCTGGAATCCAACGGACACTTCACAAAGGTCGCTACTACAAAAACAAGTAATTTCATTTTTGTGTCTTTTCGTTACAGTAATAATCCTGATTCTTATCTGTACGCAATCATACCACTATTCGCAAAAAAAGATTTGTGGCGGGATATGTTCTGGCTCCAGCGTAAAGAAATACATGATTTTTTCCGTGAACTTAATGTTGAGATATCTGCCGGCCAACTGATTCAGCTTGCCAGTCGCGCATGCATTTTAGTTAACGGCATCGATAAAGGGCTGACGGGATACCTGGATACTTGTCTGGATCTATCTCAGGCTAAATTCAATGAAAGAGCACAACAGTATGAGTCCGGAAAGAATTATTCCCCAGAACAAAACAGGCTCGATCACCCGGGATACAGCCATAACGAATTATTCAGCTGGATTTATTACCTTGAAAGTCAAATCCTTGCCGGAATAGCCGCGAGGAACCCCAAACAAACTACCGTATTAGAGTTGGGCAGCGCGTTTGGAAATCCGATTTTCACGAAGGCGGAATTACTCAAGGGGAAAAACATCAGCTATCTCGGTGTGGACAAACAAAAAACCATTGTTAACGCGGCCGGAAGATATGCCGCCAGGAAAGGATTAGATAATGCTGAGTTTGCGGTTACTGATTTGACGCAGGATGGCTGGCGGGATTCTATCCTGGCCAAAAATGACGGAGAGAGATTCGATTTTGTCGCCAGCAGTCATTTACTGGAACATCTATCTGCCGATCCCCTGGAAAACATTCTAGCATGGTTGAGTGTTACTAAACGCGTATTGATCGTATCTGTCCCACTAGAGAAACAAGCCTCCGGCGTTTCCGATCATGTGACCACTTTTAATCCAACGATTTTACGCGGTCTTGCCAATCGCATTGCCGAAAAGACCAATAACCGGTTTCTGGTGGATTGCAGCCAGATCGATAGCGGGGTATTAATAATTCGCAGCATTGAAGAGGCGATCGCCGCATATGAGAGCCTTTTACCGGCAGATCAGGTTCAACTCAGATTTGCTCTCGGGGAAATGCTTGTTTATTCCTATTTTGACAAGACAGCTGAAGTCGTTTCTGCCGTTGAAACTGTAATCGATTGTAAAAGAAACGGATTGGAAGCGGTAACGGCTGCCGTAATTTTGAGAGAATTGTTGTTACAGCCGATGGCCAGTTCATGGTGGTTGATGCGGAACCTGAAAACTAAACACGGCATTGAAATCACCGTGCCGGAATTGACCGGTTATTATGAATCTTTCCAAAACAACAGGGTCATTCAGGATATAATTCGTTTCAACAGTTCGGCGTCTAAAGTTGTGGCCCTGGCCCGCGGTGTATTATTAAAAAAGAAATCAACCACATATTATTTTGATGTACAAACCACGGATGCCTGCCCCTGCAAGTGCCGGAAATGCTGGCGCTGGTACATAAATGAACAGGGAAAACCGGCATTACTTCCCCGGCACGCCCCGCCCGGATTGGCGAAACCGGGATATGAAGATTTTCGCCGGGTACTGCACCAGGCAATTGATATGGGGGTGGGATCGATAACCAGTACGGGCGGCGGTGAGCCATTCATGAATCGCCGGCTGCCGGAACTACTTGCCGACGCAAAGGCTTACGCCAGGGAACAGGGAAGAGAATTGCGTGTCTTTGTCCCGTCTTCGGGTTTAGGAATCGTCTACAGGGATGAAGCAAAACTCAGACTTATTGTAGAAAACGTTGATCTATTAAGATTCAGTTTTGATAGTTTTGACGCGGATTTTCTCATGCAAAGCCACGGCATCAAAATGAAACAATACAATGAGATGTTAGGCAATATAAAAAGGGTCGCGGCTTTACGCGATGAAGCGGGATCGAAAATTGACATAGAAGTCTTGATCCTTATGTACGGCAACAGTTATGAGCACGCCGAAAAGACGGTTGAAACCGCAAAAAAACTGGGCGCGACCAGAGTTTTATTTAACAGCATTACCGGAAATGATGACGTAAAGCCGGACGCGGAAGAAGTTGCCGCGGGGGCGGAGGTGATTCGCAGGATATATGAAAGAGCGGCCCGCGGCGAGTTTTTGCCGATGCAGATTGATTTTGATCCTGTGCTTTTGGGTGGTTACAGTCAAATGCCGTTAGTCGATGCCGACAACATGGAGCGTCCCTTGGGAAATATCCGTTACTGCATGAAAAATGTATTCGGGCTGACTCCGGTTATCACGGCTGACGGGACCTTTCATGTATGCTTTCCCTGTTCCCAACCGAATATCGCAAATGAAGAGCAGATCTTTAAAATAGGAAATATCATGGAATCCTCTTTACAGGAATTAGTGGATAAGATGCGTGCCGAATACCGGGATATTGACCCTGAAAAAGACTGTATCCATGATTGCCGGGATATCCCCTACTTTAACGGCGTCCTCCGAAAAGTTATTGATGATTTAGCGCTGGGGATCCCGGTAACAGCCCAGCCGTTCCTTGACAGAACAATGCAGGCAGCAACTTTTCATCATTCTATGCACGATGAAAGGATTCTGGAAGAAGAAGAAATAGAAGCGGTACAAGAAATCGCTGAGGCAACAGAGTCCGTGCAAAATGACCAAAGGGCTGATTTTGAAAAGTTTATCGAAGCAATTGAAAATGGCCGGCTGCCTATTGATTACACTGCCTTAACAGAAAACAATCCCGCGCAATTACTCTCCCGCTATGAAACAGGAAATATATTTGATATTCATATAATTAAAATAGATTCGGGATATTTTATCTTTTCATATGATCTAGGATTAATCTACAGCCCGGCAAGAAAAGAATACAATCGCTTAAAAAAAGACTTAACCAAATTACCACCGGCAACACAGCGGTTCTTCGCTCGATTATTGGAAATGAAGGAAGCAGGGAGTATATTTTTCCTGGACAATATCCCTCTAGGCAGTACAACGTTCCGAACAGAAGTATCTGCACCCGAAGAAAGCCCTCTCTCGGTAAGTCTTTAAAAATGAAAAAAGCCGGCTCCTAGTTGCCCCCAATCTTTCACTAAACCGCCATGTCCAACTCCACCGCTTCTTCCACAACGCTGAAGTGGTATATCCGGCCAAAATAGCTTTGGGCCTTTAGTTCTGAGGCAATCTTACGCGCACTGGCGCTGATGGCGGCAAAGACCAGCTGTTCCTTGCCTTGCAGGGCCGGACGCTGTCTGCGCCAGGCGGATTTACCCTGGATGCTTACTATCTGGTCCTGGTAAAACCACTTGAACCAATTATCCTTTGCCTTTTGGACAAACTCACTAAGATTACAGGTGCGGTTCTCATATGTGTCTCCATATTCTTCAGGATCAAAAACCGGTGCCCAAGTACGCGTAAAACCAAGTTTTTCAATGATTTTTGTTTTCGGATCGTCCGGGCGAACAACGGCATCCCAGCCGGCATGATCAATTAGCGGCCACTCTTCATTGCTTATGGTGTAAAAGGTGTGGGCGTTTTCCGGTGACCAACCTAATTCCTTACAAATATTGCCACCGACCAAAAAGGCGCGGCAGAATATTTCCCGGATCATCCGGCTCTCGGAAACGTAATATTTTAACCCGCAGGTATTGATACTAACATTTTCCGGGGTTATCTCCAGAAACACACTGCCCAAATAAACACCTTTCCAGAAATACTCGATAGAAACATGAACAAGGTTCTTCTCAACATTATGACGAGAAATCTGCCAGATCTCTTCTATCTCGTGGCTGGGAATAAATGTGCTTCCCGTTTTTTCCGGCAGCACGGGGTCTTGGAGGGTAGAAATTGTTCCCCCACTAAACTGGCCTGATTCAGCGATGGCCGCGGCCAGGCCGGAATCCAGAACTATAATATCATGATAAATTTCGCGGTTATTTATCTTTTCTTGTCGTGTGTGTCCCCGGGGACGAGAATACACATCTATGTTGTCATCACGATCCTCCTTCACCAATATCCCCCGGGCAAAGGCAAAGCTGTCGGTATGAGAATAGTTCTTGGAATAACGGTGCAGAAGGCCGCCATGAACTACATAAACACAATTATCAATTATCGCTACCCGGAATTCATCTTCATCTTTGGCCGCGGAGGCATGCGGGGTGATATCCTCCCAATATGAGGGTATAGTTTCTAGTTTGTCCCTGGTCTGCCTTAGTAAGGTGGCCAAGGGAATACAGCCAAAAACAATTTTAGCAGAAATTTCTTCCGCTAGCTGTTTTTCCCGGAGCCGTTTTTCCACTTCCGCGGCGATTCGTTCCTGACGCAGTTCCGCGCCGGCGGGCTGAGCTGGTTTGCGCGCGGCTTCTTGACGCTTGGTTCTGTTTCTTATATAAAACAGGAATAATTGTCGCTGCTTTAGCCTAAAATAAGGAGTTAGCCAGATTAACATCAAATTTTCCAGCAAGGCTAAACAGTTCAGGCGTAACCGTTGAAAATAATCATTGATATTCTCAGGGTCGCCCTGCTCGAAATCCCGCAGGTCATAATAATACATCTTTCCGTCTCTGGTACCCATATTTGTCAGGATGGATATATCTTTTACCCAGTAGCCGCAACGCCAGATTTCTTCCATCGTCTCAAACACCTGGTCAATCAATTGTTTTGCTTTTTCCTCATTGCTTTCGAAAAGATAAAACAATAATCCGGCTATAGGCATTTGCCGGCCGCCGAGAGGCATCTGGTCGAATATGACCAGCGGTTCTACTTCATCCTGCACATATACTGTTCCTGAAGATATCGTATGACCGTCCGGACCGCGAAAGCGAACATTGTGGAGTTTGGTTGTTGGAACAAATACCGATCCCAGGTCGCTGAGCACCTGGTCTATCTCTTTTTCTGCCTGCGTATTTATCGGATCGTGGATAATAAAACCGCCGCAGCGGTAAACCCTGCACTGGGTCAATTTCTTGCCGGAAGGGCCGCTAATCAGTTCCCAGGTCTTTCCTTCGATTGCTTCCCGCAGGACTTTTTCCGGGGTAAATTCCGCGGCTACCTGTTCATGAATGTCATCTTCCCCAGAAATTATCGAAGCCAAGGGCAGCTGGAGAGCCAATGCCAGCACATAGGCTAGCACATCCGGTATAGTTGAAAAGAAAATAGCTCCTATGGCAAATGTTAAAAATAACAGATAACCACCGGAATCAAGCCATTTTGTCCGTTTTGCGGGCAGCTGGCGCTCTAAATAGGGCCGGCGCCGGGCCCAACGCCAGAGGATTTCGTGATAATAGATCTCGTGATCTTCCACTGAGGCGGCTAAACTGAAATTTTTCTTTACATACTCGCGTCCCGCGCGGCCGAGCTCAGAACATAACCGGGCATCTTTAACCAAATATTCTATTTTTTCGGCCAGGCCGGTTATGTCGCCTTTATCCAGCAGGTAGCCGGTTTGTCCATGATGCAGGGCTTCTTGTGTACCGCCAGTATCGTAGGCCAGTACGGGCCGCTGCATGGCCTGGGCCTCCAGCAGTACCCGCCCCAGACCCTCGTAATAACTGGGTAGTACCGCGAGATCACAGGCGCCGTAGTAATCGCGCAGATCTTTCTGGGAAAGCGGACCGGTAACAATGTAGTGTTCCCCTTCTATTAAGCCCAGTTCTTTGGCGGTTTCTGTTAGGCGCGCGCATAGCTGCAAATCGCGTTTTTCGCCGGCAAAAACTGCGGTTACCGGACACCCTTTACTTTTGAGGATTGCGGCAACTCTTAACAGGTCTTCCTGACCCTTGTCCGGAGAGATATGCGCGGGCAGTAAAACGCCGGGATATTTAATTTTGCGGCCGATGGGCCGGGCGTTTTCCGGACGGAAATAGTCCAGGTCTATTCCGTCGGGCAGAAACCTGAAGGCCCATTTTAGCTTTTGCGGGATATCGCCGGTATTTACTCCGGCAATGCCGTAGGCTAATCCGGCAACTTGTTTGGCGGTCTGCTGTTCAAAGGTTTTGTTTTCTGTATGGTTATGCACGATCAAAGGGATATCCGCCAGCTGGGCAGCTTGCGCCAGGAACAGGCTTTCCAGCCATTCCGCGTAATGGGTAACGGCCAGATCCACTTTATGCCTGCGCATAATGCCTAAATACTGATCCAGATAGGGCATGTCCCGGTGCTGGTAGAATTCCAGCAGAAACGGAAAGCGCCTTAACACTTTGGAGAATCTTGTGCGCAATAACCAATCCCTAAGCTGTTCCTTAAACCCTAAACTCGCGGTCAGTTTTTTAATCAGTTTGTAGCGGTCTGAATCAACAGGTTGTTTCTCGGCCGGCGGTGAAACGAGTAGCGGATATTTTATCAGTTCGGAACCGTTACCGTAGGGAAGCTTAATCTTCTTCTCTCTTTCCCCGGGATCCTCCGTCAAAAAGACATAAACGATCTTTACCCGGTTGCGCCGCAGTAATTCCGGCATGAGAAAGCGCAGGTATGTCTCCAGGCCGCCGTAACCTTCAAAACGGCCGAAGACAAGGATGGTTTTATCATCCAGCAGGCCGGTGATTGGCTGGAATGCCGGCGTTTGGTCTTCCACCGCTTTAGTCATCAAGGCAGCCGTCTCTTTCAGACCGGAGGCGGGCGCCAAAGGATAGAGGTTTGCCGCGTTGCCGATGAGCAAAGACAATATCAGTAAAAATGTAATTGTTTTTCGCAAACTTTTCATATTTTTTCTATAATGATTTTTTGGTTTCCATTTCGGCTGTCTGCCTTTCTAACCGCCGCCGGACTTCCTGCCTGATCACTCTTCGCCAAAGCGCTATTCCGGCAGGCGGAGTTTCTCTGGTTTCCGCCTGAGTTTTCTTTCCAGGCCATAATCGTCCTGCATTAGCGACGGTAAGCGTCTGCCGGCCGCGCCGCATAAAATATTCTATAAGCGGATTATCCGCGCCTAAGGCAGTATTTAAAATGTGCCGGTTATGCTCAAGCACGTTATCTAAACACTTTTGGTGAACCAGCGGTGAATAACGTCCGGGATCATAAAACTCCCCCAGATCAAAATAAACAACCTTACCGTCCCGGTATCCGGTATTGGCCAGAAAGGCCAGATCCCGGATCCAGAGCCCTGAACGCCAGAGGTCTTCTATCAAAGCAAAGAAATCATCAATAAGGGCTTTTGCTTTCTCCGGATCCTTTTGCGACAGAGCAGATAAAAATCCTTTCTTGTAGAGAATATTCCGCACACCGAATCTCTTACCACTTATTTCAATCAGCGGTATTGCCCGTTCCTGCAGGTAGACAATTTCAATTTGATTGGGGCCGTGTGCCTCAGGATTGATCTCAGATGATGTCAGTATGGTTGTGGGCACCATTCTGTTGCCAAACCTCGCCAGGGCTGCACGCGCGTCATCAATAACTGTTTGAAATTTCACATTTTTGGGTACGTGAAGTATGTAATTTCCGCAGCGGTAAACATACCATTTGGAAAGAACGTCAAACTCCATACCGGTCCAAAAGTCATTTGGGGCTGAAAGCAGCTCCCAGGGAGTTTCCTGGATATAGCGCCAGAGCACTTTTTCTAAGGTGAATTCCGCTTCTACTTCTGCCTGGATACGCAGCCTGGTCTCTTCAGGAGATTCTTCCGGTTGGCAGGAAGAAATGGGGGAAAGGGCATAAAGTCCGGCAGGACATATAGATACACACAGTAAGATTACAATTACCTTAATCAGGATAATTTTCACGCGAAACACCCCCCAATAATTAATAACTACTGTAATATAGCACAGGAAGGGCGTTTGTCAATATAGCGGGAGAAATATTTCTTAGATTATAGGCTAATTATAATTACGCGGAATGGCTGATTAATTCCTCGGCGCCTATTAACGCGTCATAATAATCTGCCGCGAAAGGAATTATGGGTGGTAAGACAAGTGATATGCCGCTGCCGGACATGCCCTTAACGATCTCTTCAACTGAGTCTTTACTGCCGCTATAATATGTTCGCAGGATTGACCGGATATCGTCCCAGAATTCGCCGTTTAGACCCACTTCCGGATCGATTTCCGCCCGCGCGTAACGCAGGGCGATAAGCCACATTAAGGAATAATCTGTAGTCGCGGTATCGGTTACCAATACTCTGTCGTTAACCTCATCCCTGCCCCGCCGGAACCGCTCTTCCGGGGTTACCAGGGAAACTAACGAACGGCTGATATCTTCCGGGATACGGGAAAAGTCCAGCCGCGCCTCTATCGCGGTAACTACTTTTGTTTTTATATCTGCATAATCATCTGCTGCCGTTACCGGAACAAAAAGAAAACAGGTGTTAGTGTCTGTTCCCGGCAGTTTTTCCGCCAATAACCGCTTAAATACCGTTAGCTGCTTCGGACGCTCCTTATCGTAACTAAAAACTAATAATGATTGTTCGGCGATAACGTCCCTGAACACTCTAAGCACGCTCCGATCAAACTTTGCCGAACACTGTCTTAAGGAGGCGGCTGTTCCGTCGCCCAAATACACTGATAGATGCTGATGAAAAACAGGAAGGGATCGCTGCCGCTTGAGTGCGGATAATTCTTCGTTTAGCTGCCGATCTAAATGCCCTCTCTGTTCCCGGAATGAGTTTTCTGAAAGTAATTCCGCGGGTAATTGCTCCAGACCTTTACGGCTGATGATTTTCTTGATTCCGGCTTCTGCCTGTCCGCTAACCACCAGCTCTTCTCCCAAAAGGTACCGGGCCAGCACATCTGCAAGCGCTGTTTTTTTCCGTCCTTGCTGACGCCGCAGATAGTCGCCAATCATTTTTCCGGTATCGGCACTTAACCTTAACGGTTCTGTCTCTTCCGCCGCCAGTTTCAACCGCCGGCGTACCTGATGCAAAACGCGAATGTATCGCCTTAATGCCGTTACTTCTGCTTTGATATCTTTTTCGGAAAGTTCTTCTATTCTATCAAGAAACACCTCCGCTACCGCCGCATCCTTACGCCGCAATTCCAGCAGCATTTTTTCCGCCTGCGGCCGGTAGTCCCGGTCCACGTCTAGAACCGCGATTAGATCCGCGATACATTGCGGCAGCAGCTCTTTACCCAGGGCATAAATCGTTATCTGGATGGCTATCCGTTTAATTAATTCCTTTTTCTCTTCTTCAAGGATCAGGGTTCCCTGGCCGGAAAGCAATTTATCCATAACCCCGATTACTAATTCAAAGTTAGCGGTTAAAAGCTCTATTTCCTCCGCCCTGATCTCTCCATCATTTCCTCTCATGATCCGCCAGAGCGCGCGTTTAACGGTTTCAGTTTTTTCTCTGTCCCCTGGCGCGCGCAGTAACTCCATCAGGTCCGGAAGGCGTTCCGCGCCCACTCCCAGCTGTGACGCGAGGTCCCGCCACTGGAGTTCAGAGAGGAACCGCGCCGGTTCTGAATCATCTTCCTTGAAATCCAATATTGAAATATCTATCAACCTGTCCGCTCTCAGACCCAGTTCAGCGGCGTATTTAATGTCCTGTACCGCCTGCCGGGATTCAAAGGCTCTGAGCGCGGATCCGCGCTGCTCTCCCTCTATTTCATGCGCCAGTTCATGACGCAGTCCGAGCCGGAGCAGGTTCGTTCGCAGCTGCTGATTTCCATCTCCTTTCGTTGCCTGATAGAGCTGTTCGTTTATCCCGATAAAACCGTTTCCCTGATGATCCTCAAAAAGATGGGTTGACCCGCTTAGCATTGAAATAACCAGGGTTGCGGACGGGCCGGCAGCTATTCTTGTCATTAACTGCTCCTGTTCCCGACGGGACATTTTATTTATAAGTCCGGTTAAAGTCACTTTTACTTCCTGTTCTTTCTCTCTATCAAGGTCATAGACGACTTTAATGAAGCTGTCTTTCCCTAATTTTCTCAATTCTAGCTGTTCGGTTTGCTTTTCTGCGGTTACCCGCTCTTTATATTCCGCTAACCTGCCCCGCTGCCCGAGGTTGACTTCCTCACCGTCACTGTACCAGCCGCGCCTTAACCAAAGTCCCGCGCGGCCCTGTTTTAGTCTCAACGCCTCCATATGCGCCGCTTTCTCTCCCCCGGCTCTTTCCCCGGCTGCTTGCACACGTCTGCCGACTATCACCCGCTCGCCAGCTAAGAGACTGTTGTAATCAGGAATCCACATATCATTCATTGTCGATATCCGGTCCCACCTGATGTTATAGCGCATGGAAATGCCCCAGAGGGTCTCGCCTTTCTTTACCGGATGAAACAGGTGCAAGGGTAATCTGATCTCCTGTCCCGCCGCCAGGCCATAGGGTTTGGAAACACGATTGTAACGGGCCAGTAACGGCGCCAGGCGCTGATTGTTGTAGTAGCGCGCGGCAAGTTTGTAGAGGTTATAATCACCGGGCCGGACCTTATAGACTATTTCTTCCGGTTCAGCCCTCTTGTTATCTTCTCTTACCGCCTCTTCTATATCGAGTTTCTTTGCGCTTTCTATTGCCGGGCCATCACTGTCTGGTTCTTTCCGGGGGATTGTCTGCTGCTGCTGCGGCGGCGGCGGCTGATTCCATGATTCTATGGCATCATTTGCGCCGCGCACGAAAACGAAACTCATGAAAATGACCAGCGCTATTAGAACAGCAACGCTTGCTATCCTGCTTACGGAAAGCATTATCCTTCTCAAACCGGAATGTTTAATGAACCAGTCGCTGCCGCGCAATAATGTGTCCCCGCCGATTGTAAAAAATAAAGTGTCTGGGATTTTTTCCGCAAGTACCGGTCTCCCCTCGTCTTCTTCCGGATAAATCGTTTCCAGCAGTTCCGCCACGGATTCCTTTTCACTCTCTTCGGCCGCGAATAACCAGCGCCATAAACGCAGCAGTAACGATTCTTGTTCCGGTTCTTGCTGCGCGGCTGCCGGTTTTAACTCTTCAGGGATTTCTTCCGCTTCGCTCTCCACTTCATCCGCAGCCTGTCCCGCTAACCATTCCTCGAAATCAGGTCCCCGATCTTCCGCTTCCGGTTCCCTATCCGCAGTTTCTGCTGCAGGGTCCGGATCTGCCTCGTTTGTTTCCTCTTCTTCCCGGTCATCTTCTGCTTTTTCCTCCTCCTCTTTTTCTGTTTCTTCCACTTCTACCTCGAACGGAGGAATGGTCTCTTTTTTCTGTCTTGGTTCTGTATCAGCCGCTATCGGGGCTTTTTCTTCTTTCGCTTCGGCAACAGCGGTATCTCCTCTTTTCCTTTTCTCTTCCCGCCAGGGGTAGTCCGCTCCCGCTCGTTTAAGTTTGCGGTAAATTCGGTAGGCCAGCCATTTGAGGTATTCTTTACTCTCCGTTACATCACCCGGTGTACGCTCCAGCAGTCTTTCTAGAATCCGGGCAGCGTTATCCAGCCGGTTATTATCGTTTTCATGGTCCAGGAGACTGATCCCTAAACGCGCGCCCAGTTCTTCGACTATTATCCGGCTGCAGTTATAATAAATACCGTACATATCGCTCAAGCTTGCTTTTGTGTAAATATAGAGGTTCAGGATTTTCATTAACTCCGTAAACGGCGCGTCAAACTGCTCTTGCCGCAGCTCGGGGCCCCCCGCCCGCTCGTCCCGGTAATGAAAAGGCGTTTTCCGGCTATAGAGGCCGCGTCTGTCCGCGCGTGTCCCGCGCCAGATAGAGGCAAGATAGGATAGTGATTCTGTCTTGATCCGGTTAAATTCTTTTAATGAACCGAGTCCTTCCTGGTAAACGGTATGATCTAATTCGTGGATTGCCGTGGAATTCTGGCTGGTACAAATAATTTTTTCCATTTGTTCGGTGTTTCCTTCGGTCACCGGGCCGTAATCAATCAGCAGTGCCTGCTCCGCCAGCTGATTGAGTTTATGCCCTCCGGTTGCCCGGCCCAGAAGTAACGGTAATAACTGTTTTTTTGTTTCCGCGCGGATTGTTTCGTTTAAAACCACGCCGTGCAGTTCTCCGGTATAGGTGAAGCCCAGGGCCGCAACCTCTTTCCTTATCCTGTCTATCCGCTCCCCTAAATAATAAATCGGCAGCCGTCTGCGGCTCATTCCGGGACCCTTAAGTTCGCTGGCCAGATACCGTTTGCTGACGATTTTATGGCTGATCATGGTCAAAAAGGGTGTTTTTATCTCCCGCAGAGCGGTCTCAACACTGCGGGATACGCTCTGTATTTCAATATGCACGTTATAACGAATCAGGTAAATACAATTTCTGATCCCGTCAAACAGTTTATTTTCAATACTGTCAATATCCGCCGCTTCCCGAAACAAACGCCGTAATAATGTTTTGAATTCCGCGGCTTCAGCACCAAAGATCAAACTGCCGTTAACGCCGCGTAAGTCCAGCACCGCAAGCATTAATTTATAGAGCCGGGTGAACCTAACCTGATCGGGATCATTACCGTTAATCTCCTCTCCGCGCAGGAAACGCAGAGCGCGGGAAGCGGTAATCACTGACAGGGCGATGAAATAATTGCCTAAAACCCTGTTTACATAAAGGCATATCTTTTCATGTTCACTTAAATCCGGCTGCTGCGCTAAGTTATCCCTTGCCCTTTCTATCTCTTGCAGGGCGCTCTCATATTTCTCTTCCGCAAGTGAATATACCTTCTCTTCCGGCGGCTGTTTGTAACGGAACCCCGCTAAAGTACCGTCTTCACTAATAGAATCGTCTCCGGTCTGGCTCCGGTAGCCGCCAATTGTTTCAGGAATTGCCGTTTCTTCTTCCGCTTCCCGTTCACCGACTAATTCTATTTCCTCAAATCTTCTCCGCCGCGGCGGTTCCCAGAACTCTATCCGGTACAGGAGATCATCAATTCCCGGCTGCAGGAAATCACTTATCTCATCTGCCCTCGGCAATTCTTTTCCCGGTGACAGATTATATCGTCTTGGTAAATCATAGTTATTGCGTAAATAACCGTAAATAAGCCTTATCTTTCCGGCAGTGTCTTCCCGGGCCCGGGCTAATTGTTCCAACAATTTCATATATTCCCTGGCTCCCAGCAACTGAAGTTCTTTCAGATATATCTCCCGAGAATAATGTTTAACGAAACGGCCCTCATCGAGTCGAGCATTAATGTCTCCATCCTCTAGTAAAATTAAGGCAATATCAGTCAATAAACCCCGAGGAATCGCCGTCTCCTCCACCCGCAACAGTTCACCGAATATCTTGGCGGCCGCGTAACGGTAGCGCTGCGCAAGGAGTACGCGCAGCAGCAGTTCATGTCGACGATAAAGCGCAGCACTCAGGCAGACGGTTAAATCAATTTCTAATGTCTGGTTCTCCCGGTCAATAGCAGCCGGGGAGGAACCGTTAAGCACTAAACGTATCCGGAAAGGACTCAGCGCAGACCAAAATTCGCTTATCGACGTGAAAAAATGTATTTCAGATTCAAAGGCGGCAACCGCGGCAGGCACAAGGTAACGGTTTAATTCTTCTAAACCTTCTCCGCTAATCTCTTCTGTAAGTATTTTCCGGGTCCTTTCTATTAGCGTCCTTAATTTTTCTCGTTTATGCTGTTTGCCCCGCAGCTGGTTTCTGATGGCGATCAATTTTTCGTATTGCCGCAAATGTGGATATCGCCGGCGCGTGAACTCGTCATCTACAACAAGATCCGCTTCCTTCGGATAGCCCTTAAAATAATTACTGAGAACTACCTGAATCAGTGCTGCCAGCGCCCTCGTTTGTGCAGGAGTAACCGCGTGCGCCTCCATTTGCCGCAGGTATTCATTAAGATAATTTTCATTTACTGCTTCAACTTGTCCGATTATTGTATTATTGAACGGACTGTTGTCTTTAATCCATTCTACACTGCCGTCGGGATAGGAGACTTCCGCGACGATCACTTTCCTGCCGGCTGCGGGCAGACGGAGAGGGTCGGGAACAGCTGCTATGTGAACAGGTAATTGCTGCCGGACTGTTCTATTTTCATTTAAGCTGAAAACCTCGTTAACCAGTTCCCTCATATATTCAGCATGAGGACCGCGCAACAGGGAAAGGATCAGGGTGATATTGCGTTTTTCCAATTCATTAAGTCTTAGACCTGCGGTTTCTGCCTGGAGTTCCACGGCTATTTCTTCTCCCGCGCCTTGCCCTCGCTCTATCCTCTCCAGCACCGTAGTTAATCGATCCCCTATTGCCGGAATACCTGAGAGAAACTGTTTAACGCCCTCATTTGGATCCAGGGTCTCAGGAACAGCTAAATTACTGGCAGCGGTACCTGTTTTTAACCGATCCTGTATATCCTGGTTAAGCATTATCGAATGATAAGGATTATCCGGTTCTACCTTGGTAATCTTGGGGGAAATCACCAGATGATCCACTCCGTCTGCCGCTAATAAACGGCTGATCCCTTCCGCGTGAAATCCTCCGGCAACCATTACCGCTCTTTTCTTCCCTTCACGGGACATCTTGGCCAAGGTATTAGCCACCAAGACCCGGTCCCGCTGCCGCGCTATCCGGTAAAATCGATCTGCCGGAATGAGACATTCTTCTATTTTTTCCCGGACATCTCGATCGTCTAAACACGCCGGGAAAGTTACCTGATGCCGCGTTGCCTCGGCCTTTAAAAAAGCAAGGATTTTTCGCAACTTAAACTCTTTACTATTCTCTTCGTAATATCGCAACTCCCGCCTGGTAAGCTCTAAATGCCTTAATTTTTCCAGCACGCGTACGCGCCGGGAACCGCCGTCGAGCTTTTCTTCCGTTTCGTTCCGGAATAATCCCTGTTTTTGCCTGCCGGTGATTACCTCAATTTCACTGAATAAATCTTCTAGATCAATCCGGGCCTGAAGTTTCAATAATTCAACATAACGCCCCAGTTCTTGCCAGTGAGTTAAATCTTCCGCGCTAGCCGCTAATCCCTGATAATATTCTAAAGAATTTAGCTTACCTAACTTAAATTCCAGCGTTTTCCGGACTAACTGTTTCAGTGCCTCGCGGGGAAGTCCTTTCTCCAAATGGCTGATTAATCGCTTTCGCTCTCCCGCCAATCTCTTAAAATCAATTTGGTTCTCCAGAGCCATTGCCCTTTATATTAATACGAAATAGTTTTCTATTACGGAAGCGGATGTTTCCCCGCTACCATTAACGCTCTGCGTTTTGTCCAAATACCGCACGTAATCTGTAAGCGGTAATTCTCCTGCGCTAAAGCTCCGGCATTTTCTATCTAATTCTTTCAGCTCCTCTGAATAGATTTTATTTTTTAATTGTTCTGTCAATTCCGTTAATTGCCGGAAAAATTTGTCCGTTTCTCTGTTAGCGGACCAAGTTTGGCGGAATGATATGAAATTATCGGCATAAAGACGCGCGTTTTCTACCCCGTAAATACCAAACGGTAATTCCCGATATTGATTAATCTTTAGGTATTCCGCTCCGGTGACATAGCCTTCTTTAACGAATCTGTCTACGGCTCTCTGTTTCCCGGGACCGGGGGTATAGCGGCCATAACGGCTAAGATCGATGTCTCCGGCGGCGCCCTCAATCGCTACCAGGCCGGCGCCGTAATCCTCTATCAGCACTTCCAGTATTTTGGCGATATTGTGCTGCGCCTCATAATTGCAATGGGCATCTTTCACCAGAAAGACCAACGGTTTTTTTGCTTCTGCCGCAGCTGTTAAGGCGGGATAGCTTGTCTTTTCAATAAAACCATATTGTTCCGGAATATGGATTTTCACTGTCCGCGCAGTATGATCAGTAAATTCTGCTGCGGCCGTCAGTCGCGCGGCACTAACAATGTCCGCGGACGCAAACCGGGGAACACTCTGCGTGAGGAAGGTTATAGTTAATAATATGGATAGTACTCTTGAAGATAAACCTATTGCCGGCTTTTTTATCGCCTTTAGCATGCTCCCCCCCAAAAGAATACTGCTGAATAAAAAAAAGACCAAACCGCCTAAGCACACCATGATAAAAGATTCACTTCGGCAGTTCGGCCTTCTGATTCCCTATAATCTCTAACCTCTTTTGGACAGCGGGAATATTGTTCCCGGCTAAAGCCAAAAACCACAGATTACAGGCAAAACAGAACCGAAACTTTGTGTCCTCTGATTACTCAGAGTTTACCCTTTTCGAATTCAAATTCCTTTACACTTCAATATGCCATCAGTAACCGTACTTGTCAACAGGGGAAGAAAAAAAAGGAAGGAGATATTTCCAGACTGGCCAAATAGCTCTTTATGTATCTAACCAACAATATCTTACGCAACACGGAAATGAGCCCTAAACCAGGTTATTTACCTGATACTTTTAACATAGCGCTCGTAGCGTTCCGCTACCGCCGGTGATTTCACCAGCACGTTTGTCTCGTGGTTCTTGTCCATGGCGCTGTAGCTCCAGTTGCTGCTGCCGATAACGGTGTAAAGGCCGTCTACGATGATCAGTTTGGCGTGGGTGGTTACAAAGGAAGAATCCAGCTTGTAGGGGATATTGTTATCATCAAAGAACTGGATCACCCGAGTATTTTCCAGGCGTTGCGGCCGGTTCTTGCCAGTTGAGGGCGCACCCTGATCCAAAATAACCTGCACCTTTACTCCCCGTTTTTTCGCGGCGGCCAGGTCGCGCAGCAGAATATTTGTCGGGCTGTCAGGGTACTTATCATAGTAGCGGGCAGAAAACATCACTAGATAAATACTTTCTTTCGCCTGCTCAAACAACTTATGCACCCGCGGATAATATTGCCGGTCATTAATAATCTCTACATCTTCCGCGGGCAATGAAAAAACCGCGGAAGATAAAAACAGCACAAATATAACTGTCAACAGGAAATAACGGATTGTTTTCATTTATACACTCCTTATTTACGCGGTTTGAGCAGGGCGCGTGCCGGTGCCCCGTCGGCATTGGCAATCTTCAGCGGGAGGCAGATTAAATCATATCTTCCCGGTCTTATTTTGGCCAAATTCAACCCTTCAATAATCCAAATACCGCGCTGCAAAAGAAATTTATGCGTTTGGGCGCCGTCCCGGTAAAATCCTCCTACGGAGAGGTAATCTATACCCACTGTGCGGATGCCGATACGGGCTAAATATTCCGCCGCTTCTTTTGATATATAAACGAATTTCTTAATAAACGTTTTCCTGGTCCAGCAGCGGGAGGAATTGATGGTCCTAAACAGAATCCTTTCTCCCCGCCGCAGCCGGTGTTTTCTGAGCTCTTTTACTTTCACGGATTCCCTGTCTCTTATCCGGATCACTCTTGCCGCACCGATCACGGCAGCTGCCGGCAAGGTATCAATAGTTTTTCCGCTGCGAATGAAATGTGACGGCGCATCCATATGTGTACCGCTATGTGCACCCATTGTAAGCTCAGAAACA
>CAZIXI010000018.1:0-23686 GCA_964543115.1 uncultured bacterium
AATTTTTATCCCTGCCGCCCGGGGACGCCCTCCAGGGAAATCAGAGAATTGGCCAAACGGATTAGGAGCCCAATGCACACTAACCTGTTTAATAGTCCCTTTCCTGTTTACGAATTTTTTAATAGGAACTGTGTGCCACTTACCCATCTTCAGCGGTTGTGGATAATACATATTAGAATCATTCGGGTTCTGTCCCGGGGCGGTCATTCTCAGTAAGAATTTTCCCGAACCAGGCACATACACCTGAACAGAATCATTGACACTCAAATTTGTCTGCGCGATATCCTTATAACATACTTTCCATTGATACATTACCCGACACCTACCCACATCTATTACCCGGCCGCCGCTAGCTGGTTTATCAACTTTGCTTTCCGCGTCAGGACGAGGTACCGGAACAGGAACTTGTTTTTGTTCTGATCCTGTTGCTGGTGCTGGTATTTCACTTGGCACTCTGGTTTGTACCCTTTTCCCCTTAAAAAATCTGGGATTTCTTATCTGAACTACCGCTTTAATAGGATTACCTGCTGTATCTGTACCCACATCAAAAGAGATTGCTCCAATCGCATCGATATCCGCACCAAGAGATTCTGCCTCAGTCAATCTGATTACCACCTCTTGCCACTTACCATTTCCCTTTATCGGCACATTAATGTGGGGCGGAACATTATCCCAGTTTTGAGCGGCAAGATAATGCTTATCAACAAAATTTACCCTTACAGCCTTGGTCCCCTGCAAACCCTTAACACGAAACCGAAGTTCCGTATATCCCTTGCTTTTTAATTTTATCGGCTTAACAAAACTTACCTCAGCACTATTCCATAATGCCACTGATTTTACTATTATGGTTTTACTGCGTCTGTCCACTTTCAGCAAACCGCTCCGCCCCACTGCAGTATCCGGCAAAGGACCGATCTTTTTCAAATACATTGGATCCAACATAAGCATTTCCTTGGACTCAACAGCAGCGCTTTTTGGCACACGGGATTTAGCTACCTTTTTAATTGTTACTCCCGGCCGGTGAACAAATTTTTGTTTTGATTTCCCCATATTTTTTAATAAAAGGTCTATTCCATTGTTAATACTGATAATGCCATTATTCGTGCCATATCTTCTCACCGCATTCAAACCGCGCCTATTTTTACCGCTAGGATCAAAGGGATCAATTCCCAACAAGGCGAACAACATCCAATTGCCGGCAGTACTGCCGCCATAGGCCACCGGTGTATTCCAACCGTAACCCGTAGGCAAATTGCGGCCAGTAGCATATTCCCAATACCATTCACCATTATGCTGGGTGGCCCTCAGTAGAGCAAAATATTTCAGGGCGTCAGCCATTGCTAAAAATTTTGCCGCTTCTTTTTTCTTGCCCTGTTTATAAAGATAATTGGCACCTACTTCTAAAGCAAGAATAGCGCCGCCGGTCCATTCATCGGTAATCATTGGCTGCCGGCTAATCTGGTTCCGATCACTATAATCAACACCAATTGTCGTTACTTTATAGCCATCAGGCCTAACATAACTAGTAACCGCCATAGCTCTTTGCACTATCCAATTAAGCAGACCCTCAGTAGTTCCGCTTCCCCAGACCTGATCCAGCTTTTCCGGACCAACCGAAAGAATCCCCCAGGTCTGGACATCAGTGGGAATCTGTTTATTCACTTTACCGAATCTTATCCCCTGATAAAAATAGCCAAGTTTTCCCTCTCGCTGATAAATACCTTTAGCCTTTAACCCGCGCAGCACTTTCTCCGCCTTTCCTCGACATTTTGCGGCAAAAGCTCTATCCTTATTTTGAAAATAATCTGCTGTCTGCCGGAGAAATCCGTACATATCCCACATATTTTCCGTATGCCCCATTCGCTCCCTTTTAGGTGCACCATCAATATCCTGTCCCGCTGGACCAGCAGCCACAATAGATTCTTTGTTCATTAAGCCAAAACCCATTTCAGCAATACCGCGCACGAATTTTTCAAATTTGGCCCGCTCCGCCCGGGGAATACTCCGGTCTAACATCAGGGCCTGAGCAGTTTTTCCCATCCACCAGAATTGGGGACCACCATCGGTATACCATTCAATGATGCCCGCACCCTGCGGCCAGCTGGAACTGGTATCCACACAATTTATGATATGTTTACGAAACTTCCCGTCAGCATCCATCAAGACCCGCAGTATCCCATACACCCCATTACCATCAATCAACTTGTTTTGCGGATTCCGCAATTCACTGACAGAATAGGCATTATAGCGGGTGGCAAAATAAGACAGAATCTTCCTGGCCTTTTGGGGTTGACCAGTACGTAAATAGCGCAGGGCTACATGGGCCAGGTCATAGGTAAAAGCACCGGTAGTAAAACCATGCCTTATCGCCACTGTTCTAGTATCCCCAACATGGCTGGGCGGCAGACCGGTAGTTGTTTTGGAGATGCGCGCTAACCATTTATCTAATCCCCTTTGCGCGGTCTTCGCCCAGGCCGGGTTAAATTGATTAACCGTTCTTATCTCTATTGTCCTGCCCCGGAAATTAAACAATCCCTTCGTTAGAGCCGCTTTGCCCGGCAGAGTCGGTTGCACTGCCGGCGCCGTTGACGCTGCCGCCGGCTGGCTCGGCGCTGCCTGGATCTTCACTTCCGCAACAGCAGGCTCCGGGGTTTTCTTGCCGGAACAATCACTACAGGCACTCATCACCAGGCCGCAAACTAAAACAACTGCCATGGGAACAATTGCCACGGCAAAACCTTTCTCCAAACCGGTTTCTAATTTCTGCGGTTCGACCTGAATCCTTAACCTGTTTAAAAGAACGTTTAATTTACCGGCAAGCGAGCTGATCATTTGGCGATAAAACTGCCGGAGAGACAATTTAGGAGTTTTTATCCCGAACATTAACTGCGCGTCCCTCAACTGTTCAGCCAGGCGGTGATCTGTTTCGTGTAAATCTAATAAATTCTGCGAAGATGCTTCCACCAGCATGTTTTTGTACGCTTGATAAAAGGCCAGTTCCTTCTTGGCCAGCCGCACCGTTTGTTGATTTATATATTCTTGGTTAAATTGCTCCCAGCTGAGCATTTCTCCGCTTTCCCCGTATAATTCTTGGTACTGTTCATATAAGGCAAACCTTGTTTCATAATTTATTGGTCTATCCTCCTCAATCCTCTTCCCTAACTTCTGGTAGGAAGTCAGGAAAACTATCCGCTGACGATTATTACGGACTGCGCCACTATTCAGGAAAACATCGCAGAAGGAATTATAAGAAAGCGCCTTGCGCGGAAACAAGCGGCTGAATGTCTGGTATAATTCCATGGCCGGCGCGAATAGATAATAATCATGGCCTTCACCAAAGGCCTGCTCCAGGGAGTTAATCACCGCTGCCGTTTCTTCCGGGGATAGTTCTGCCGGTAATTCCAGATCGCCCGTTTTCAGGCTGTAGGTAAAATAGGTAACGGCACCGGCCAGGTCCAGGCCGTTACTGTTATAGAAAAGTGCTAACATGTCGAGAAATTCCGCCTGTAAACAGTTTGGCAGACGATCAAAAACAGCAACAAACATCTGCGTCTCGTCTTCTATCTCTGCCGGGTCAAAACCGGTAATCAATCCGGATAAACTTTCTTTCTGAGCAGTAAAGAAATCGCCTTTCCGCTGGCGTTTATTTTCGTCAATAAATTGCAAAAAATTAAACACGGCAGCAGCGCCCAACAACTGATTATTACCGGCCGTATCTTCTGCTAATCTTTCGACTACGCTCCGGCGCAAAGAAACAGTTTCCGCACTTTTATCAATTTGCTCTGCCGGAATCCGCACCAGATAGGCAGGCAAAGTCAATCCTTGAAAGCGGGCAACGGCCAGCTCACTAAAAACATCCTCAAATATATAGAGGGTATCTTTGACCAGAGACGAATCAGTCCCGCCAAACACAAAATAGTAATTACCGGCAATCTCCATCGGCCAGGCCGCGTAGGAAACAGGCTCCGCGGCCACCGTTTCTTTTTCCTTCATCAGGTTGCCAATGATACAATTACTTACCGCTGCTAACTCCAGTTCCCCGACCAGAGCACTACGGGTCACCTCAGGTTCATGCAGGGCGCGTCCGATCATTGTAGATAAAACTCGTTCCAACTCCCAGGGTTTAGAATCTGTTACAACAAATTCTAATAAGTCCTCCGCGCCGGTTTCATCACCGGAGGCAAGAAAAAATAACTTACCGGTATTGGCATCGATCAAATACCTCTCCCCTGCGCTACTAGTCACAAGATAATCTTCATCCTCCTTTTGAACAGAGCTTAATTCCACATCACCGCATTCTGTTTTCAAATTAACTGCAAGATACCTTCCTTCCTCCCCGCGAAAGATAAGACAGGCCACATGTCTTTCATCTCCCAGAGCGATATAATCATCTTTAGCCCCGCAAACAAGTAATCCTTCTTGAACCGTTAATTCCGGGCCAAGTTCTTGAGCAAACAATGTCTGGAGAATAGCGGCAAACACAGCAGCAGAGGAATCAAGCTTCCCTTTTTCTATTCTTCGATAAAGGGTCTGGAACCAGATATCCTTATTTAAAACAATTCTAAAAGGGCCAATACTGTCTGCGCTGTTTTGCTCTCCCTGACCGGAAGTTAACTCCAGCACCAGTTCTTGCCCTTTGATATATATATAGATAGATTGCGCGTGATGTTGAAGGATAAGATTATCGGGCAGATTAACCAACAGGGAGATGATTTCTGCTTCCCGGCGATGAACACGGCGTAAATCCGCGATCGTGACAGCCCCCGCAGAAGGCAGCTGAAGATCATTTACATGATCGGCTAATCTCAACAGGGCCTGAGCAAGCTGTGGGGAAAGAACTTCATTTATCGCTTCTAATTGCTTGGCCCCGTCAATAGATATATAAGAGGTCAAACATCCCCTTGCCGGCCGGCTTGACAATCCGTCACGTATCTCACTAGCCCAGAGGATGTTATTGCTGAGGAAGCTAAGGACAATAAGAAGACAAACTGATTTTCTTAGCACTAATGGCCCCCCTAATGTTACATAAATTATATATAAATTATTACTCTCTAGTATAATAAAACATAGGAAGTTGCTGCTGTCAAGACCCGGCAAAAATGATTTTTAGCTTTGCAAAAGTACCGATCTTAGCTATAATACCCCACTATACTACAAACTTGTAACATCTTGTTTTGCCCCCACAGTTTTGGAGGTTTGTCCCAAGCTTCGCTTGGGACTACTATTATAGGAATGGATATAGTTTGTAGTACTGCTAGAACGTATCAGTTTATACGATAGATTGAGTTTGATACCTAACATTTTACTTTTTATTGAGGCTTTGATCCGCTGTGTTATTAAATTTCATTCGCCGTCATACTAAGGTTATTTTTACTATCATCCTCTGCCTGATAATTGTGCCTTTTCTCTTCTGGGGTGTGGGTTCGATTGTGCGGGAAGATGAAGAAGGAAAAGAAGGATCCGGCATTAATATCGGCAGCCACAAAATCTCCCGTAACACCTTCCGCCGCGCCCTCCGGGACAGTCAAATCCAGTTTATCATTAATTTTGTGGAAACCAACAAAATAGCCAGCGCCGATCAATTAGCCGCTTACGGCCAATGGCTCAACCAACTGATGAACCAGGTAAACATGCAGCAGCTGGCCTTACAGCTGATAGTAATGCAGAAAGAAACACGTAATTATGGTTTTCAAACCACCCGGAAAGAGATCAAGGCCTGGCTGGAAAATTTTCCCCTTTTCCAGATTGAAGGCCAGTTTGATTTTACCACCTATGAAACTTTGGTTAAAAACCTCTTCAGTACCTGGCCGGTACAATTTGAGGCAACCCTTACCCGTCTATTAAACATAAAAAAACTGGAAAAACTTATTGCCGCTACCGTTCTGGTTAGCGATGATGAAGCACTCCAGGCATACAAAGAGAGAAACGAAAAAGCGGTAGTCTACTATCTGCGCATAGAAAGCAACGACTACCTCACTCAGGTAGGAGAAATATCTCCGGAAGAACTTCAGGCCTACTACAATAAACATAAAGAAGAATTCCGGGAACCGGAAAAAATAAAGATAACCTATCTTGTCTTTGACCCGGCAGCCAAAAAGGACGAGATTGAAATCGGGCCGAAAGAAATTGAGGAATACTATTCCGCTAATCAGGAAGACTTTAAAGATAAAGAAGGCAACACAAAAAAGCTGGCTGACGTAAAAGAAGAGATTATCAATACTTTGAAGGAACAGCAAACCGAGGAACTGGTTTACGACGAAGCGCTGACCGCTTCAATTGCCTTAACGGAGAGACGCCGCGGTGATATGATTAAATTATCCGGACAAAATAACTGGCCGTTAAAAGAATCTAAACCGCTGGCTCAAACCGAATTCATCCCGGAACTGGGCTGGGCCCCGCAATTAATGGACAGGGTCTGGAAAATGGACGAGGACACAATCAGTGAACCTTTCCGCGTGGGTAACAAATGGGTCATTGCCTCCCCGCAGGAAAAGATTGCCAGTCAGATCCCGGAACTTACCCGGGTCGAGGACAAGGTCAGGCACAAACTGAAAACAGAAAAAGCAGACGAACTGGCAGAACAGCAGACAGAAGAACTTGCAGCAAAAATAAAAGAACGGATGAAAAACAATACTCCTTTTACCATTGCCGCCAAATCGCTGGGGCTGAAAGTCAGTAAGACAAAACCATTCACGATTAATGGTCCCGTGCCTAAATTGGGGGCGGCAGAAGAATTTGCCCAAATTGCCTTTAAGACGAAACCAGGCACCCTGGCTGGGCCGGTGAAAATTTCCGGCGGCTATGCCCTCATCAGCCTGCGCCGGACACACCGGATTGACCCTGAGGAATGGAAAAAGGAAAAGAAACAGTTTAGCGAAACCTACCTAACTCAAAAGAAACGCCGTTTTCTCAATCAGTGGCAAACCCAACTACTGCAACAATCCGCGGGGAAATAAGCAGCCCCTCTCTCCGGGAAACATCTCTATGTAACGCCTCTACTTATTTAACAATCCTTTAACTTCCTGCATAAACTGGCCAATATCCTTAAACTGGCGGTAAACAGAGGCAAAACGCACATAGGCCACTTCATCAATCTTCTGCAGCTTCTTCATGACCATCTCACCAAGACGTTTACTGGTCACCTCTTTGCGGCGCTGGGACCCGATTCTCTTTTCAATATCCAGAATCAGCTTTTCCATCTGTTCATTGGTAACCGGCCGCTTCTCACAGGCCCGCTGGATCCCGGCAAACAATTTCTGGCGGTCGTAATCTTCCTTGCGGTTATCTTTTTTAATAATTTTAATTGCTATCTCTTCGATCCGCTCATAGGTAGTAAAACGGCGGCGGCAGCGCGTACACTGACGGCGGCGGCGGATCACCGCCCCTTCCGTTAATGAACGGCTGTCAACTACCATATCTTCTAAATGGCTGCAATAGGGACATTTCATAAACCAACCTCACAATTTCGGATTTCGGATTTTTTATTTATATGGTAACGGGAACTTATGGCAAAGTTTGGTCACTTCTTTGCGTACTTTCTCAATCACCTTTTCATCACTCAGATTGGAAACCACTTCCACGATCAACTCGGCGATTTTGGTCATTTCCGCTTCCTTCATTCCCCGGGTAGTCACTGCCGGTGTTCCCACACGAATTCCGCTGGTCACAAAGGCACTGGCCGAATCAAAAGGGATAAGATTTTTATTTACTGTTATCCCGGCCCGATGCATGGTATTGGCAGTCTCTTTACCGGTAACACCCTTATCTCGCAGATCAACCAGCAGCAAATGATTGTCCGTTCCCCCGGAAACAATCCGTAACCCTAAGCGGGCGATTTCTGCCGCCAGGCATTTGGCATTCTTTAATATTTGTGCCTGATATTCATTAAATTCCGGCTTCAGGGCCTCACCCAGGGCCACGGCCTTAGCGGCAATGGCCTGCATTAACGGCCCGCCCTGAGTACCGGGAAAAACAGCTATGTCCAGATCCTTGGCAAATTGGGCCTTACACATGATTAACCCTCCGCGCGGGCCGCGCAGGGTCTTATGTGTTGTGGTAGTAACAAACTCCGCAAAAGGAACCGGACTGGGATGCAGCCCGGCAGCTACCAGACCGGCTATATGGGCAATATCCGCTAACTGCACCGCTCCAACCGATTGGGCGATTTCCTGAATCCTGGCAAAATCTATCGTCCGCGGATAGGCACTGGCCCCGCTGATAATCAGCTTGGGTTTATGTTTCTTCGCCAGTTCCGCCAGCTCGTCATAATCAATCGCTTCAGTACTTTTACTTACACCATAAGAAACAATATTATAGAAACGGCCGGTAAAATTAAGTTTATGTCCGTGCGAAAGGTGTCCGCCATGGGCGAGATCCATGGAAAGGATCGTTTCCCCGGGCTTAATTGCCGCCATACACACACTCATATTGGCCTGACTGCCGGAATGAGACTGGACATTAACATGCTCCGCAGCGAAGATTTTCTTTGCCCGTTCCATAGCCATAGCTTCCAGCGCATCATAGTATTCACAACCGTTATACCATCTTTTTCCCGGATACCCTTCAGCATACTTATTTGTCAGCACCGATCCCTGGGCCTCCATTACACTAAGACTGGTAAAATTCTCGGAAGCGATCAGTTCCAGGGAATTCTGCTGCCTCTCCACTTCCTTGTGTATTAATTCAAATACTTCCGGATCAGTCTTTTTCAAAACACTCATCTCTCTCCTCCTCCATAAACCATGAAGGAGGTTGGACCTCCTTCATGGAATGCTTCATAGAATATATAGATTTTAGACTTTATTCTCGTAATTCTTGATCTTATCCAGGCGCTGCTGGTGGCGGCCGCCTTCAAATTCGGTCTCCAACCATTGTTCCAGGATTTCTTCCAGAGAAAGAATATCAGTAAATTCTCCCGATAACACCAGTACATTGGCATTATTATGCTGACGGCTTTTCCGGGCCATAACCGCATCCAGACAGAGAGCGGCACGTATACCTTTCACTTTGTTAGCCACAATACTCATCCCAATACCGCTTTTACAAATAATTATCCCCCGGTCACATTTCCCCTGGCTAACCGCTTCCGCCGCCTGAAAACCATAATCAGGATAATCACAGCGCTCGTCAGAATGACAACCGAAATCCTGATATTGATAATCTTTCTTTGCCAAATATTCTAATACTGCCTTTTTAAAGGAAAACCCGCCATGGTCACTGGCCAGAGCAATTTTCATTTTAATACCTCCGCTAACCGGTCAAGCTGCTGCTTAGTTTTTGTTTCTGTTACACACCAGAGAGAACATCCTGCCAATTCCGGATAAAAACGCTCCAGGCGCAACCCGGGAATAATCCCTTCCGCAATAAGTTTTTCCTGCTGAAAAGGAATTTTAATGGTGAATTCATTAAAAAATGGCTGGGAAAAGACAAGTTCTGCCCCCATTTTATCCCGGGCATAATGACTGAGATAGGCATTAAGCCTGGCCACATCCTGAATCCCCTGCTTTCCCAGAGTACACAAATAGATACAGGCCGCCAGGGCATTTAAAGCCTGGTTGGTACAAATATTCGAAGTGGCCTTTTCCCGGCGGATATGCTGTTCTCTTGTCTGCAAGGTCAGCACATAACCATTACGGCCGTTTTTATCTTTGGTCCGGCCCACTAAACGCCCGGGAATCCTGCGTAACAAATTCTTGCTACAGGCCAGGTACCCCAGGTAGGGACCGCCAAAAGATAAGGGATTACCCAGTGACTGCCCTTCACCTACCACCAGATCGAATCCCAGGCTGCCGGGATCCTTTAAGATCCCTAGACTAAGCGGATAAGCGGAAAGAATACTCAGGGCTCCTGTTTTTTTGGTTAAGGAAACTATCTCCGCTAAAGGTTCAAGACAACCAAAAAAATTAGGCGACTGAACAATCACCGCTAAGGTCTGCTTATCTAGCTTATCTTTTAAATAATCAAGATCCATCACTCCCTGCTGATAAGGCACCTCGATTATCTCTACCGGAACACCAACTAAATAAGTTTTCACTACCTGCCGATATTCCGGGTGAACACCGGCAGAAATAAAAATTTTCCCGTTAGCAATATTTTTATTGCGATAGGCAACGAGCGCAGCCTCGGCCAGGGCGCTACCGCCTTCATAAAGCGAGGCATTGGCAATATCCATACCGGTAAGCTGACATATTAATGTCTGATACTCATAAATTGTCGCCAACGTACCCTGACTGGCTTCTGCCTGATAAGGAGTGTAGGCAGTGACAAACTCCGCCCGGCCGGCCAAATCCGTTACCAGACTGGGAATAAAATGCTCATAACTGCCCGCTCCAAGATAGTTATCTTTGTCCCTAACGGTAACATTTTGTTTTCCTAATTTTTCCAATTCCCGAAGTAGCTCCTGTTCTGACAGGCCCGGGGGCAAATTCAATCTTGACGGAGCGATTTCCCGGGGAATGTCCTGAAACAAATCGGCCAGGCTTTTTGCGCCAACGGCCCGTAACATATCTTCCGTATTCTCTTTTGTCTCTGGAATAAAATCCATGGCTATTTTACCATTAACTGCTGATATTCATCGGCGCTGAGCAAATTATTTAATTCTTCGGCGTTACTCATTTCCACCTCAAACAACCAACCATCACCGTATGGATCATGATTAAGCAGCTCCGGAGCATCGGCTACCTTATCATTTATCCGGATAACCTTGCCGGATACCGGCGCATAAACATCAGAGGCGGTTTTTACCGATTCCACAACCGCGCACTGTCCTCCGGCAGCAAGTTCCGCTCCCTTGCTCGGCAACTCCACAAAAACAATATCGGTTAGTTCATGCTGGGCAAAATCACTGATCCCCACCCGGGCAACATTCTTGTGCTGCTTAACCCATTCATGTGTTTTTGCGAAATGCAAATTTTCCGGCACGTTCATCTCTCCCTCCTAATTCGGGAGGGCACAGTCTATATCCATTCCGATAATAGCAGTCCCAGCTTTGCTGGGACAAGGCCCTCCCCTACATTTTCTTTTTTTTCACCTTACCGCTACTATTTCTGACAACCTTTGCCGCCGACTCTCTTCCCCGAATATCAATAGTGACAATCGTTTCGGGAACGGCATATTGTGCCTCCAGATAAGCCAGGGCAATCCCTTTCTGCCGCGTAGGAGAAAAGGTGCCGCTGGTCACTTTACCGATTACATCTTTGCCCTTGGTTATCCGGCAACCGGACCGCGGTATTGTTCGGCCAATAGCCTCCAAAAAAACCAATTTCCGTTTTACTCCTGCCTGCTGCTGGGCGAGAAGGGCATCACGACCGATAAAATCCGGCTTTGTAAAATCCACTGCCCATTCGATACCCGCCTCTAAAGGGGTTGTCTCTTCATTAATATCACTCCCATAAAGAAGATAGCCCTTCTCTAAACGTAAGGTATCCCGGGCGCCAAACCCTATCGCCCGCATACCAAAATCCTGACCAAACTCGTTCAAGCGCTGCCAGAGCCAGGCGGCATCTTCATTCTGGACAGCTATTTCAAAACCGTCTTCACCGGTATAGCCGGTACGGGCAACCAGCACTTTCCGGTCAGCAATATCGACTTCCACCACTTGAAAACGAGCCAGGAAATCCAACTTCCGCCGGAGAAATCCTTCCATAACCATCACCGACTTGGGACCCTGCACGGCAACCATCGCCAGGGAATCTGAAAGATCACTAAGCTTGACATCATAAGAGGCACTTTGTTTTTGCACCCATTGAAAATCCTTCTCCCGGTTAACGGCATTAACAATCAGAATAAAATGATCCCTATTCAATTGATAAAGAATAAGGTCATCAATAATTCCGCCCGTCTCCCGACAGATAGGCGTATACAAAGCCCCGCCGGGTTTAATCTTATCAAGATTATTACAAATCAGCTTCTGAATAAATGAATAGGAATCTTTCCCCTTGATTTCGAATTCACCCATATGACAGACATCAAACAAGCCTACTTTATTTCTTACCGCCTGATGCTCGGCCACAATGCTTTCATATTGGAGCGGCAGCAGCCAGCCATAAAAATCTATCATTTGCGCCCCTAATTCCACATGTTTTTCGTAAAGAGGAGTTTTCTTTTGCATAATATTCTACTTGTATGATCAATGAGTTTTGCTAACTCACTAATTTGCATTTTTCTATATCTTCGAGCTTCCGCATGATCAAACCGGTATTGAGTTTGGGATAAAAATCAGTCGATTTATGCGGCATAACTTCGCCCAGATTAACTATCTCTTTAACCTCAGTAATCTTTGTCGGATTGAGGATAAAGGCCAGAGCATTATTGTTTTTCTTGACCCAGTCTATGGCCTCATCAGGATCCCGCAGATACATGAGATTGGCCTCATCCTTGGCATTATGGGTATCAATCCCTAGGATATTCTTTAAGATGAGTAGATGTAAAATATTCACATCCAGATAAAGCCAGGCCTGCGGCCGGCTCAACCCGAGTATCTTCTCCAAAGATTCATTTGGTTTGAGCCTCAACGTATAGAATTCCTCTCCCCCCAGATAAACTCCAAAAGCATGTTCAGCAGAAAACTTGCTGATACCGGAGAGCCAATCAGGCAGCATTTCCTCTGCCGGAATCGTATCCCGGGAAACAAAGAAATACTTACCCAACTCACTTAAAAACTGCTCTCGATCTAAACGCGGCAATGCCTTAACTACCCGATGCGTGGGTAAAATCCGCACACCGCGGCCAAGCACATTTACTAAGGTAACCATTCGGTAATTGAATCCTTCCTGCCCGGTAAATTGCGCCCCCTTCTGTGCCTCCTGTTTCTGCTTGTAATCCAGGGCGGCACCGTAGCGGTGATGGCCGTCGGCAATAAACAAGGGTTTATCTTTAAAGATATTTTGTAATTCACTTATCAGTTCCGGCTGATCAATAGTCCAGATGCGATGCACCACCCCTTTTTTATCCTTATAACCTAGCCGGGGAGATGTGCCCAAAACGGACTCCAGCGCACTGTCCACCTTGCTTTCCTGGTCACTATAAAGCATAAATATATGACCAAAATTTGCCTGACAAACATCCAGCAGTTCTTCCCTTTCTGCCCGTATCCTGGAAAAAGTTTTTTCATGGGGCATTACCGTCTCTTTACTGAAAGGTTGAACTTCCAATAAGGACACCAGCCCTGTTCTGACATTTATTGTCCCGGAAGGATATTCATACTCTTGTTGATAAATATAAAAAACAGCCCTTTCATCTTGCTGCAATATCCCCTGCCCCAACCACTCCTGCCACAAACGGGCAGCTTCCTGATAATCCTTGGGCAGAATAAGATTAACCACACTAAAGGGACTGCGCGAACGGTACTCTTCTTTTAACTGCGGGGTAATCTTATCATAGGGCAAGGTCACTACCTGTGCCGGATCAAGTTTATCATTATTGTAAAGAACACCGCGAAAAGGTAATACATTCATAGTCTAACTCCCTCCCTCCTTCTGTCCCACGCACGGGAACTTTTCCGCTGCGGGAAATTCCGAGTATAGCATAAATTCCTCTTTAACCATAGACAAAAACTGAAAAACCGGTTGCAGTCCCAAGCTTCGCTTGGGACTGCTATTATTGGAATGTATATAGACTGTCCCCGGCCGCTTTCAGGCCCGGGGATGAAATTTCCGGTGGATGGATTTCAGGCGATTTTTGTCAACATGGGTATAGGTCTGTGTGGTTGTGATATCTGCATGGCCTAGCAACTCCTGCACAATGCGTAGATCCGCACCATTAGCCAGAAGATGGGTGGCAAAGGAATGCCGTAGGGTATGCGGGGTAATTTCTTTTTTTATCCCGGCCTGCCGGGCATAATGCTTGATCAACTTCCAAACCCATTGCCGGGTAAAAGCTTTCCCCCGCTGATTCAGAAAAAGGTTGGGTACTAATAAATCTTTCATCAGCCGCGGCCGTCCCTTTTTCAAGTAGTGCTGCAGGGATTTAATGCTCAGCTTACCTAAAGGCACTATTCGTTCTTTCTTTCCCTTACCTATACAGCGGAGAAAACCCACTTCCAGATTAAGATCACTTACCCGTAAATTAACTACCTCTGAAACACGTAACCCGCTGGCATACATCAGTTCCAGCATAGCCTTATCGCGCAGGCTGCGTGCCGAATCAGTCTTTGTACTCTGAAGTAACTTCGTCACCTCCTGGACCGAAAGCACATTCGGCAATATCCGCCAGAGGCGGGGAGAATCCAATACCGCCGTAATATCTTCTTCCAAATAACCGTTCACAACCAGATAGCGGAACCACATCCGGATACTAACGAGATTACGGGACAATGAACTGGGACTTAATCCCTTATCTTTTTCCGCCAACAGGTAAGCAGTAATCTCTTTACGGGAAATATTATCTACGCCCTTTAACTTGCGCCTGCCTAAGAATGACGTAAACTTGGTCAGGTCCCGACCGTAAGATTCCCTGGTATTACCACTAAGACCTTTTTCAATACTAAGATAATCCAAGAATTCATCTACTAAAACTTTCATATCTCCTCATGCGTATCGCGCGTGAAACGTGCGTATTGCGTTTTCTATAAAGATTTTTCCCGGCCAATTGTAGTACTAGGGCCATGCCCCGGATAAACTTCGGTAGCCGGCGGCAAAGTAAACAACCTATCCGCCAGTGATGCCTGCAGTTGGGGCCAGGAACCACCAGGCAGATCCGTTCGGCCTACTCCATCTTTAAACAGGGTATCACCGCTAAACAATTTCATCCCGGTATGCAGACAGACACTTCCGGGACTATGTCCGGGAGTATGGATTACAAGTAGTTTATCCCTCCCCAAGGGAAGGAATTCACCGGGAACAAGATGCTCGTCGGCAGCAGGAATTCCCATGGGGGCCAGCATGAATGTATCCGCCGAATGGATCATCAGCCTAAGCCTAAGCTGGTTACGGAGATCTCTTACCGCGCCACCGTGATCCAAATGCCCGTGAGTCAGGATAATCCCTTTAGGAATAAATTCATTTCGCCGCAGATAATTAATAATTCCCGCGGCATTGTCCCCAGGATCAATAATATAGGTAAATCCGGTATTTTCACAACTAACCACGTAACAGTTTGTGGCCAACGAGCCAACAACAAATTTGCGAACAATTAACGCCATTTTTTGACCCCCATTGCCAGTAAAGCCCCAACACCCGCGCCGAAGAAATCAGCAAATAGATCACCGATGCTAAAATATCGTAAGGGCACAAAAAGCTGATGAACTTCATCGGAAACAGCATAGAGGCTGCTAATCAAAACCACGACTATTAAACGCCGCCGAAAATCAATTTTCAAACTGCAATACCAAAGAGCAGCAAGAACCGCGTAAACAATAAGATGCGCCAGCTTATCAAATCCCGGAAAAGGGTATTTGGGGATTGCCGGCCCGGGAAAAGAGGACAGGGTAAAGATAAGTAACATCCAGAGAATAGGCAACAGGTAAGGTCTAATCTTAAACATGTCAATTCTTCGAACACAAAATTATTATCTACCGATACTCAACCGATCGGCTAATATTTCCGGGAGGCCGGCAGCAATAATCTTTTTCTGGGCCCCGGCAACATCATATTCCACCCGTTTTAGTCTTAATGTCTGAAATTCTGTATCATAAACTACATAACAGGCCCGGTGATCACCATCTCGCGGCTGCCCGACACTGCCAATATTAATAATATACTGAGAACCCTCCTCCACCTTATTAATAAATCTATGCCCGGAAACAAAATTCTGCTTCTTCTGATAGGCGACAGCAACATGGGAATGACCGATAAAACAGAGAGCATCGGCCTGAATCTCAAAATTAACCGCGGCATCAAATGTATTTAAGATATATCCCCAGCTGCGCGGTGCGTCCAGGGCCGCATGCACAAGGGTAAAATCAGCCTCCCGCTCAACCAGCTTGAGACTGGCCAGGAAATTTATCTCTTCTTCAGAAAGCTTTTCACTTGTCCACAACACTGCCTGTTTGGCAAAGGGATTAAAAAAATCAATATCGGCAAGCCCAATCGCCGCGTGATCATGATTCCCGGCGACAATCTTAGTGCATCTCTCTTGAATGATTTTAATACATTCTACAGGATTGGCGCCATAACCTACAATATCGCCCAAACAGAGAATCTGATCCACCTTCTCCTTAGCAATAGAACTGAGTATAGCCTCTAACGATTCCAAATTACCGTGAATATCACCAATTAAAGCATAGCGCATAACACAATGTCCGCCTCCAGCGGATTTCGATAGATGGTCGGGGCGAGCGGATTCGAACCGCTGACCTCTTGGTCCCGAACCAAGCGCGCTAACCAGACTGCGCTACGCCCCGTTTTTTGACCTCACTGATTTTGATGTTACCTGAATATAGCAGAAAAAGCAACTGCGCGGCCGCGGCCGTGCCTATTTTTCGTGTTTAAAAACCTCCACTACCGTTATTACCGCCAGGGTAATCAACGCGCCGCCGGCAATAACACCGCCAATCCAGCCCAGCTTAGTCAGGGTGGTCACAATGGTCCCGGCAATCAGCACGCCGGTAAAAATAGCCAATAGTGCATGGCGCATTTTTATCCCAAATAAAAAAGCGGCAATACATCCCGTCCAGGCACCGGTTATCGGCAGAGGAATGGCGACAAACATCATTAACCCCAGGGTTTCATATTCTTCAATCATCTTTCCTTTACGGCGCGTCCTGGCAAAAATCCAGTTAAAAAACATCCGGGGGAGCCGGTAACGCATAAGTCCCTGCTGGGCATAATTAAGAAACAGCAGCCAGGGGATTACAGGAATCATATTGCCGGCGACAGAAATTAAATAGGCCTTCCACCAGACAAATTTAAACTGTAATATCGCCAGGGGAATTGATCCTCTCAGTTCACTCACCGGCAAAGAAGCCACTAGGGCCGTCGCCCATTCCGGACTCAGGCCAGAGGTAAGATGTAATAATTTATCCAACATAAAATTTCTCCTGATTATTTTTCCGACCAGCCTTCTTTACCAACCAATGGCACGAAAACACAGCCACAAAGATCTTTTTTAATAAATTCCCCGCCCTTATGCTCGAGGACAACAAGTATTTGAGAAAAAGCATTGCCGGCTGGAATCACCAACCGTCCTCCGTCAGCTAACTGCTCTTTCAGCGCTTGCGGTACAGCAGGCGCACCCGCCGTTACGATTATCCCATCATAAGGGGCATGCTCTTCCCACCCGAGGGTGCCGTCACCTACTTTTAATTGTATATTCTTATACCCTGCTTTTATTAAATTTTCCCGCGCCCGCTGCGCTAATTGCGCATGCCTCTCTATCGTATAAACCTCACCCGCCAACTCTGCCAGGATAGCGGCCTGATAACCGGAACCTGTACCTACTTCCAGTATCCGTTCTTTACCTTTTAATTCCAGACACTGGGTCATTAACGCAACCATGTATGGCTGAGAGATAGTCTGCCCGCACTCAATAGGCAGCGGATGATCTTTATAGGCCTTCTGCTGCCAGGATCTGCCCACGAAAAGGTGCCGGGGTACTTTACGAAATGCCGCTAATACCTGTTTGTCATGGATATCCCGGGCGGCAAGCTGTGCTTCCACCATTTGATCGCGAAATTCAATAAAATTATCCACTACTAAACCATGTTTTAACAAGCCGGAAAAATCTTAGCGTATCTTTCCAGGGATTAATATAACTAGATTCACCACGATAAATACTGCTGATCGGCACCGAGGACATTGAATACCCCTGCGCGGCCAGCTGCAACAGTATCTCACTTTCCGTATCATAGCGGCAGGTACGCAACCGCAGATTTTTTAATATATCTGTTTTTAATAATCGATACCCGCACTGAGAATCCGGGATTTCTCTTCCTGTCAGCCGGGAGATCAACCAGGACATAAATTTATTTGTCAGCCAGCGAACACGGGGCATATTCTGCGCGTTCTCCATTCGATTGCCTAAAACAACATCCGCTTTTTCCGCCGCAGAAATAAATTTTGGGATCTCCTTCCAGTTATGCTGCCCATCACCATCCAGAATAATCAGCGCCGCCCAATCCTTATGTTTCACTATATAAGAAAAACCCGTCTGCAGGGCCGCGCCTTTACCCTGATTAACGGGATGCTGGAGCACTTCCGCTCCGGCTTCCCGGGCCGCTCGGGCAGTATCGTCACCAGAGCCGTCATCAACCACAATCACTTCCGGCAGATAACTCCTGGCGCCTCTAACCGTCTCCCCGATCGCCGCTGCCTCATTATAACAAGGAATTAGAACTCCAACTTTCATTTATCCGGCCATACCCTGTAAAATACAAACCACTGAGAAGGATATTCCCGGATGTAACGCTCAAGGATCGCCATTATCTTCTGTGTGGTTTCCTTCTCCGCTTCTGCAAGACCTTTCCGATTACTATCAGGATAAATCGGCGGCTCAAAAAATAACGTGAATTTATCTTCAGCGTTCCGCACCATAATTGCCAGTAAAATCGGCGCTCCGGTACGTAACGACAACACTGCCGGGCCCCGGGGAACCTCTGTCGGCCGTCCCATAAAATCCACCTTGATCCCGACACCGGAAGTAACCCTGTCCCCGGCTAAGGCGATCAACCGTTTCCTGTGCAGAACATTCAGATATTCCCGCGGCCGTGCGCCGACCGGGACAACCTCCACCCCTTTGATTACCCGTTGATTAACAAATAGCCGGTTAATCCTGGTATTCTCATGGCTAAGGGTAACGGCACTAATAGGAAATCCTAATAAAGCCACTACTGTAGCCGCCAGCTCCCAATTACCCAGATGGGCAGTAACCCCCACCACACCCTTGTCCCGCGCAAAAGCCTGCTGAACATTTTCCAGTCCCTTAACTTTAACCAAATCATGAATATTATCGGCATTAAACCTGGCAAAACTGAAAAAATCCACCAGATACTTGGCAAAATTTCTAAATACCGCCCTGGCTTGTGCCGTTAGTAAAGATTCACTAACCGGCGTTTGTTTAACATTAGTTAAAATATACCTCAAATTTTCTCTCACCGCTTTGCGCATACGCCAGCGGCATAAATAATCTAAATCCGCAACCCGGACCCCGATCCAATAGCCCCACTTACGCGGAATGGTTAACACCAGCCAATGCATAAATTTAAACAAGAAATATTTCAGCATTTTTCCCAGTATATTACACGTTTGGCAATATCCAAACCGGCATTTTTAACGCCTAAATTATTTATTCGCTGCCGCAGGCTTTCCCGCTCCCGGGCACTGCCCAGCAAACCACTGACCTGCTGACTTACATCCCGGGAATCGTTGGCCTTAATCGCAACCTGGTTATTGATCAGAAACTCTGTATTCTTTGCTTCCTGTCCGGGAATCGGATTAATGATTATCAGAGGCAGCTTCTTACTCAGGGATTCGGTAATCGTTAATCCTCCGGGCTTAGTAACCATAACATCAGCAATCGACATCAATTCTTCAATGTTGGAAACATAACTAAAAACACTTATAGAAGCCTGGCAGCGGCCCTGTAATTTCTGCAGGCGCCGGTAAAGGCTGCGATTTGCTCCGCAAATAGCAAGCAAGTGCAGCGGCTCGGGCAAACGGGCCAGATCCTCTACGATCTCATCAATGGAGATCATCCCCCGGCTGCCTCCCATAATCAAGACAACCGGCGTAGAGCCGTTAATCCCGAGACGGTGCCTGATTTTAGCGGCCTCCAGTGGGACAGAGAAACGGGGACTGATTGGAATCCCATGAACCTCGATCCGTTTACTATCAACTCCCAGTTGAACCAGCCTGTCCCGGCAATTAACGGTAGGAACAATATATAAATTAATATCTTTATCAACCCAGTAAGAATGAATACCATAATCAGTTACTACCCCAACCAGTGGAATCTGGACTTTCCTGGTACGCTTATATTCGGCCATGGCCACACAGGGAAAGGCCTGTGTACAGACAATCAATTCCGGCTTATACCATTGGATAAGACGATGAATTTTAATCGTATTCAGTTTATAAACAAGCTCCATGAGCTTGCTTGTCTTCTCCCTGACAACATTATTGTCATAGAGATAGTCCCATAATTCCGGCGTTTTCCTCAACATCCCATGGTAGCCTTTCATGATCAACTTAGCCAGCACCGGATTTGTATAGTGAAAATGATTAATATTTAATGTCTCGACGTTACGATCAACGATACGGATGGCATCCTCAATGGCCATTGCGGCCATCTGATGCCCGGAATTAACGGAAATGTAAAATAAAAGAATACGGTTTAAAGCCATAAAAAAATCCTCAGCTAAAACATCCCCCTCTTCCCCTCTCGTCAATTTCCTTAACTACGGATTTAGTTAATAATTAGCGTTAAACATCAAAAAACGAGAAACGAGAAACGGCTTTTATATCTCTTCTCCTTCCACTTCCATCCCAAATTCTCCTTCACTTTCTTCTTCTATTGTAGCAATAATCTCACCCACCTCAACTTCATCACCGTCATCAAAAAACACTTCATTGAGGATCCCCGAATTAGGAGAAGGCACAGTGTAGGTTTCATTATCAATAGTCACTTCCACAAGTTCTTCGCCTTCTTCAACCGGATCTCCTTCCTCAAAACGCCAGAAGGAAATAACCGCGGAAGAAACATCCTCCATCAATTCCGGCATTTTTACATCTTTCATTTGTTCCTCCTTTCCTCGGGAGGGCACAGTCTATATTCATTCCTATAATAGCAGTCCCAGCTTTGCTGGGACAAGGCCCTCCCCTACTCTACTTTTGATCTTTTACCTTGATATGAACTGCGCACCAACGGGCCGCTCATAACGCGCTTAAATCCCGTTAGCAAAGCATCTTGTTGATATTCTTCAAATTCCTCCGGCCTGACATATCTCTCTACCGCCAGACAATCCTGCCGGGGCCGTAAATACTGCCCTAAAGTAACCATATCCACACCCACAGCACGCAGATCTCTCAGAACAGCAAGCACTTCCTCCCGCCGTTCACCCAGGCCCAGCATTATACCAGACTTGGTTAAAATGTCACCGTTTTTCAGCTTAATTAACTCCAACAGACGCAGACTGCGCAAATAATCTGCCTGCGGCCGTACTCGGTAATGGAGCCGGACAACAGTTTCCAGATTATGCGCCCAGATATCCGGCGGATTAGCGGCAACAATCTCTACGGCCCGTTCGTCACCCTTGAAATCCGGCGTCAATATTTCAATTCCCAGCTTTGGTTTGCGGGCCCGTAACACTTGAATTACCCGGGCAAAAACCGCTGCCCCGCCGTCCGCAAGATCATACCTGGTTACCGAAGTAATAATTATATGAGAAAGAGCCAGTTCTTCTACCGCTGCCGCAATTCGTTCCGCTTCATCTTCAGCTTCACTCAGAGGCAGAGGTACCCCGGACTCAACCGCGCAAAAACGACAGCTCCGCGTGCAGACATTTCCCAGAATCATAAAAGTAAGATGCCCGGCACTAAAACATTCACCAATATTCGGACAGCTGGCTGAACGGCAAACCGTATTCAAACGTTGTTCTTTCAGAACACCATCTATCCGGCCGAATTGCCGCATATTCGGCCAACCGGTCCTGATCCAGGCAGGATGAATACTCATCTTACTGTATAGAAAATAAAAGTTGTTTTAAATCAAGTCGTTTCTTCATAGTAATTTATCCTGGTTTCGGCTACGCTAGTCCCTAGCTGCGCTAGGGACATCTTATCCTCTCCAGGGCCAGGGGAAATATTTCCGCATATACGGGATGCGCCCTGAGAATACCCAGCCAATCCTTAACTGTTATTTTTTGCGTTAAGGCCAGAGTTGCTTCCGCGATTAATTCACTGGCCGCCTCACCCACAACTCCTACCCCCAATAAAAGGTAACTTGATTTATCATAGATTATCTTTACCAGCCCGCTTGTTTCCCCCTCAGCCAGGGCCCGTCCCAAAACCCGAAAATAGCCCCGCGCCGTTCCCACAGCATAGCCCTTATCCCTTGCCTCCTCTGCCGACAAACCAACCACCGCCAGTTCCGGGCAACTAAAAACAACCTTTGGGATAAAACCATACTCTATCTTTATCTGTTTTCCCAAGGCGTTCTCTGCCGCTACCTGACCTTCACGCTGAGCCGTATAGGCCAGAAAGGGCGCGCCGATTACATCCCCCGCAGCATAAACATGGGGCAGACTTGTCTGCAATTTCTCATCCACTGCCAGCCAGCCTTTTTCCGTTAACAGCAATCCTTCAGCAACCGGCGGCAACGGTTGACGGCCTACTGCAACCATTATCTTTTCATTGCCGGATAACAGAGGATCCGTTGGTTGCAGTTGATAATGCGTCAGAACCTTAACACCGCTATTCTTTAATTCCTTCTCTAACACCCTTACCAGATCAATATCCTCACCCGGCAAAAGCTGTGCCTGCACCTCTAATAAGGTAACACTAACTCCCAATGAAGTCAAAATAAAGGCCCATTCACACCCATTAACGCCCGCGCCAATAATCAGCACCGATCGCGGTAATTGTTCTAATCCTAAAAATTCTTCCGGTGAAAAAACCCGTTTATTATCAAACTCCACTCCCGGCAATGTCCGGGGCCGGGAACCGGCGGCAACAACAATCCCCTTGGCCGTTAACTCCCGTTGCCCTGCTCCTACCTTGTTTGCGGACAACAATTGAGCTCGTGCGGCAATAACCTCTACTTTACTGGCATTGAGCACCTGACTGATATCCTTACTAATCGTCAGCGCCACTTTCCGCGACCGTTCAATTACCTGCCGGTAATTGACCACCGGTTCATTTACCTCTAGACCATATCCTGAGGCCAGAGCAATATTCCGCCTGAGCATTGCGGTGGCCCGAATAGCCTTGGTAGGAATACACCCGCAATTGACACAGGTTCCCCCAAGCTTCCCTTCTTCAATAAGGGCAACCCGGGCCCCTAGCTGCACTCCGCGTAAAGCGGCACTATAGCCGGCCGGTCCTCCGCCAATAACTATCAGATCATAATTATCCATATCACATTCTCTCAGGCACAGTGACCCCAAGCAAAGTTAAACCGTTATGCAAAATCAGCTTGATCCCCTGGATCAGTGCTAACCGGGCACCGGTTAATTCCTGATCATGGGTAATAATCTTGTGCTTTTCGTAATAGCTATGAAACCGGGAAACCAGTCCTTCCAGATAATCGGTAATAAGATGCGGGCTAAAACAACGGGCGCAAAGTTCAATAATAACAGGAAACTGCACAAGATATTTAATCAGCGCAACCTCTTCCTGTTCCTCTAGGCGCCCGACAGGCAGACTGCCCCAATCTATTCCGGTTATCGTTTTACCGGCAACATCTTCGTATTTGCGATAAATACTGGCAATCCGGGCATGGGCGTATTGAATATAATAAACCGGGTTATCCGCCGTCTCCTTTTTGGCCACCTCCAGATCGAAATCAAGATGCGATTCCGGCCGGCGCATAACCAGAAAATACCGGGCGGCATCAGCGCCAATCTCATTAAGAATATCCCGTAAAGAGATAAATTCACCCGCCCGCGTAGACATGGATACCTGCTGTCCGTTACGGAAAAGCGTGGTCAACTGAACCAACAACACCCGCAGAGACTTTCGCGGATGTCCCAGGGCCTCTACCGCCGCCTGGAGACGCGGAACATAACCATGATGATCCGGCCCCCAGATATCAATAA
>CAZIXI010000019.1:0-23632 GCA_964543115.1 uncultured bacterium
TGAGGCGATTGTGGGTAACTTCATACTAAAAGTGTCCATAATAGTTTACGCTATCAAGAGAGATAAAAATAGTGACTATTTAGTATTTCTTTAGTACAATATGGCGCAAATAAAGGGATAAGGGGCGAGATAGCTCAGCAGGTAGAGCAGGGGACTGAAAATCCCTGTGTCGGCGGTTCGATTCCGTCTCTCGCCATTTTAATACAAAAGGGCCCCGACAAGTCGGGGCCCTTTTTTGGTTGGAACGCGAGCCGTTAAAAAATCTTTAGTGCTGCCGGGTCATCTACGTAACGCAGGATCGGGGAAATACCCATCCCCGCCAGACCCAGTTTTTCCAGCGTTAATCCTTCCTGGAAGTAATTGGTGTCGTTATAGACATTGCAGATGTTGATAATACTGTCTATAATCGGGCAGGGAATACCGGCCAACTGCCCGAATTCATGTATCGGTACAAGTCCACTGGCACAGTCTTCGCTGATATAACGTTCCCGGGGACTTTTGGGTGAGTCATTGGGCATCCGGTTATGAATCGGGGTATTGGCGGCAAAATCACGGATATTCTTCATCTGCATGGTATAAAAATCATTCACGATTTCTGTGAATTTCATTAGCCGCAGGCCGTAGGCCTTGCCGATGATCAATCTTTCCCGATCTTCCTGTTCCAGTACCTTACTTACCGAAGGCGAACAGCCTTCGGCATAGAACTGGATTTTTCCTTTACGCGATTCCATCGGACCCATTCCTAAAACAGCGGTGGCTACGTGCATGATCATATTGGGATTGGACATCCCGCTTTCCAGCACATTTTCCAAAGGAATTATGTTCAGAAAAAGCACATCCTTGAGTACCTCAATGGCCTGGTCAATATGGTTTGCCGGCAGGGCCGCCGCGTGAAAAGCGGTCTTTTTTCCCTCAATGTAGATTCTGCCCGGGCCGATAATCCTGACGGCATGAGGTATAGAAGTTGTTTCCACAAAAGTAATCCTTTTTTCTATTCCGGCTGTATACATCAATTGCCGGAAAATCAGCGAACCGTAATTGCCGGGTAAAAGGACCATAATTTGTCCGTCCCGCAGATAGGGCATGATCAGCTTAAACATTGTTTCCTGGGCAAATTGCGGCACAATCAGGGCGACAATATCCGCGTGGGCCATTGCTTCTTCCGGATCTGTGGTCAGTTTGTGGATCTTACTGAATCCGGAAAGCATCGCCGGAACCTCTTTAGCTGCTGTTGGCAGTGTTGCCACGGCTTCAATTCCGCCCCGTTCTTTTATTCCTTCCAGGTTCCGGGCAAAGTCCGGATGTTCGAAAAGAAGCACTTCCCCGCCGTTTTTGGCTATTTCAAAGGCAAGGGCGTGGCCAGCGTTGCCTGCGCCGAGCACTGTTACTTTCTTAGCCACGTTAACCCCCTTTGTTACGTTCTTGTCAGTTATTCGAATGTTTCTTCCTAAGCTTTTTCTCCTTCCGTCGTATTCTAATAAAGCAATTTATATGCCAAGATAGCTGTTTGTATAAAACATTTATGGAGAATGCCTTACTGATGTGGAGAAAATAATCTTGTGGTTAAATTCTAGACACGGAGTGTATTTTGTCTATTTTTACTACACTTCTTTAATTGACTTAATATTGGTGTGTAAGGTCACAACCTGATAGTTGGATTGGTCGGTAGCCAAGAGGATTTCCCTGATTAATTGATGAACTTCTTCAAGCAAGGTAAGGGTCTCAGCCGGCTTTTGACTGGCTGAAAAGATATTGATGGCCATAGTGGTAAAGAGTCCGGTAAGCAGCATGTCCATTTGTTCTTTGTTGAACCAAAGAATACTGTCATGTTTATTAAAACCCAGATATTGTTGGACACATGGGTCGTGTAACAGAGCGCTAAAAGCCTGCAGAGACTTTTTCTTTTGCTGGGGGTGATACCAAGAGTGATACCCGCTGAGAATCTTAATAAGTCTGGCTGTTTTTGCTGCCTGCTCAGGGGAAGAGCCGAGTAGAGCTAATGTGTGACTGTATACTTTTTCCAGTAATATATCATCAAATAACTGCATAGTTTCCTGGCCGTAGTTCTCTTTTTGTTTAAATATACCTAATGGTTGACTAATTAACCAGAGACAGGAAATAATCCAATTATTATTATCTTTATTAACGTGTTGGGTGAGCCAGGAGAGTGCCGGAGAATTTAATTCATTATCCAGATAATCTTTAAGCTGATTAAGCCCTGATAATTTGCTAATGGCACAATCAATAACGAGTTTTGTTTTGTCCGGAAAATTAAGCAAACGTGCCAGATCGTTGACTATCGGAGTATATTTTTCTTCTAGCAGGTTAACCGTCCAGTTTGTTTGTTTAATCAATGCTTGTAGTTTCTTGTGGACAGGGGCCAGGATAAATTCTTTACGCAGAATTTCGATATCAGTTACTCCCTGTCCCTGCAGCCGTTCGGCAAGCTGGCGGTATTGTCCGTCGGCCGTGTCTTTTACCTCCCGGAAATCCGCGAATACGTGAAACTGATAGGCTTCGAGAGTAACGTAAATCCCCTGGTCAGCCAGTTTCCGGCCCGAACGGATATATTCCAGATTGGTTTTATAGTCGCGGAAGATATAATAAATATTGAAGCCAGAATTAATGGCCAATCCTTCGGCAAGGGATTTCTGCACTAGTTTACGTTTGCCCGCTGTTTCTGTTGGAACGGAGATCGAAGTGGAAGTGCGCACCCAACCGGTGGTAGAGGCGAATTTGTTGTGATAAATCACCAGTGCCCGCTCATTGGCGCAGCGATTGGAATAGGCAAACACATCTTCATTCACTGAACCGTTATCCACGAAGAAATCGTAGAAAACAAAATTGGTTACTTCACTGAACAGGTGGCGTTTACGCATCAGCGGGAATATTTCCGCTTCATGCCGACGTACCAGCTGTTCGTCAACCTGTTCCTGCCAATAGGCCCGGCGGTATTCCATGCCGTATTTTTCCGTAAATCCTTCAATCTGACCGTGGCCGAACATCGGCAATCCCGGCAGGGTAACCAGCAGCAGGCAAACCCCGAAATATTTATCACCACTGCCAAACTGGGCAATAGCGGTTTCTTCATCGGGATTATTCATAAAATTAACAAACCGGCGAAGAATTTCCGGATCAAATTCCAGGACATTTTTAATAACACTGCGGTATTTCTGGTTATCCTCCATTTTCAACATGTTCATAAAGGCGCTGTTATATACCCGGTGCATGCCCAGGGTGCGGACAAAGTAACCTTCCATCAGCCAAAAGGCCTCGGCCAGTAATAAGGTATCGGGAACCTCCTGCTTAATTCGGTCTACCACCTCGCGCCAGAATTCCTTTGGCATTAATTGATCGAAATCCTCCTTTAGCATACCGCGTTCGGCGCGGGAGGGGATTCCGCCGCCTGTTCCTGGATGGGGAAACCAGAGTCGTTGATAATGGCGTTTGGCCAGGGTCATGGCCGCGTCCAGCCGGATAATTGGAAAACGGCGGGCGACATCCACGATAAGCTTAATTACCGCTTCGCGTACATCTGCCCGGAGGAAATTCAACTGGGCAGTATCGTTCCAGGGCATATGCGTACCGTCATTACCATGGTAGATATAACGGGTATCACCTGTCCAGGTATCGTATCGTTTAAACACAACACCGGCATCGCGTTTGGTCCAGTAACCGTCTTCAAGATAAACTCCGACCCGTTGGTCAGGTGAAAGGTCAGGACCGTTGAAACTATAGTTAGGGAACGGCGAATATTTTTCCTGAATGAACCAGTCCGGATGTTCAACCATCCATTTAGAGAAAATCCCCATATGATTCGGAACCACATCTGTCGCCAGTATAATTCCCCGTTTACTTGAGCGCCGTTTCAGCTCCTGAAAAGCGCTCTCGCCGCCCAGGTCATTACTGATAGTATAGTCATAGAGGGAATAGGCGGAGGCCAGGGCCTCGGGATTACCGCAATTCTGTTTTATGGTTGTGGAAGCCGAGCTTCTTTCCCAGATACCAATCAACCAAAGACCGGTAAAACCCCAGCGGGCGAGTAGGTCCAATTCTTCATCGGGAATTTCGTTAATTTTGGTAATTGACCGTTGGTATTTTCTCGAAAGCTGGTCCAGCCAAACATAGGTGGATTTAGCGATTAACACTACCTTACTCATCCAGTTTCTGTCCCGGGTAAAATTTTCTTCTTCCGGATAATCAACGCTGCCCAGCCGCCGAAACACCGGTACCTGTGCCGGTCCCGGACCAAAAAGGCGCAATTGTTCTTCTTCCCGGAGTACGTCAGTAACCACCAGCAGATTGCGCAGCAGTTCTTCCGGCAACAAATCACCCCAATGTTCCCGGATATATTCCAGTTGTTTAATTACCGAATAGGGAAAGGCCTTAATTGGTTCCCAAAGAAGTGTTATCAATGGTTGGTTCTTAGGGCCAAAACCCGGTTGGGTGGCGAAAAATGTTTCCAATGACCTGAAGGTATCCAGGTAACTGCACTTCCGTTTCAGGGCTCCGTCGCAAAACAGTTCCGCGGCCGGGGCAAAGGCAGGATTATGATTGGTCAGGAAAAGCAGGATTATTTCCTTGGCAATAATCTGTTGGTTGGGAATATGTTGACTGGTACCTTTAAGGAATTTAGCAGCGGACTGCTGCCGGCGTTGAATAAGATAAGGAGGAAAATAATCAATGAAACTCCTAATTGTTTCCGTTAATTTATCCGCAGAAATCTTCTTGGCCACCCAGGAGAGACCCTGCTGAAAGGCTGATGGGTTTTTACTCTGACAATATGAATAGATAATGTAACGGAAGATTTCAGTAATCAGGCCAACGGCGTTTAGATAACCGGCGCGCAGCGGCTGATAAGCATGCGGCCGCGGGGATTCATGTTTATTTATCCTTTGGATTAACAGGCGTACCAGCCGGTAATCCGGTAATTTGATCTTATCCTGCTCAGGAAATATTCCTTGAGCCAGCTTATAATCGTCCCAGTTTTGTCTGGAAAGCTGGAACTCTAAGGGGAAATAACGCTGGATAATATCTAACCCGGGCTTGGTTTTATTTGTTTTCATAGAAATTTGTGGCGTATAACTATTAAATTTTAGAGAACAATTTTAAAACCACGGAGAACACAGAGAACACGGAGTAAAATTCTTTAAATTAAGATTAAAAAAATAGTTCTTAGTGAACTCTGTGTGCTCCGTGGTTAAATAATATGTTCGGAAATTTAGTGTTTACTGATTCGGCCGGAGGCCGTCGCTATCCTTTAGGATAGCACTAAACCCTATACTATAGCAATTAATGGAGAGAACACCAAGAGAAAACCTTTTTGAAGGTCAACTGTTTCTTACATAAGCACTTCCCTGAGAATAGCCTTTTTGTTCCAGGCTTAGTTCCAGGTCTTTATCAGTGGCGTGCCGTTGGGCCAGCCAGCCGGGAGCAATCAGCAGCTCTCTGGGGCAGGTAGCGCTCACCCGCTGGATGATGGTTTGCGGCCATAGTTGGGCAATAAACTCCGCCAGTAAGTCAAGATAAGCTTCATAAGTTAAGGGCTGATATTTTTCTTCTTGGAAAAGCTGCTCCAGTGGTGTTCCCCGGATGATATGCAGGGGATGGATCTTAACACTGTCAATTTTCAGGCGGGCCAGTTCCCGCGCCGTGCCCAGGGTAATTTCCCGCGATTCTCCCGGCAAGCCGAGAATTATGTGGGTGCAGATCTTGAGTTTATACTTACGGGTTAATTTAACTGCCGCTAAAAAATCCTCATAGGAATGTCCACGGTTAATGCTTTTTAATGTTTGATTGTGACTGCTCTGTAGGCCGTATTCCAGCCAGACTTCATAACGGTCACCATAATTGCTGATTAGTTTCAGGATGTCTTCACTGATACAATCCGGCCGCGTGCCAATAGCTAATCCTACGATATCGTTATAGTGCGTAATAATATCGTATTTTTTCTTTAATTCTGTTACTGGTGCGTGGGTATTGGTATAGGCCTGGAAATAAAGGATGAATTTTTTGGCCTTGAATCTCCGGCGGGCAGCAGCCATCCCCGATTCTATTTGTTCCGTTAGTGCCGGCCGGGACGATTGTCGGCTGTGAAAACTAAAGGCCTCATTATTACAATAGATACAACCATCTTGGCTGATCGTTCCGTCCCGGTTTGGACAGGAGAATCCGGCATCCACGCCTATTTTGTGAACGCGCACCCCATATTTCTCTTTAAGGTAAGTGGATAGTTTTCTATATCGTTCTGTCATAATTTATTAGTCGCTAGTCGCTAGTCGCTAGTCGCTAGTTGCTAGTCGCTATTTTCTACTCTCTACTCTATAGAATATATGATATACTACCCGGAAAATCAAGAGGAGGTTGTTATTCAGGTTAAAGGACATACAATCGTCAGTCTTGCTCTGGCGGGCATGATCTATTACTTTTTCCATTCATTAGCTGCTTCCGCGGCCTGTATCATTAGTGGTGTATTTATTGATGCGGACCATTTTATTGATTATTGGCTGCATCGGGGATTTAATTTCGATATCAAGGGTCTATTTCGCTGGAGTGAAAATATGGAATGGCGGTTCCTGGTGCTTATTGGTCACAGTATAGAGTTTGTTCTTATTTTGTGGCTGGTAGTTCTTTATTTTCATTTGGGCCCTGTCTGGATCGGTTTGGTTACCGGTTATAGCGGGCATTTGGTTTTGGATATGTTATTTAATCGCGGAGTGTATGTGTATACATATTTTCTTACCTATCGCCTGCGACATGGATTACGCCGGCAATACCTGCGCCGTCAGGAATGATAAGAGAATATTTTTTCGCTAAGCTGTTTACTTCTATTTTATTTATTGTTATTATAATATTGTATGTTCCGTGCCGGTGTAGCTCAGTTGGTAGAGCAGGGCTTTCGTAAAGCTCAGGCCGGGGGTTCGAATCCCTTCACCGGCTTTTTTGATAATGGAATTTGAAAAATTCCGTTATCGCCCCGAAGAACTCGTAGGACGATGCGGGGAGAGGTAGCCCAAAATTTGCGCACCGTTTTTCACTATCTGTCAAGGGGAGGGCCCAATGCTTAAAGGTGGATTTTGGGCTTGAAATATATTGATTTTAATTATATATTTAATACTTAATATATAATAATAAATGTAATTTCCCGGTTCGCGTCTCCATAAATGACGCGAATTTTCATTTAAGAGGGAGGTACTATGATTATTGAGTTAGGAATAGTTTCCGGAAAGATCTGGCAGTATCTGGAAAAAAATCATCAGGTTGCCTTATCAAAATTAATAGCTGATATTGCCGGAGATGAGAAACTGGTGTTGATGGGATTGGGCTGGATGGCTCGGGAAGGACACGCGGTTTTAGAAAAAGAAAACGGCGAGTATAAGGTTTCCTTAAGAGAGCAGAAAAGTTGAGGAGGGAAATAAAGTGGCTTTAACCGAATTGATGAATGTACGATTAATAAAATTAAATCTTGAGGCGCAGACCAAGATAGAAGTACTTTCTGAGATGGTGGACCTGCTGGCCAGTGCCGATGATATTAATGATAAAGATAGTTTTTTGGATTCAGTGGTGGAACGGGAAGGAATGGGTTCTACCGGTATTGGTAAGGGTGTAGCCATTCCCCATGGCCGGGGGGAAGTGGCCAAAAAATTAGTTATTGCCTTCGGGCGCTCCAAGGGGGGTGTGGATTACGATGCCCTTGACCGGGAACCGGTACATCTGTTTTTCATGTTAGCGGCGCCCAAACAGGACGTTGGTGCTTATCTTAAGGCCCTGGCCGAGCTTTCGCGGCTTTTAAAAGAAGATGAATTCCGCATGGCCTTAATGGATGCTGAATCCGCCCAGAAGGTAATCAATATTATTGATAGTTACGAGAAGAAACCCTAAAAGCCGACGAGAAACGGCTTTTATGGTCCCAAGTGTAATGAGGGAGAAACTTTCGTGATTTACCTGCTTGACAGTAGAGTAAAAAAGTGGTTTTCTCACTATTTTGTTCAGTGTCTGCTTGCCGGGATTACAATCGCAATTATTCTCACCTTCCTGAATCTCATCACCGAAGCGGTAATTGTTGCCGCTTTGGGCGCCAGTACCTTCATTGTTTTTGCTATGCCCGGCAAGGTAATTGCCCGTCCGCGAAATTTGATTGGCGGCCATTTTATCGGTGTAATTTGCGGCAGTCTGAGTTTTTTTTGGCTGCGGGCAAAATACGGTGATTATGCCCTGGCCAGCGATAGCTTTTTTTATATTTTTCTTGTTGCCTTGACCGTTACCCTTTCAATTTTTTTTATGTGTATTACCAATATGGAACATCCGCCGGCCAGCAGTACGGCCCTGGGTCTGATAGTGCATGGCTGTCAATGGAGAACAGTAGTGTTTATTCTCTTAAGCGTAAGCTTGCTGGCTGTGGCTAAACACCTGTTAAGAAATTATCTTAAGGATCTTATAGAATAATTATAGAATAATAGAGGAATATATATGAAAGAAATTGTTCAAAAGATTGTCGAAGAGGAAAACAAGGCCCGTATGCGTATTGCCGAGGCGCGGCTGCAGGCCAAGCGATTTGCCATTGACGCGGAGGCGGAAGCGAAGAAGATAATGAATGCTAATCGTCAGCAGGTGCGCCAGGAGACGCAAGCGCTTTTCAAGCAGACGCAGGCTGAGGCTGAGGCCAGGAAAAAAGTCCTGGTGCAGGAGGTCGTGGATCGGTGTTCCAGGTTAGTAGAGCAAAAACAACGAGAAATTGCTCAGGCGATAACAAAATCCTGGCAGGTGGTTAGTGGATGAAATCATTGGCGCGCTACGCCTTTACTAACAGCCGAGTGCGGGCGTTGTTGGCTTCTCTTCTGAACGAGCATGATCTAGCCGGTCTCGTAGAAGCCCGTGATATTGATCAGGCAATAGAGCTATTGAAGAACACAGAATACCGGGAGCCGGTAGCTGATTTCCGCGCAGGAAATGATCTGCAGGCACTAGAACGGCGATTAAGGGAAAATAGCATTCAGATTCATAAAAGAATTGTCAAATCTCTTTCGGGGCCGCCCAGAGAACTAGTGTTCTTGTTGTTGAGTAGATATGAGGTTGAGGATTTAAAAAATATACTGCGTCTTTGGTATGGGTACGAGCCTTTAGCGGAAAGAAAAGTTTTAAATCAAGAACAGATTTGTTATTCCCTGCCGGTAGAAAAATTACTCAGTGCCGAATCAATAGAAGAGATTATTGTCCTCCTGGATCATTCACCTTATAAACAGGCCTTACTGGCCGGGAGAGATAAGTTTAAAGAAAAAGGCGCGCTGTTTTATTTAGAGGTTGCCCTGGATCAGGATTATTACAGGCGGCTTTGGGAAAAAATTAAGGATTTGGCCGTTATTGATCGGAGAAGGGCGGGTAAACTCCTGGGGATTGAGGTGGATATTGAGAATATTTCCTGCCTGTTGCGTTTAAAGCAGTATTATAAACTATCATTGGCAGAGGTTACGTCTTGTCTTCTTCCGGGCGGATGCCGGGTTAAGATTCCGCATGTCAAAGATTTTTACGCCAATAATGATATTAAAGTACTGCTCAAAGATTTATCAGCGGTCTCTTATACGGCAATAGAGGCACTGGCAGAAGCAGCTAGCAGGGATAATAAATCAGGCGCGCTCTTGCTTGAGGCCCTACTGCAGCAGATTCTGCTTAAGGAAGTGAAGCATATCCTGGCCGGTTACCCGTTCACGATTGGAACGGTAGTTTCGTATTTAATTTTACAACGCCTGGATATGAAAAATATTGTTTGTTTACTTTATAGTAAGTTCTATGAACGGTCAGCGGAACGAATCAGGAAGAAACTGATCACTGATAAACTCGTTGTATAAACCGAACAGGTGCGAACAATGCTCACACCGGAAAAAATGGAACAACTGAATTTGGTAGTGTTGGATACCGATATTGATGCGGTTACTAAAGAAATAGTGCGTTCAGGCGTAGTGCATTTAATAAACAGCTCTGAGGTGCAGCCCTGGGCCGCGGAGATGTCGGCAGTGCAGACTGAGCGCCAGAGCGGCAAAGATGCGGAATTACTTAGGCGGATAACAACGCTTAGTCAGAGAGCTGATCTTGTGTTGACGGAAACCGCTGCCGCCACAATGGCCGGGAAGGTGACGGAAGAGGAAGTGGATAATAATCTGCAGTCAATCGAAGCAGCTTTAAATCCATTATTAATGCAGTGTGTGCTAAAACAGGAAGCATTAGCCAGGCAGGAACAGTTATTGGACCAGGTACGTGTATTTGGTTCACTGGCTGATATGGCGGGGATAAAAACGAGACATTCGTTTATAGCGATAGAGACAGGTAAAGTGGTTGAAGCCGCCGTGGGGCTTATCCAGCGGGAATTGGCTCCTATTCCGCACGTGTTGTTACCATATCGGGTAGATGAAGGTCAGGCCCTGCTCTTAATTGTTGTCTTGAAGAAGGATAAGGTAGTGCTGGATAATGTCCTGGCTAAGAGTGCCTGGGAGAAGATGGATTTACCGCCGGAAGCCGCCCAGATTACCGGAGACGTGCAACAGGAAATTAAGGGGCGGATTAACAAACTGCAAAAAGACATTGCCGGCTTGAAGGCCCAGCTGGGAGAGACCAAGACAAAGTATTTGCCGGAATTGAGTCGTTATCAGCAGGAGCTCCGGGCCAGATTGGTTTTAAGCGGTGCCCGCTCATTTTTTCGCAAAACGGGCCGTAGTTACCTTATTTCCGGATGGATTCCGCTGCGGCAGAAAGCAGAACTTATTAATCATCTCCAGAGAATTACCGAAGGCCGTTGTTATGTCGAGGGACTGCTCCCCGAACAGGTAACAGGTGTGCGGGAGGGAAAAACACAGGTCCCTGTTAAATTTAACAATCCTTCTTTTTTAAAGCCGTTTGAATTCCTGACGGCTATTTTCGGTCTGCCTGCCTATAAGACAATCGATCCGACTATTTTTGAGGCGATCACTTTTTTTATTATGTTTGGCCCAATGTTTGGCGATGTCGGTCATGGGCTTGTATTAGGAATATTAGGCATATTATTTATCAGAAGCAAGCGGGCGGCTTTACCGAAAATCGGCGGCTTATTGATATATTGCGGGATTTCTTCCTTAATTTTTGGCGTGCTCTATGGCAGTTATTTTGGCTTGGAAAATATTATTCCGCCGTTATGGATGCATCCCCTGCATAACATTATGCGTTTTGTATTTTTGGCCCTGGCCTGGGGGGTAATTGTTATAAGCATTGGGATTATAATTAATATTATCAATGCCATCAGGTTACGTGATCCGGAAAAAGGAATTTTTGATAAGGCCGGCCTGATTGGCGGGTTGATATACTGGGGCTGTATTGGGCTTATCTGCTTAGCCCTTAGCGCAAAAGGGATTACGATCAATCCCCTCTTAATTATTAGTATCATTGGAGTGCCGATTTTGCTATTATTTCTCAAAGGCCCGATAATAAAATTGCTTCATCCGCATAAAGAGGTATTTCCGGATGGGATTTTTTCTTACTTTCTGGATACCTTGGTTGAATTAATGGAGATATTTATTGGTTATCTGGCCAATACTGTCAGTTTTATCCGGGTAGCGGCCTTTGCCCTGGCCCATGTCGGTTTATTTATCGCGGTTTTCACTTTAGTGGATATCGTTAAGGAAAAACCCGGAGGCCTGCTCTATTCTACTATTATTCTGATCTTAGGAAATATTTTGATTATTGGTTTAGAAGGACTAATTGTAACGATCCAGGGATTGCGGCTGGAATACTATGAGTTTTTCTCAAAATTTTTTACCGGCGGCGGCCGGGAATATCATCCGGTAAAATTCGGTTAAGATAGTGAAAAGGAGGTGTTAGATGTTAAGGCAAGAGGAAGTGAAAAAGAGTTTTAAACGCAAGGTGCATATTTCTTTGTTAGTGGTAATGGTGGCCGTAATCAGTATTTTTGCTTTTACCGTTGCGAAAACAGTGGGCGCGGAGGGTGTTGTAGAAGAGGTGATCGTAGAGCAGGTTGACGCTAAAGTCATGAATTGGGCGTTTATGTCGGCGGCCTTGGTTGTGGGGCTCAGTGCCATTGCTGCCGGTATTGCCGTAGCCTATGTGGGTGCGGCGGCCCTGGGAGCGATCAGCGAAAAGCCGGAACTGGTCGGCCGTTCACTGATCTTTGTTGGTTTGGCCGAAGGTATCGCCATTTACGGTCTCATTATCGCCATTATGATTCTGGCTAAAGTCTGATAATAAATAGATGAAATTTTTTGTTGTTGGTGATGAGGATACGGTAATGGGATTTCGCCTGGTCGGTGTGGAGGGCCGGGTGGCCCGAAGTTTGCCGGAAACGCGGCAGGCGTTTCAGGCCGCTGTTTCTACGCCTGATGTGGGTATTATTATTATTACTGAACGGTTGGCCCGGGATATACGGGAACAGGTAGACCGGTATATTTACGAAAATGAATTTCCACTTGTGGTGGAAATTCCTGATCGTCACGGACCACTACCGGGAAGAAAATCTATTTCCGAAATGATCAATGACGCAGTGGGACTGAGAGTATAAAAGATGAATAACGATAATTCTGCGGGAAAAATCTGCCAACAAATTCGCGAGGACTCGCAAAAGGAAGCGGAGGCCGTGATCCAGAAGGCCAACAGAAATGCCGGCTTAAGGATCAAGCTGGCGCAGGGTGAGGCCAAACGATACTTGAAAGAACAAAAAGCCCAGGCAGCCGAACAGGTGAAACAGATCGAACAAAAAGTGCTGGCCGGTGTTAAGCTGGAGACAAAGAGGATTGTCCTGCGGGCCAGGGAGAGGATTATTGATACGATACTCCAGGAGATCCGCAAGAAAGGTGCTGAGTTCCGTCAGCAGAAGGAATATGAAAACTGGTTACTTTCAGTTATTGCTGAGGGAGTAAGAAATATCGGGGAGAAGGAAGTGCTGATAGTGGTTAGCAAAGAGGATGCCACTTTTACTGCTAAAATAAAAAAGAGTATTGAGGGCAAAGCGGCAGTAGAAGTTAGGACCGATGAGGCCCTCCGGGATACAGGCGCGATTGTTAAGTCTGCCGATGGCCGGAAAGAGTTTGCTAACACGTTTTCTGTTCGCTTGGAGCGGATGCTGCCGAAATTGAGATTATTGATTGCAAAAGAAATCTTTAGAGGCGAGGAATAATATTTATTTATGCAAAATGTGATTGGTCATGTCAGTAGAGTAGTTGGTCCGCTCGTAGAGGCACGGGGTGTAAAAGGTGCCCAGATGCTGGAGTTGGTTCAGGTAGGTGAACAGCGTCTGGTGGGTGAGATTGTCCGCCTGCAGGGTGAACAGGTGTCTATTCAGGTCTATGAAGAAACTACCGGTCTGGCTCCTGGAGTACCGGTTTATGGTTCTGGAATGCCATTGAGTGTGGAGCTGGGGCCGGGCTTGATGGGTACGATCTATGATGGGATTCAGCGTCCGTTAACGGTGATTCGGGAAAAATCCGGTCCTTATATTCAGCGGGGTGTTCATATTCCCTCATTATCCAGGGACAAGGAATGGACCTTTCATCCACAGGCAAAGAAAGGCCAGGAGGTTAATGGCGGTGATCTTATTGGTATTGTTAAGGAAACAGCATTCATTGAACATCGCATTCTGGTTCCACCGCGCCTTAAGGGAAAGGTTAAAACAATAGTTCCTGTCGGTAATTATCAGTTGGAAGAGACAATGGCTGTTTTAACAACTGCCAGCGGTGAAGTTCCCTTGAGCATGTATCACCGTTGGCCTGTTCGGCAGGGCCGGCCGTTTAAAGAAAGAGTGCCTGGAAAGACACCTCTTTTGACCGGACAGCGGGTTATTGATACTCTATTCCCGATTGCCAAAGGGGGAGCGGTGGCCGTGCCCGGCGGTTTTGGTACTGGGAAGACTATGATTCAGCATCAGCTGGCTAAATGGTGTGACGCGGATATTATTGTTTTTATTGGCTGTGGGGAACGGGGAAACGAGATGACGGATGTATTATTAAATTTCCCGCAGCTCTTGGATCCCCGTACGGGTAAATCGCTAATGGAACGAACGATCTTTATTGCCAATACTTCAAATATGCCGGTAGCGGCCAGAGAAGCAAGTATTTATACCGGCATTACGCTGGCTGAATATTACCGGGATATGGGGTATAACGTTTCGGTAATGGCGGATAGTACCTCACGCTGGGCGGAGGCCTTAAGGGAACTTTCCGGGCGGATGGAAGAGATGCCGGCGGATGAAGGATTTCCTGCCTATTTACCCACACGATTAGCGGAATTTTATGAACGGGCGGGGGTGGTAGAGACCCTGGGTGGACGGGAAGGATCCATTTCCATTATTGCCTCTGTTTCCCCCCCGGGAGGAGACTTTTCTGAACCGGTAACGCAACATACTAAACGCTTTATCCGCTGTTTTTGGGAACTGAACCGGGAACTGGCTAATGCCCGGCATTATCCTTCAATCAGTTGGTTAGATAGTTATTCAGAATATGTTAATGAAATAGCTCCCTGGTGGGAGATAAATATCGATCCGGAATGGCGGCATTTGCGTAATCAGATTTTGGAATTGTTACAAAAAGAAGGTCGCCTGCAGCAGGTAGTGAAATTGGTTGGTCCGGATGTTTTGCCGGATACTCAACGCCTGATTCTGGAGACCTGTACCATGTTCAAGAACGCCTTCTTGCAACAGAGTGCCTTTGATGAAATTGATACCTATACTGTTGCCCAGAAACAGGTGCGGATGCTGCGCATTATCCTGGCCTTTTATTATAAGGGCCTGCAGGCCCTCAGGAAAGGCGCGTACCTGATGCAGCTTAAACGGTTAACGGCTTATCAGGATATAATGAAAATGAAATTTTCCATTGCTAACGACCAGCTGGCAAAATTGGATAAGTTGCTGGAGGATCTGGAAAAGGAGATGCGGGTTTTGTAAAGAAATTTATTTGAATTTATAATTTAAATATTTACGAGCAAAGCGAGTTATTTTATGACCTCAGAGAAACGTAATATATCAGGAATAGAGTATAAGGGTATCCAGGAAGTGGTGGGTCCGCTCGTTATAATCGAAGGTGTGCACAATGTTGGCTATAACGAATTAGTCTCCGTAATTGATCGGGAGGGAAACACGCGTCTGGGTGTGACCCTGGAAGTGGCTGAGGGAAAAGCGGTGGTAGAGGTTTTTGGCGGGACCAGCGGTTTATGTTTACCGGAAACAAAAGTTAAATTTACAGGCCAGCCTTTAATGGTAGGTGTTTCCCAAAGTATGCTGGGCCGGGTATTTAACGGTCTGGGCCGGCCGCTGGATGGGATGCCGGAGGCGATAATTGAGGAATATCGGGATGTTAACGGCCTCCCGATAAATCCCACTGCCAGACGCTATCCGCGTGATATCATTCAGACCGGTATCTCTTCTGTGGATGTAATGAATACTTTGGTGCGGGGCCAGAAGCTGCCGATTTTCAGCGGTAGTGGCCTGCCCCATGATCTTATTGCCGCGCAGATTGCCCGTCAAGCCAGGGTGGTTGGCCAAGAAGAAGGTTTTGCGGTGGTTTTTGCCGCCATGGGCGTGAAAAACGATATTGCCCAGTTTTTTATGGATACTTTTCAGCAGGCGGGTGTAATGGATAAAGTAGTTTTATTTCTTAGTCTTGCTGATGCTCCTTCGATAGAACGCCTGGTCACTCCGCGTACCGCGCTTACACTGGCAGAGTATTTAGCTTTTCAGGCAGGGATGCATGTTTTGGTTATCCTTACCGATATGACGAATTATGCCGAATCCTTGCGGGAGATTTCCACGATTAGAGAAGAGATTCCTTCCCGCAAAGGTTATCCGGGCTATCTTTATAGTGATCTGGCCGGTATTTATGAACGGGCCGGGATGATTGAAGGGAGTGAAGGATCAATTACCCAGGTGCCGATTATTGCCATGCCCAATGATGATATTACCCATCCGATACCCGATCTCACGGGTTTTATTACAGAGGGACAGATTGTTCTGGACCGTGAACTGTATCAATGCGGTATTTATCCGCCCATAGCCGGATTGCCTTCACTGTCGCGATTGATGAAAGATAGTATTGGAGCCGGTCTGACGCGAGAGGATCATCCGCATTTGGCCAGTCAGCTATATGCCGCCTATGCCCATGTTAAAGATGTTCGGGCCCTGGCCTCGGTTATCGGGGAAGAAGAACTGGCACCGCTAGACCATCAATATTTAAAGTTTGGTGAGGTGTTTGAGCGGGAATTTCTGCATCAGGGAATAGAAGAGAACAGATCCTTAGAGCAGAGTTTAAATTTAGGCTGGCAGGCCCTGTCCAAATTACCAAAAGAAGAGTTATACCGTTTAACAGAGGAAGAAATAAGCAAGTATTATGGGAAATAACTTACAATTTTGGATTTCGGATTTTGGATTTCGGATTTTATTTAATCTGCAATCCGCAATCTGCAATCCACAATTTGAAAACAGCAATGCCTAAGTTCAAACTAGCACCTACTAAGAGCAATCTATTGACGATAAAGCAGAACCTGGAGTTTGCCCACGAAGGCCATGATTTATTGGAGCAAAAAAGGCAAATCCTGATAGCGGAACTAATGGCGCTTACGGATCGGACCAAATCAATTCAGAACCAGGTAGACGAGATATTGAAACGGGCCTATCGGGCCCTGGAAGAGTCGGTAACCAGAATGGGCAAGGATGCGCTCAGGCAGGCCGCCTACGCGGTAAATATAAAAGCCGTAATTTCTTGTTCCCAGCGCGGGGTTATGGGTGTTGAGGTGCCCGTTGTTACTACCCGGCTGAATGACCAGCCGCCTTATTATAGTCTTTTCGGAACTAGTTTTTGGTTGGATGAAACAGTAACTTGTTTTAAAGAGGTTTTGGGGCTTATTGGCAAGCTGGCGGAGGCCAGAATTTCGGTGTTGCGCCTAGCCCGGGAAGTAAAAAGAACGATCCGCCGGGTGAATGCCTTAGAGAAAATATTTCTTCCTGATTATCGGGATACATTGAAATATATTGAAGATACTCTCGCCGAGCAGGAAAGGCAGTCATTTTTTGCTGCTAAACTAGTTCGGCAAAGGCTGAAAAATACAGCGAAGCAGTCCCAGCAATAATATATACCAATTGAATGGGACAGCGAAGCAGTCCCAGCAATAATATATACCAATTGAATGGGACAGCGAAGCAGTCCCAGCCATAATATATACTAATTGAATGGGACAGCGAAGCAGTCCTACAAACGGAAAATATTGCTAAAAAAAGAAAATCTTGCTAGTTTGTAGTAAATAGTAGTTGTTTTGTCGTATATCTGGTAGTATTTATTCTGCTCCTTGTCTGTGGTATTTAATGGAAGGTATAATGGCCAGTCCAGTTAAAAAAATATTGGTTACCATTGCCGGAGGGGAGGCATCAATTATTACGGCTAAATACGGTATCTGTATGGCCAAAACACTGGCTGTGGAACTTTATGTTTTATATGTAGTCAATATGCGGGCCTTGGATGATTTATTGCGGGCCCAGGTATTTGTACAGGAAGAAGAAATGGAATACGAGCAGGAATTAGAGGAGCAGGGGAAGCGGTATCTTAACGTAATTAAAGAACTTGCCGAAGCCAAGGGTGTAAAGATCGTCTCCCTGCTTGGTAAGGGGATTGTTCACGAAGAAGTTATCAAAAAAATCAAGGAGCAGGAAATCGATCTGTTGGTGATGGGCGAATTAAAAGAATTGGCCTCCCGCCGGGATTCATTCTATGATACCGGTGAACGGATTTTCCGGGAAGCTAAATGCCCGGTATTAGTGGCTAAAGGCATGGAGCGGATAGAGCGGATGTACGAGGAATTATAAACGCAAAACTCAAAACTGAGTTTTGACATTTGAGTATTTCAGTTATGAAAAAGAAAAAGGTAGTAATATTAGGCGGTGGACCAAACCGAATCGGGCAGGGAATCGAGTTTGATTACTGTTGTTGTCATGCTTCTTTTGCCTTAAAGGAAGAGGAATATACCAGTATCATGGTCAATTGTAATCCCGAAACAGTGTCTACTGATTATGATACTTCTGACAAACTTTATTTTGAACCGCTGACGGTAGAAGATGTTTTAAATATTATTGAATTGGAAAAACCCCTGGGAGTGATTGTCCAGTTTGGCGGCCAGACACCTTTAAATCTTAGTGTGCCGCTGGCCAAAGCCGGGGTGAATATTTTGGGTACTTCTCCGGATGCCATTGACCGGGCGGAGAACCGCAAACGTTTTCAGGAGCTTGTGCGGAAGTTAGATCTCCTTCAGCCGGACAATGGCACAGCGACAAGTTATAAAGAGGCAGAAAAAATTGCCCGGGAAATTGGTTACCCGGTAGTGGTCCGGCCCTCCTATGTGCTTGGGGGACGGGCAATGGAAATTGTTTATGACCAGGCAGAACTGGCTGCCTATATGGTTAAGGCGGTAGCCGCTTCGCCGGAATATCCAATTTTGATTGATAAGTTTCTGGAAGACGCCATTGAAGTGGATGTGGATGCCATCAGTGATGGAAAGGCCTGTGTTGTGGCCGGGATCATGGAACATATTGAAGAGGCCGGCATCCATTCTGGGGACAGTGCCATGGTGCTGCCGCCTTACAGTATTAGTGAAGAAATGATTAATAAAATAAGAACCGCAACTAAGGCCCTGGCCCAGGAACTTGGGGTGCGTGGCCTGATGAATATTCAATATGCTGTTAAGCACAATCAACTGTTTATCCTGGAGGTTAATCCCCGGGCCAGCCGTACGGTTCCTTTCGTTGGTAAGGTTACCGGTGTGCCCCTGGCCAATCTGGCCACTAAAGTCATGTTGGGGAAGACATTAGCGGAATTAGGATTTACCAAAGAGGTAAAAGTAGACCATATTGCCGTTAAGGAATCGGTATTTCCTTTCTTACGTTTTCCGGGGGTTGATGTTATTCTGGGCCCGGAGATGCGCTCTACGGGTGAAGTGATGGGTATTGACCGTACTTTTGGTTTGGCCTACGCCAAGAGCCAGATAGCGGCTAGCCAGCATCTTCCATTGACGGGTAATGTTTTTATTAGTGTTAAGGATCAGGATAAAAGAAATATAATCTTCTTAGCCAAACAATTACGTGATCTGGGTTTTGGAATATTGGCTACAGCCGGAACTGCCCGTGTTTTGCAGCAAAATGACATTGCGGTAAAAATTATTCCTAAATTACAGGAAGGAATCCGGCCTCATATTATTGATAGGATAAAGAATAATGAGGTTGCCTTGATGATTAATACTCCTCGAGGGAAGGCCACTAAAGTAGATGAAACGAAAATCCGTTCTTCGGCGTTGCTTTACGGAGTGCCGTTAGTCACCACCCTGGCCGGTGCCCAGGCCACCGTTAATGGAATTGAGGCATTGATTAAAAAAGAAATAACAGTAAACAGTATTCAAGAGTATCATCAGGAAATAAAAAAATAACTCTGTCACTTTGTTACCCCAGGCTTCGCCTGGGGCTGCTATAGAGGAATGGTTATAGACTGCTTTGTCACTTAAGAGGAGGTACAGCATGAGTGGTTTATTTGGTGTAGTTTCTAAAAAGGATTGTATTGATGATTTATTTTACGGCACGGATTATCTCTCCCATATGGGTACGGAGTTTGGCGGGATGGCTGTGTTGCGTGAGGGGGCCGGTAAAGACAGCCGGATCATTAAGAAAATCCGCAATATCAGTCAGGGCCAATTCAAATCAAAGTTTTACGATGATTATAAAGAGTTAGAGGGCAGTTACGGTATTGGTGTAATCAGCGACAAGGATGAACAGCCGGTTTTCTTGAATACAAAGTTTGGTCCGCTAGCCCTGGCGACCGCCGGTCTGATAGAAAATCACAGTGAATTAATCGCCAAATTATTGGCGAAAGGTGTTTCCTTTACGGAGACTACCGATGGTCATTCTAATTCTACGGAGATTATCGGTAAGATAATCTCTTTAGGTGACAATATTGTTGCTGGGATAGAGCAGGTGTTTGAGTTGATCAAAGGTAGTTGTACTTTGCTGCTGCTGACACGCGATGGCGTTTACGCTGCACGCGACCGTTATGGTTATGTGCCGCTGGTTATTGGCAAGCATGGCGATGAATGGGCGGTAACCAGTGAAACCAACAGCCTGCATAATCTGGATTTTAAAATAGAGAAGTATCTCCTGCCCGGTGAGATAGTGCTCTTAAATAAAAAAGGAGTAAAACAGGTTAGTAACGGAAAGAAAGGCCCTTTTCAGATATGTTCTTTCTTGTGGATTTATACCGGTTTTCCCGCCTCCAGTTATGAAGATATATCAGTGGAGATTGTGCGGGAGCGCAGCGGTGCCTTTTTGGCAAAAAGAGATAATATCGAAGCGGATGTGGTTGCCGGTGTGCCGGATTCCGGTGTAGGCCATGCCGTTGGTTATGCCATGGAATCTAAAATTCCTTTCCGCCGGCCGCTGGCCAAGTATACTCCGGGATATGGTCGCAGTTATACGCCGCCCTCCCAGGAGATTCGTGATAAAGTGGCCAAAATGAAATTAATTCCAATTAAGGATATTATTAATGGTAATCGTGTTGTAATTTGTGAGGATTCTATTGTACGCGGCACACAGTTAAAGAATTTCACTATTCAAAAATTATGGGAAAACGGCGCAAAAGAAATTCATGTCCGGCCGGCCTGTCCGCCGCTGATGTATCCCTGTCGCTTCTGTCTTTCTACCCGTTCGCTGAATGAATTGGCCGCTCGGCGGGCAATTCGGGCCTTGGAAGGTAAGGACCTGAAGGATGTTAGCGCCTACCTTGATGAGGATTCCGAGCAATATCAGAAAATGGTGAAGTGGATTGCCGATGATCTTGGAGTTACCACCTTGCGTTACCAGCGCCTGGAGGACATGATGGCGGCGATTGGTCTCCCGCGGGAAAAGCTATGTTTATACTGCTGGAACGGCGACTGTACCGCTAAAGGGAATGTTATGAAGGAAGAAGAAGTTTCCTGTAAGGCATAGTCAAAGTGTAATTGTAAATTAATGCCAATAGCAAGGGCGAGATTATCATTTTAAAATCTCGCCCTTTTTTAACAACGGTTGTTAGTAGAAAGATTAACTCTCTTGGTTCTCTATTTTCTCGTGCCGCAGTTTTTCATCAAAGAAATCCAGATTACTGATTGGCAGAATAACAGAAGAGGCAATGTTGGTCAGATGAGCGGCGGTGCGCTTAAAATATCTGGCCAACAAGGTAAAGCAAACTGCTTCATTTGTCGATAAACCGCTTGTTGCCAATTTTTCTACGGTTGTATCGCAGGCCTTGACGATCTCACGTTCCAGTTTCATGCATTCTTCGGCTATTTGTTCGTTGGATTCAACAAAGGCCTGTCTGGTTTGGCTGAAGTTTTCCAGGAGTTTTAGGTCTAACTCGTCAAAAAATTGTTTATAAAGGTCCTGATTAAGTGGTTGCTTGAGCATTTCCCAAACCTCAAATATATTCTTAGCGTAATCACCGAGTCTTTCGGCATCCTTCACTACGCTCATCAGTACCAGGCAGAAGGGAAGATCACTGCTTGGTTGTAGGGATAAATGCTCCACGATTCTTTTACGGATCTCCCTCTCGAATTTATTAACCTTCCTGTCCGTCTCATAGATTTTATCCTTGAGGCCCTCACATGTTTTGTTGCGTACAAGCAGATCGCAGACAAACAGGAACATGTCGTGGGTCTCCTGCATCATCTTGCTGAAATCATCAAGTACAATTTTAAGGAAATCTCTGGCTTTCCAAAACGATAAAAGATTTACGAACATAACAACCTCCCGGCAGCCGTATTTAATTCCTTTACGGCGGCAGCCTTTATTTGAGTAACTTATATATTAAGATTATTAATCCGGGAATGCCGTAAAATGTGGCCAATACGAATATAATGGCGTATTTCCTGAAATCCGCGCATTTATTGGCCAACCCTTTTGCCAGTCTGATTGGTATAGCTCTGGTGGCTTTCCAGGGATAGATAATAAGGATACCAATAACATTAAACAGAAAATGAACAAAGGCGATAGTAATACCTGCCACATTGCCCGCTAGGGCTGCCAGCATGGCGGTAATAGTTGTGCCGATATCCGCTCCCAGGGTGATGGGGAAGGCATTTTCTACGGATAATATCCCGGCAGCAACCAGAGGCACTAAAAGAGATGTTGTGACAGAACTGCTCTGGATAGTGGCGGTAAAGACCATGCCGGTAAACATGGCAATCAGGGTTCGGCCGGCGATTGCCCTGTCCAATACCTGGTTTGCCCTTCCCAGCATCAATGATTTCATGATTTTAACCATATAATAGAGAGAGCAGAAAAGCACAACTACAGCAATAATTAACATTAAACCGCTGGCAAGTTTTGGCGGTAGCGAAAAAGTGTTTTTTAGCAGGTTATCCACCAGCTGGATAAGCGGTTTAGTAATCATTTTTACCGGGCTGGTAACTTTAAAGCCGCCAAGATTACAGAAGGCATTTGCCATAATAGCTGCCGTTTTTCGTAACACTCCGGTACAAAGGTCCAAGGGTAAAAGAATAGAGACGACGATAATCTTAAAGAAATCGTTTAGTGTGGCGCCTCCCAGGGCCCGGCGGAATTCCTCTTTTCTGGTAATATGTCCCATGGCCACAATGATGCTGGTAACCGTGGTGCCGATATTAGCGCCCATAACTATGGGGACAGCGTTACCGATGGTGAGTACGCCGGAAGCAACAAAAGCCACTACCATGGAAGTGGTTACAGAAGAGCTCTGGATAATGGATGTAGTAAAAATACCGACAAATAAGCCCACAAGCGGATTGGAGGTGGTCTGGATCAGGTTTTCGGCAAATCCCTTGCCAAAACCCTTAAAGGAATGGCCCATTAAACCGATACTGGTCAGAAACAGGTAAAGTAAGGCCAAATCCAAGAGGACTTTTAAAAAGATAGAAAACCTGGGATATTTTTTTTCGAGTATATTGTTAATAGTTTCCATAGCAGCGCGTTAGCAAGACATATTTATTGTAAAAGATAACCAGATAACCAGTTTAGAAAAATATTATATATTATTTATTCTGTACGTGAAAGCATTAATATTTGTACTTGCGCGTTAGTTTTAGAAACATGTATAATTTATAATAAAATTATAATGAAAAAATTGCTATTTATTTGTATAGAAAATTCCTGCCGCAGCCAGATGGCGGAGGCCTTTGCCAAGATGCACGGTAGCGGAAAAATCACTGCCTATAGCGCGGGCAGCCGGCCCAGCGGCCGGGTAAATGAAAAGGCCATCGGGCTGATGCGGGAAAAAGGCTATGATTTGAGTAAGCACCAATCCAAGCCATTCGGCTTGATTCCGCAGGAGGACTACGAGTATGTGATTACCATGGGCTGCGGTGAAACCTGTCCTTATTTTCCCGCCCGCTATAAGGAAGATTGGGGTATTCCTGATCCCAAGAATATGCCGGTAGAGAAATTCCGGCAAATCAGAGATTTGATTGAGGAAAAGGTAAAAGAGCTTATCGGCAAGATTTAGTCTCCTGTCAGCTGTCTTAGCTGGCAACTTTTTTTAATGTGCTTATCAGTTTTATTGTTCTATCCTCTTTTCATCATAATAATCCAAATCAGAAATAGGCAGGATTACTGAGGTAGCAATATTGG
>CAZIXI010000020.1:0-23336 GCA_964543115.1 uncultured bacterium
CCCCCGTTCGTAAAGTGTTTGCAGTGTGGTTAGGTTTTGGTCATGGACTTTTCTGGCTCCTTTTTCAAAGGCTTCGATAAGTACCCGTGTTTCTACTTCTCTCAGGGTGCCGGCCAGCCAGCTTTCCGCTACGGGTAATGAAACGTCCGAATGCTGCCAATATAAAGGCGCTATTTGATCGATTAACTGTTCGATCGCGAAATCCCGCTCACTCAATTGCTGGAGCTGTTGACGGCCGCGCTCAAGTGAACGAATTGCTCTGGCAATTGTCCAATCCCATATCTCTCTGCCGGTTGGCGGTGCATCCTGGAAAGATGATTGCAGCCAGGTGCCCAGTCTCCAGTGCGCGCTGCCGCGAAGCATGATTATTGCCGCCGCCGGATGTTTTTCTGCTAACTCCGCGAGTAGATCCAGGGTGTGATCATCCCGCCGTTTTATAAAGATGGCATTTTTCAGCAACTCAAGCTACCTTTCCAGGTCCAAGGCGCTGGGAAACGAAGAGCGGTGTGCCTGCTTAAATCGTGTGCGTTTTAGATAGTCGAAGAGAAAGATGTTGAGATAATCCAGCTCGCTCCAGGACGCTGTTTCCCAGGCGATACCGGCTAGCTCCGGGATCGAAAGATAATTTTTAAAATGATTTATTACCCAGGCTGGGGCATCAACTCCGCCGATTTTATCTGTTGCCAGTACTGTTGTCATTTCTTCTCGTGTTAATGATTTTGGGATAAATCCTTCTGCTAGGGCGTGAGCGATTTCCCTAAGGACATCGCAGGTATCATTTCCGCGGTTTCTGTTGAAAAACGATTCGGTAAATATTTTTTCCTTTTGTCGCCTGTCTCGCAGCAAGAAGTCCACTGCTTTCTGCCATTGGGCGATGCTGGGTAGTAAATGATGATGAGTGCTGAATGCAATAGTGTGTTCTTCATGTACCCAGACTTTTGTTAGTCCGCGGCGGCGGATTTCTTCACGGATCATTTCCGTGTGCTCCTCTATTTGCTCTTTTTTATGTTGCTCATTCTTGGCGTCTCCATGAACCCAGAACAGGGGGATCAGGCGACCCTCATTGGCGAGATAATAGCTTTTCGGTTCCAGCGGGTGGAACAGATCAGGATCCAGGGCGTGATCAAGTGCCAGCAGCGCTAACGCCCGGTTTTTGAATCCCGTCCGGCGCTGAAGGAGTTTTCTGGAGTCTTTACCGGGAACGCGTAATTGTTCGACAAGATCGATTAATTGGTTTACCACCGGTTCGTCAAAGCCAAGTCTCTCAGCTCCATGATCCCTAAGCCTTTCGCAGAGGTCAGCAAATCTCCGCCTGTTGTCAGGGGCAAAAATCTCAGCAGCGCGCTTTTCCAGATCAGTGTGCGGGATTAAAATGTCGTTTAATGCCTTATTCAGCAGGAGATTAATGATCTGTTTGGTGTTAACTGCAGGTGTCTGATCTGCTGGAGCGGATTGTCCTCCTTTTTTCCTTTTTTTCTTACGTTTTCTTCTGGAACCGGCCATGGCCACCGGTCCGGAAATCTGCCGGACACAGGCATAGGCGTAACCGGCATCCATCCGGCCCGCGCCTATTTCTATTAACCGGCGGGCAGCTTGGTGCTGGGTGGTCTCGCCAAGATAGGCCATTGCTAAAATATTACAAATATCCGGAGCATTGGCTAAACCGCATTCACCGAGGTAGTTGATCGCGTTTCTGGCGGCTGGATCCACAATTGCCCTGTCGTTAGCAGTTAAATTCGCGTAGCCGGACTCTTCAACTGTTGCCGCCGGTGTCTGCTGAATGGTTTGGGGCGCTAAATAAGAGTTATTTCCTGTTTCAACGGCGATGGCTGTAGTGCAACAGAAAACAGTGATAATCAGGCTTAGATTTAGTAAGCTCAGCCAATGTCTATTTTTATTTTTTCTTAGGTAATTTTTCATAATTTCCTGTTTTGCTGTATTTTGTGAGCCATATAAAAATGCAAGAAACATGCCAAATGTGTAAATAAGCTGAAGTTTTATAAGATCTTTATATGCAAGAACTAACACAGGGAGGTTTAATGGAATGTTTATACTACTAACAATTAAATTAGAGAAATGACCTTATTTTTGCGGAGATATTTCATTATTAATGAAATATTGTTCAATTCTGCGGCTATGACGGCAAGACTTAAGCGGCGCTGGCGGTTAGTTCGGTGGCCTGTTTGAGGGTATCATAGTAGGCCCGGACAAACGGCGCCATCGGCGGGAGCTGGATGATGATGGCTATGCCGGTTTTTATCGAAGAGACTATTTCGGCAACGGTTTGCTCTATTTCTGCGCTGGTTTTGGTTTGGCCATAGTAAGTTTTAAAAAGCCTGCTGAAGTTTGTCTGGGCTGATGCCGCGTCCAGTCCGCTTCTACCCATAATTGCCGCCATCCGGCTCATCAATACCAGGTCATCTTCTCCGGATTCCATACCCCTGATTACCTTATGGCTGGCTGGGATGTCTGTCCGGTCCGCTGCCTGCATGGTGTTGTTGCTTAACATGCTTACCGTGGAAACATCTCCGATTTTTGTGTCATATTCGCTTACATGAACGAACTGCTCATTTGCAACGATAATTCCCTGTTCCGCCAAGCGGGCCTTGGTTGCCTCTATCTGGGCGGGATTGGTGTACACTAACCGCAGGTTTTTGCCCGCCCTTTTCATCAGCCATAATGCCCCTTCACCGCTGTTTTGGATTTCGTGTTCTCCCTGGTTTGCCCCAGGCTGCGGGGATTCTCCTACAATATAGGCGCTGTCCACCGCCAGGATATTTTCTGTATTCCATTGCGTGGCTTCTTCCCCTAATTTTTCGTCTAGGGTTGTTTCCAATTGTTTATAACCGGTTAAGGCCCTTAGTCGTCTTTCTGCGTCCGCCCGCAGGATAAGCCGGTTTCTACCCAGGAAACTGAGTAATTCTGCGATTTCCGTGGAATTGCTTATTTGTTGCAGGCCGTCTAATGTATCGATCTTTCCGCTTACTTCCCCGCCCAGGGCCGCGCCCTGTTCTGCGGCGAGTACATAGGGTGCTTCGGAAGCCGGCATTGCAGCCAAGGCTTTTTGGATTGCCGGTCCTTGATTGGTGGCTTCGGTTTTATATTCCTGTTCTCCCCTCAGGTCCCAGCGCCGGATAAGTTTTTCCAGTTCCCGTTTTACCTGCCGTTTCGTTGACTCTTCTTCGAACAGCTCCAGAATATCATTTTCCGCTGCCAGGTACCGGGCCAGTATCTCCATTATCTGTGGGGCCAGGGATTTATTTCTTTCTCTTAAGTAGCCGGTAAGCGCCGCTTCTACCGTAGCCGCGTCACTGACCGCCTCCGCCTCTTCGGTATTTAATTTGTCACGCAGCTGGGCCTGCCTTAATTTATATTGGTCCAGTTGTTTTAAAAGAGTATCCACTTGAGAGTTTTCCTCCGCACCCAGCATATTCCTGATCCCCTCCAGCGCCAGGCTGAATACTGCTGCTTTGACCAGCTCACCGGATTCATTGACATAATATCCTTCCATCAGATAAAGCCCGCGGGCGGTATCTGTAGAAATCCCCTGTTCCTGCAGGGCGGCGACAAAAGCCGGCAGACTGGCCGCTTCCGCGGCGCCGGTCAGGGCCTCGTTAACCGCCGCTGCTATTACCGCAACGGTGTGTGTGGACACCGCCGGCGCGATACTGCTAAGAAACCTGCCAATTTGTATTTGTAGATCAATATTCTGTTCCAGACTGCTGTCCAGGAGCGCGTCCAGGTTGATCTTTAGTGTTTCCAGGTCCGCCGCGGACACCGCTTCGCCGGCGGCCAGCCTGTCGATAATAAATGATATTTGTTCGGCCAGTTGCTCGCTTTGAGTTTGACCAAGTGTTTGCAATGCTTCAATATCGCGCAGCAGTTGTTGGGCCTTAATTATCGAGGTGAGGTTTCTATCCTGCTCTCCGAACAGCTGTCTTTGCAGGGCGCGTAAGAGGTAGTGGGGATTAGCGGAATCTTTCTGGGCGATGGCCAGCGCCTCTGCTGATAGCGGCACTGACTGGGAAGTGCCGGCGATAGTGACTTTTAAGTTGGTTCCCTCTAGGGCAAGCTGCAGTTGACCGGATTTTCTGAAGTATTCCCCCAGTTCATGAAACAGCGCTACTGGATTTGTGCTCAGGCCCTCATTGAGGGCAATTAAATTATTTTCGTTTGCTGCCTGGCCGAAGAAGTCTCTTATCAGTTCGCTAAAGGTATAGAAATCAATTTGGGAATCGGCCAGTGTGGTTAAAAATGCTTTGAGTACTGCCTGTATAATCGGATTTGCCGTTGTTTCTGCCAGTGTTTGAAGCGATTTAATTATCTCTGCCCGGTTGCTTGCGTTTAATTCCAGTTCTCCCAGTTTTGTTCCGCTTTCCGCGTCGGCCACTTCCAGATACTTGGCCCCGTCTGCCCTTGTCTTTACTTTTCCTTCCGCCTCTTTACCTATTTGGGCGAAAGGGGCAGCGGAAGTTGCCGCTGTTCCCGGAAGAAAAGTATCTGTGCCGAAGGCTTCTCCATAAAGGGGTGTGCCGGTGGCCTCTTCCAGTTCTGCTTTTCTGCTTCTTACTGTTCTTGTATAGGCGGCGATGAAGAGCCGGTTACGGAAGATTTCTCTGAATAAATCGGCGGAAATCCTGATTACTTTGGCGTTTGAAGCTGCTTTAACGCTGGCGGTACGTTCTCCGGCAAGGGCGGCCATTTCACCGAAAAGCCCCGTTTCGGATATTCTTGCTATCGGGACAGAGGTGCCGTCTTCAGTGGTTCTGGAAACTTCCAATTCTCCTTCCAGCAGGATATAAACATGACCGGAATCATAACTTTGATCCGTCAGGTTTACCTGCGCCACAAAACCTTCTCTGATTAGTTCGGTTTCCGCTTCCACGTCAACTTCTTCACCGATGATCCAGGGATTTTCTTTGGCAAATTCTAGGAATGCCGCTATTAAGCTTCTTTGATTTCTGTCGGATATATTGGCGAGAGAAGCCTGTAGTTTGTCCAGTACTGCCTGTTGTTCCGCTGTGGCGGTGATTGTTATTTCCTCTGCCGCGGCCGGAACGGCCTGCAGGGCGCCGGCGATTTGACGCTCAGCCACGAATTCATCTATTTCAGCGTGTAGAAACAATGCCGTTTGTCTGTCAAAAAGGCCCTCTTTGCGCCCTTCGAGGACAAATTCTCTTAGTGCTGCTTCACTGGTTTGGGCATTTGCCAGGGTTGATTCAGGATTTCTGAGACTGGCTATCCAAGCGGCCATTATTTTCATTTTGTCACTGTTGCCGCTGCGCATCTCCTGGAGGTTTTGCGGAATTTCAATAAAGCCTTCCAGAAAGAATTTCAGCCGGGTGTTCCAGGAGAATGCCATAAAGCCGGCGGAACTCGATACCTGTTCCAGCCGAGTAGGTGCGGTTGCCGGGCTGTTATCATGGGCAAACTCCGGCTGGAGCAGGGCTACCAGGAATGGGTAGGTATCACTCTGGCCGAAGATATCGGCGAGGGCCACGGCTTTGCCGCCCTTAATCGCGTCCATAACCAGGATTCTTTGTTCAGTGTTGTTTTTATTGGCAGAAGGGAAATTTTTTGCCAGATATTCATCCAGGGTAGTTTGTTCAGCCTCTGATAATTGATCTCCTTCGTTCATTCTTTGCAGGAGCGTGTAAGCCTCGTTATCGTTAGCTACTTCTTCGTCGATTGGAGAGAAGATTGTTAGTTTGAGGATGGTTTTTTCAACCATATAGCAGATGGCTTCAATCTCCAGTTCCGATAGGCCGAGCTGTTTGCCGAATTGCCGGACTTTATCAATGCTCCTCTGTTCGTGGCCGGCGGCGTAGGCATCTGCCTCGGAATGGAAGTAACCCAGATCGTGCATCAGGATGGCCAGCCGGGCCAGTTTTGTCCCGGCTTCCGGATTATTAAAAGTAAGGCCGTTACCTTTCAGCAGCAGGTCGAGGAATTCGAACAGCTCGTTAAAATGGCGTTCATTATGATAGGTAATAACTTCATAGCGCCCGTCTGGATGAGTGATATCGTCAAGCACCATTTCCCTGGCTTGCTGAAAAACCGGATCGTCGTAATTGGCCAGTCGGCTGTTTGCGCCGGTGCGCTGAATTATGCTTTTTGCCTGTTTTTGTCTCTGGCTGATTACTTCTGCCGGCGCTGCCTGGGCCTTATCAGCCAGCTCAAGCAGTAAAAGTGCAAATTCCCCCAGGTCGGTGTTAGTGCCGATTTCCTGATTCGAGCGGATGAAATCAAGTACAGCTTCTGGAGTTAGTCTTTCTCTTATTCTTTCTGCCTGGTCGTCTGCCCGTAAGCCTAATGCTGTTGCGAATTGTCGTAGTATTTCCTGGTCTGCGGCATCTGCTTCGTTAATAAGCTGCCGGATGGTTTTGCCGCTTTCCGCTAAAACCAGTTTAGCGAATTTTTGCACTCCGGCGGTATCGCCCTTGGCCGCACGGAAAAAGAGCAGGGGGATGGCAATTCCCTGGGATAATAAGGTATTAAGATCCTTATTGGTAATAATGTTTAAATAGGGATTGTTTGGCGGCATTTTGCTGATCACCGGTGTTACTTCCAGGCAGTTAATGTCCCGGGACAACAGTTCTGTTTTAATGCCCTCAGCATGAAAACCCCCGGCGATTATTACGGCTTTCGCCTTCTGTTCTTCTTCCATCTTATCAATTAAGTTATCTGTTAGTACTTTATCTCTTTCCATTATCAGCTGGTAGCATTCATCGGCCGGTTCCAGGCAGTCCTGTAAGTCATTGGTGAATTTTTCATCCTTTAAAAGCGGTGCTGCCGCTATTCCTCTGGCTGCCGCTTGCCCGGTAAGAAAGCCGGCTAACTGTTGCAGAGAGAAATCGGCTTTGTTTGCGCAATAATATTCATATTGCTCTCTGTTGAGTTTTAACTGGAAGAGTTTCTTCAGGATGTGCAGCTGGTGAACGGCGGTATAAAGATCTTTTTCCAGTTTATTGCTAAGTAGATTTTCTGCTAATGAATCTTCCGCTTCTGCCAGTTCTTGAAAGAGTTGTTCCTGGTCTATGCTGCCTTGTAGTTCCAGCAGGGCATTGTATTTTTGCAGGTTAACCGGATCCTTTATTTGTCCTTGTTGGATATAGGTAGCAAGCAGCCCGTTGAGGTATTGATAATAACTTAGTTGACCAAGTTTGCCGGATTTAAAAAGCAGGCTGTTTTTTACAAGTTTGGTTAAGTCTTCTTTGGGCAGGATTTTCTGCAATTGGGAAATCACTTCCTGACGTTCTCTTTCCACCTTTTTAAAGTCTATTTCTTTTTCCTGTTGGATCGCTGCCAGCACCAGGTCCATGTTTTCATGGCCCTCCGGAATCCCCGGTTGTCCTGCCAGGTAGGTGATCCAAGCGGAAAGATCCAGTTGATCTTCCTGAAATTTTTCCCGTAGACGGTCAAATTTCTTTAACTCCGGATTGTAAATATTGTCCTTTAACAGCCGTGCTGTTTCTAGAGAGACTGTGATGAATTTTTCTGTTTTTTTAGAGTGCGACATTGTTTCCCGGAACAACCTTAAATCCTCAAAATACAGCTCTTCATCCTCAACTCCCCATAAAGTAAAGCCCAATTCTCTTCCCTGGCAGACGGAAAATGCTTCACTGGCAGTTAAATAGCCCTGTTTAACAAACTTATCGCAGGCCTTTTTTAGGGCGCTTTTGTCCGGGAAGCTCTGGAACAGGGAGGTATCCACCAGGCCGCTGGCCCCTTCAACGCAGATCAGCTCGAAATTGGATTCACTGACCAGGATCTCTAGTATGTGTTTGATATTCTCCTGCGCCTCATAGATGCAATGGGCATCTTTTATTAAAACCACCTGCTTGTTACTGTGGCTTGTGGGCACTGCCGGAGGCTGGTAGGTAATGCCATAAGTCTCTGGTATAAGGATATCCGCGGTATTCTCGTTGCTGGGAATTGCCCTGGCTGTGTCTGGATAAATGAGATATAAAGTAGTTACCGACAGAAATAATAATATTAATATTTTTCTCACAACCATACTATATGTCTTCATACAGTTATTGTTAGAGCAAAATCCGTGCCAATAGCTAACATATTGTGTATCAATGGTGTAAGATTGTAAGAAGTGGCTATTTTTTAGACACGTGTCTATAATCAGTACATTAGATGAAAAAAACATTCGCGACAACAATACTGAAGATGTTACAATCAGTGCGTTTGCGCGAAATAAAGGAGGAACCAAGATGGATATTGGTACATTAACAGAAATGGTGAGTTATCAGGACGGCGCGGTAGTCAGTAAGGAAATCATCAAAAAGCAGACAGGAACGGTATCGCTGTTTGCCTTTGACCAGGGGCAGGGCCTGAGTGAGCACACCGCTCCTTTTGACGCCCTGGTTAATGTGTTGGATGGTGAAGCGGAAATCACCATTGCCGGAACTCCGCATACGGTTAATGCGGGACAACTGGTTGTTATGCCCGCCAATAAACCGCACGCCCTGCAGGCGGTTAAAAGATTCAAAATGCTCTTGGTGATGATTAAGAATGCCTGAATAAAATTGTAAAGTTTTTCTTTGCTTTCCTGGCTGTTTTAGTTACAGTACAAAATTCATAACTAAGAATTCTGCAAAATACCTTTTTTGTCATCCCGCGGCTTGACCGCGGGATCCAGAAAGTATTGATTGACAAGTAGTTCTGGATTCCGCGGTCAAGCCGCGGAATGACATTTTTTGCGTTTTGCAGAAGGCTCAATTCATAACTAAATAAGGAGGCGGATTTTGAAAACAGATGATCTTGATATTATAGAAGTGAATAGCGGCGGTATGGATGAAGCTCCGTTTCGTCAGCAGGTGTTGGACGCGGCCAGGCGCTTTAAGTCCAACTGGGTTGAGCTGGCAAAGTATTTGTATAAAATTAAAAAGGACAGGCTGTTTAAGGAGTGGGGGTACACCACCCTGGAAGGGTACTACACAAAAGAGATAGGGATAAAAAAACAGACGGCGTTTAAGCTCCTTAGTTCGTATTATTTTCTTACCAGGGAGGAGCCGCAGTTTCTGGAAAGAAATAATTTGGCCTCAGGTAATCCCCGGACTTTGCCGCATTACGAAGCGGTTAATGTGCTGAGAAAGGCGAAGGCCAATAAGGAGCTCAAAGATAATGATTACCAGCGTCTGCGGGAAGATGTCTTTGACAAGGCCAGTGAGCCGCGGGAGGTGGGCAAACAGTTCCGCAGTATGCTCTGGGCGGCAAAATCCGTTGATCCGGAAGAAGAAAGGCAGAGGCGCCGGCTGGTTTCCGTTAAGCGGCTGCTCAGTACCTTCAATTCCCTAAAGAAAGAGGCGGAACTCCTGAAACTGTTACCGGGAAAATTGCTTGAACAAGCGGAAAAAGTGATTTCGGCTATTGAAGAAAAGATTCAGGCCGAGTCTAAGGAGTAATTCCGTGCCTTAAAAACGGGCAGCAGTAACAGCAGTAGACAGATGGCCCCCAGGGCGTAGCCGTATACCTGGGTAATCAGGTGGTGGCTGATTCCGGTAATTATTGCTAGTTTTTGGGGAAAGCCAAGTAAACTGAACAAAAATGCCCAGGTTCCTTCATAGGCACCAAAACCGGCGATGCCGCTTATTGGCAGGCTGGCGCTGAATTCCGCGCCGCAAATTCCCAGGAAAAACCGTCCGAGGCCGATCTCCCTGAGTCCGTAGCCCTGCCTGGTTAATAGTGACAATAGTAAGAAATAGTAGCCGCCATATTTACATATCCGCACAAGCAGTGAAAGAATAAATGTCTTTAAGTATACTCCGCTGTTTTTTATCACCGCAATTTCCTGGGATGTCTTTTCTAATTTATCCGAAAATTTAACCAGAAAAGAAATTTTCTTTATTGTCCTGGCCGCCAGCCTGAACAGGTTCGGAAGAAAATGGAGGATGATCAATAGAATAATAAGCAGCGCTAGGGATAAGGGGAGCAGGAGTTGGAGTTGCCCCAGGATCTGCCGGTTGACGCTGAAGGTGGCGATCAGCAAAAGGGGAACAATTGCGATTAGGTCAAAGATAAAGGCAACGGTAAAGCTGGGGAGCGCCTTATCCAGGGTGATTCCCAGGCGGCTGGTAAGTATGTAGACATAGGAAAGTGTGCCGATCCGGGCGGGCAAGAGATCAGAGAAAAAGTTTCTGACAATCGTAACCAGAAACATTGTTGTGCCTGGTACCTTGATCTCGTTTGCTTTTAAGAGTATCAGGTAGCGCCAGGAACGGAAGAACGTTTGCGTGAACGAAAGCGCGACAAAGATGAGAAAAGGGATCAGGGTCATTTGCCCAAGCGTGGAGAGGACATCCGTTAATGAGACTGTGCTGAAGAGATACGCCATTATTCCGGTAGTGGTCAATAATGATAATATAAAGTAGATTTTTCGCTTCATTGCGTTTTTGTTGTTATTGGCCGGTTATTGTTTCGGATTCCTGACAAATAAATCCGGCCGGTCGGCGCCTGCTTCAAAGGTTATCTGAAACGGCTGATTTGTGGATACCTGGTGGATATAGATGTAGCCAGGTGTTTTTTTCGCCAGTTCTTTCTGGCTGGCGATCCAGTCGGGATGATTTGACCAGAACTGGTTGTCAAACCGCTGTCCTGCCGGGGAATCGATAACTGCGCTAATTTCTCCCGTGTGCCAGGAACGCAGGCTGAGTTCAGTGTGGCTGCCGTTAAGGCTGGTTACAAGCTCTCCGTTAGGCGAAAGGCTGGCCGAACAGCCGCGTACAAGTGTGCGTTTGTCTCCTGTTTCCAGATCAAGGGCCAGTATCCTGATGGGTCTTAGTACGGTAGAAACCAGCCGTTTACCATCAGGGGAGATATCGATTTCCGCGAAACGGTAACCACTGGCCAGGGTGCGCACACTTCGGTCAGCCAGTGAGATTGCCTTTACTTCATTGCCGTCAATAAACAAAACCTCCCGCCCATTAGGGTGGTAGTTTACCGCTCCGGCATTTTTGCCTTCCGCCAGTAATTCCTCTTCCTTTCCGTCAACAGAAATGCGCATTATCTGGTTTCCGCGACGGAAGGCCACGAAGTGACCGTCTGGAGACCAGCGGGGATAGCTGCCTGTGGGGGTAAGACAGCGTGGATCTTTTTTATCCAACTCCGACAAATAGATTCCGCCGGCATATTCATAAACAACTTTGCCGCTTATTCCAGCGGCGGTGGCTGAAAGAATATTGCTGGTGGGTTGAGGGCTGTCTGATTCTTTTGCGAACCGTAGATAGAGAATTATGCTGAGAACAATCAGGATAAATATCAATATGGAAAAGAGAAAGAGTTTTTTTTTCATTTTAATATGTCTTCTCTTTCTTGGGGATAACGACAATGCCGGATTTTGTCACATGATAATTTTTTCTGTCCTCTTCTAGATCGTAACCGATTATGGTTTTTGGCGGAATATGAATATCCTTATCAATAATCGCTTTTTTGATTTTGCAGTGCCTGCCGATGTCCACTCCTTCCATCATGATTGATTCCGCGACATCCGCGTAACTGTTGATTCGCACTCCCGGGGAAAGTACGCATTTATGCACATGTCCGCCGCTGATAATGCAGCCCTCGGAAACAAGGCTGTCGGTAGCCTGGCCAACCCGGCGATCCTTTTCGTTAGCGAACACGAATTTTACCGGTGGATAATGGTGCAGGGTGGTTCTGATCGGCCAGTCAGGGTTGTACAGATTGAGCCGGGGAGTAACGCTGCAGAGATCCATATTTGCTTCCCAGTAGGCGTCAATGGTGCCGATGTCGCACCAGTAGCCTGTTTCCTTATCTTCTCTGCCGGGCCAGGTGTTGGTGGAGAAATCATAGGCGCAGACGTTAAACTTGCCGAGCATCTGCGGGAGAATGTTTTTACCGAAATCATGCGCGGAGGATTCATTTTCATGATCCTGAAAAAGCATTTTCAGCAGTACATCCCGTTTGAAGATATAGTTCCCCATGGAAGCCAGGGCCATTGTTTTGGATCCCGGCATTGGCTGGGGATTTTCCGGCTTTTCCAGGAAGCTCTTTATCTGCCTTTCCGGGTCAATTTCAATAACTCCCATTTGTGTGGCTTCCGCTAACGGTATTGGTACCGCTGAAACTGTGACATCGGCATCTTTCTGGATGTGGAACTCCAGCATCTGGCGGATATCCATTTTATAAACGTGGTCCCCGCCGAACACAAAAACATAATCGGGGTTTTCATCCAGGATGAGGTTTATATTCTGATAGATCGCGTCCGCCGTGCCCAGGTACCAGTTAGTATTTACCCGCATCTGCGGAGGAACGATATCCACATAGTGATCCAGTTGCGTGGCCAGCTTCCAGCCGGTGGAAATATGGCGGTTAAGCGAATCCGATTTAAACTGTGTTAAGACCTTTATATGATAGAATCCGGAATTGGTAAAATTACTTAAGGCAAAGTCGATTACCCGGTAGCGGCCGCCAAAGGGCACGGCAGGTTTGGCCCGGTCCTTGCTCAGTGGATAGAGCCGGTCCCCTTTGCCGCCGGCCATGATCATTACCAGTTCTTTTGACATAATAGGTTCCTCCCGGAGGTTTGAGCCTATTATATGGCGAAAACAGGGTTGAATCAACTGAAATATAGTTAAAAATCGTTTAAAAAGTTACCGTTTTTGTTATAATAAATATATATTGTAGAGGTATTTAAATTATTATAAAGGCAGAGTGTTTATGAAGAAGAAGGCGAAAATATTTATTGTCTGGGTTCCTTTATGTCTGGCAGTCGTTGTATCCTTAATTTGGGCGGCAGTTAATTTCTGGTTGATTCCCAAGGTGGTTTTGCCAAAGATAATGGAGTTTGTAAAAAAAGAGATGGCGGATCCGGTCAGTCTCTCTATCGGGGATGTGTATTTCAGTCCGGTCAGTGGTTTTATGTTTAAGGATCTGGCGGTTTCCGGGCCTGTGGTATTGCGGGATGGTTATATATTCAAGGCGAAGACGGTGGATATTGATATTGCCCTGCTGCCGCTTCTGCGGAAACGCATCGAGGTGCTCAGGTTTGAAATGCTGGATGTGGATCTGAATGTCGGCCGTGATGCCGAAGGTAACTGGAATTTCCACCCTTTGCTGGAGCTGGAAGTTGTGCGGGAGTTAATAGAGACAGAAGGGCAATTTGATTTTTATTTGCATGAAATAACAATCGAAAGATGCTTTATTGATTATATTGACCTTTGTGAGAAAGATAATACATTAGAGAGACGATATCGAAATGTGGAAATAGCGGTGACCAGTCCGCGAAAAGGATTGTTCAGGCTGGAACTTTCCGGGGGAGCGAAGGACAGGAAAAGCGAAGGTCTGGACCTGGTGCTGGATTATGATCAGGATGGGCACATGTGTAAGGGCAGGGTTGAGGCGCAGACTATTTATCTGGTTGAATACTGGGACTATTATCTGGATGAGATTCTTCAGCCCTGGCATTTAAAGGCGGACAAGGTCACGGCAAAATTGGATTTTGTTTATGAAAGCCGGGAACTAGACGTGCAAGGTGGTTACGCCGTTAGTAATGGAGTCTTAAGTTATGGCGATCTGAGTATACGAGGGGACGTGCGGATTAAACAGGCATTGCGCTACCTTGAGGATCAGCCCAGGAGTAGTACAGCAAAGATGGAAGTAGATATGGATGATATAACCTCGCTTACCGGTAAATATGTTTTTCTGGAGAAGGGACAATGCCTGGCGGTTATTACGGAAACGGGAATTGATGTGTTAGAATTAACCGGGCACCTTGTTGAACAAGATGTTGATCTGAAGGGAAGATGCGATTTTAGCGAGCCCAAACAACTGAAACTTTATGGTGATATCGGCCATATACATAATGAGATTAAGTTAATTATGTTGTCGGAAAATGAGGCGAAGCTGGAATGGGAGGCCGGACACGGGGGCTCATACATAAAGATTTCCGCCGATATGCCGGATGTGCAAAATTTGAATTTTACGGCGCAGCTGGAGGCCAGCGGAAACATGAAGGATGTATGCGATTATTATAAGCTGAAGAAAGATGCCTTGCGGGGAATTGTTACCGTAGGAGGAAACATTGAGGGGGAGGTTGATAAGAAATCGTCTATTAAGGGAGAGGTGGACGTCAATGTAATGGAATTTAGCGCCCTGAAGCTGAAACCGGCATCTTTTAAGGCTGTACTAAAAGTAGAAGACGGTTTGTTCACCGGCAATATTCCAAAAATTGAGTTCTATCAGGGCTATTTATCCGGTCAGGCGATGCTGAATTTTGATAAATGGGGGATGGAACTGCGGGTAGACGATATGGATTTTGCCGACCTGGTAAGCAGCCGGGAGGATATAGAAGATATTAGCGGTATTTTTACGGGCAATGTTGTCTGTGTGGGTGAGTGGGGTGATTCCGCTACGGCAATAGGTGGAGGTTATTTCAAGTTTTCAAATTGTAATATCTGGAACATACCGGTATTGCATGATATAGAAGAAGGGATTGAGGAAGCAATGAAAAATCCGGTGGATAATTTACCCACCATCAAGCTGCTGGAAGGTAATTTTGAGGTTAAGGACAGGACCATAAGCATAAATGATGTACTCTGCCAGGCCCAACCCGCGCAGATACAGATCAGGGGAAAGATAACTTTTGATAAAGATGTGGAAATGACCGCGGCTATCTCGTTTTCAGAAGGTTTTGTTTTTCGCACAGCCAGGCAGATATTGGTGCCGCCCACTATCGCGCTGGATCTCTTGGCCAACAGCTTTAAGGTTGATCTTTTCGGTAAACTGCCTGACCTGGAGCACAAAGTTGGCATGGAACCGGCGGGCTGGTTCAAGGCCTTTTTGCCGGCGACGGGCAGTACGGCGGAAGATAAATACGGGTTAGAGGAAATATGGGAAAAAGGCCTGGCGGGGATCGAGGAGAAAAAAGTGGAAAAACAAAAGAAGCGCGAAAAACGCACCAAACACCGCAAGCGCTAATTTTTTGTGCAAGCAATGGTGGTCATCTTCTTTAACGCAGAGAGCGCAGAGGACGCAGAGAAAAGAATATTTATTATAATAAAAACTCTGCGTTAAAATAAAATTGTTCGGAATCTTCATTTTCCCTTACTCTTGTTACTTTCTAGAATTTCTTCTACGCTTTGCCACCATTCTTTTTCTCCATGCACGCTGCCGCGGTAGTGCCAGTATTCAACTCCCCAAAGCAGGATCGTGTCAATTCCCAGTGAGGCGATTTGCCCGACGTTCTTTTTGATCTTTTCCGGGGAAGAGGTTAACGGTTTCCCTTTATCTGTATGTACCAGTTTCCCCGGGTCCCAGGGTTCCGCCTGCAGTTCTGTTACGATAATTTCCTTTCCGGCGCCATTCGCCATTCTTACTATCCTTGCTAAATATGTGTTCAATTCTTTATCCGTGGTGCGGTGGCAGATATTCGCGCCCAGCATTTTACTGCCCACAGCAAAGTAGATGTTAATACCCAGAATATCTCCGGCGGCCAGGGCGTCTTTTATCGGGTCCCCGTAGGTGGAGAGGGCGGCGAAAAAACCCAGGAACTTATTGGGGTAGGTGGCGGTGTTTACCATTACGGGGCGGCTTGAACTATCCAGCTTTTTAACCAACGCTATTTCCGTGTTCAGGAATTGTTTACCGATCCACCATCTTTGCGGGCCGGTATGGTTGAAGGGTTCGTTTTCTACCTGCCAGTAATGTATTATTTTATTGTTTTGGTAACGCTTTATGACTTGTGTTATGAATGCCAGCGTCTTTTCCCTGAGCAATTGACTTTTGGAGACCTCCGAACTGTAGTGAAAATTTGTTTTTGCCAGCAGCCATTGCGGGATAAAGTACTCGGGCCAGCGCGGCGCTTTCATGCCCACTGTCAGGATAATGGGGGTATTCTTTTTTTCGGCCTGTTCTATCTGCCAGTCAAGATCAGAAAAGTCATATTCTCCCTCTATCTTTTCAATATTGTTCCAGTAGGCGCCGAGGCGCAGGAGGTCAAATCCGCAGTCCAGTACCAGCAGATATTCTTTTTGCCAGTCCATATCCAGGTAAGTGGTTTGCACCTTGCTGAAGGTCGTGCCGATTCTTACTTTTGTGTTGTTTTCAGTTGCGCGGGCAGTTTCTGCCGGGCAGAGAGTAAGTAAAAAAATGGCCATGTATAGGTAGTGTCTCATTGGTTTATTATATATTATCGTGTACGCAAACAAAAGCCATTTTTCTGCTTGCTGGAGAAGAAGTTAACTGATATAATCTAATCAATATAGCTGGTATTTTATACAAAAAGGGGAAAGGTATGAAACTTAAAATTGTTGCTTTAAGTTTTTTTCTTTTGTTTTTGACTTTGTCCGGAGTTTCAGCGGAAGAGCAGTCAAGTGCGGCCGCTTTTGTTCCCCAGGATTCTGAAGAAATGCTCGAATCCTTCGTGGTTTATCCCGCCGAGACCAAAAGTCCGCGAGCCACGCTGGAAAGTTTCCTTTTTCTGACGCAGAGTTATTATGATCTTATCCGCGAAGATGGTTTTACTTCAGAGAACATCGAAGAACTTGAAAATATTGAATTGCAGATTATGAAGTTATTCGACCTGCGTGAAGTCCCGCCGCGTTTTCAGGAGACTACCAGTATGGAGGCGGCGGTTTATTTGCGGGAGGCGCTGGAGCGTGTGCCCTTGCCGCCTATCGAAACCGTGCCGGATGAAAGAGGAATGGCCGAAATGATTGAAAAGGGGATAGCGCCGTTCTATCGTATTCCGGGCACACTGATTGAAATAGAACGCATAAGTGACGGTTCTTATGCGGGGCATTATCAATTTACTGATGACACTTTGGACAATGCGGAGTTGATCTATGACCAGTCAGAAGAATACCCTCCGCGGCGGGTTGAGATGGAAGGTTTCTATGAGGCCTATTTCTTAACGCCGGGGCCGCTTATTCCGCTCCAGTGGATCCGTTCTCTGCCTAATTGGATGACCACTGAATACGCTGAGCAGACTCTCTGGCAGTGGATAGCCCTGGGTATATGCATTATCGGGCTGTTTTTTATTATTATAATCTTAAGCTGGTTTATTAAACATCTTTCCCGCTGCAGAAATCCTCTGCAGTGCAGTTTATTGCAACTCATCAGGCCGATCGTTGTGATAATCTTGACCCTGATGCTGATCGAATTTCTTGATGAGCAGGTGTTTCTTACCGGTGTTGTCCTGCAGGTGGTTACCTTTATTGCCCACCTGACCATTCTTTATTGCAGTATTGTCCTGATTTTAGTGGCCAGCCGGATTGTCGCGGAACTGATTCTGATTTCCGATCGTTTTAAGCGGAGTAATCTCAATCAATACCTTATTCGCGTTGGTGTACGCCTTTTAGGCATCGGCGCGGCAATAGTGATCCTTATTCAGGGACTGCACCGGTTGGGTTTTTCACTGGCCACTTTGCTGGCCGGCGCCAGCGTTACCGGTCTGGCCGTGGCCCTGGCCGCGCAGGATACGCTGAAGAATATTTTCGGCAGCATTATGCTGCTTTTGGATAAACCGTTTGTTGTCGGTCAGCGCATTCAGGCCAAGGGGCATGATGGTTTTGTGGAAGAGATCGGCCTGCGCTCAACCAGGATCCGGACGGCGCGCGGGCATGTTATTTCTATCCCCAATGAGGATCTGGCCAAGACGGATATTAAGACTATCGGCCATCCCGGGTATCTCAGGCGGAAGTTTAGTGTTACGATCACCTATGATACACCTTTGGAGAAGATCAAGCGGGCGGTAGAAATAATTAAGGATATTCTCGCGCTGCCTGAAGAACAGGCGGAAAAAGGTGAAAAGCAGGCGGAACCGCACCCGAATGCCCCGATTAATACACCGGGACTGCCGCCCAGGGTTTATTTTAATGATTTAAATGCCGATTCCCTGAATATTGTTGTTTATTACTGGTATCAATCTTCGCTTTATTGGGATTTTGTTGCTCATTCGGAATGGGTGAATATGCGGATAATGGAACGGTTTAATGCCGAGGGTATTGATTTTGCCTTTCCCACTCAAACTGTCTATCTGGCCGGAGATGAAAAGCGGCCGTTGGGACCCGGCAAAGTTTAATGGCTACGGCACAAGAGGGTCGTTTTATGCCTCTTTAAGGAGAGGGCAACGATGGGTTTGCTGCGAAAATTCTTTTTTTACTTTTTTATTTTTATTTATCTTATTATCTGTCCTATTGCTATCCTTTATTCCTTCGGCTATGTATTTAATCCGCTGAAAGACGAGTTTGTGCAAACAGGGTTGATCGCGTTATCAAGTGTTCCCGGCGGCGCGAATATATACCTTGATAACAGCAGATACACCCAAAATACCCCTGCGCTTATTCGAGAGCTGCTCCCCGGCAGTTATCCTGTTACGGTTCTAAAAAAAGAGCATCGGCCCTGGAAATATTCGGTGCGGGTGGAAGCGGGTGAGGCGGCGGTTTTCGATAAAATTGTTCTTCTGCCTGTCAATTTTGTTCCCGAAAGAATGAGCAGGGGGAAATATGAAAGGCTGCGGCCTTTTGAAAATGTCGATCAATTTTTGGTTCTTTCCGGTGACACTCTGGCAGGAGTGTACGTGTGTGATATTAGCCAGGGTGAGGATGTAAATGTTTTTACAGATCCTGTAGAGCTAAACGCGAAGTTACTGGAAGTATTCACCGTAAAAGGAGCGGCAAATTTTATTGCCTTAGCCGGGTCTCCGGCGGCCAGTAAGTATTTTTACGTGAATGCGGGGAGCGAAAATGATCAAGTTAAGGACATTACGGATCTTGTCAGGGAGAAACCAGCTTACATTTTTTGGGATAAGGACAATCCCTTACAGGTTTTTGCCGTGAAGGGGGATGACCTTGATAGATTAGATATTAGTGCCGGCAGTGTTTATCCGAATTATATTACCGGTATAAAAGGGGCCGGGGCGGCTAATGGGTTGATATATGTAATTAAAAAAGATAATAGCTTATTGAGTTATAAATCTAATGACAATATTAATGGTAATGTATTAATTGATGGCAGTAAGCCTGGAAGTGTTGATTTTGCCGCAGAGTCTTACCGGGTGTATCTTTTTTCTGATAATCAAATATTTTTTCTGGCTGATAATGGGGGGTTGCTTTCCGGCAGTAAACCTCATCTCCTGGCAGAGTCCGGTATCATCGGTATGGAATATGCCCCGCAGAGGCAGCATCTTTTGTTCTGGAGTAAAAATGCGATTTATGTTCTTGACCTAAATGCTGGGACTGATGAAATTCCCCTAAAGCAGACGGTCTACACACAGGGTAAAGATGTCCGGCAGTGTTTTTGGGCTTATGACGGTTCTCATATATTGTTTAAGGATGCCGATAATATATATTTTCTGGAAATGCGGGCAGGTAGCGGGGTCAAGATAAAGCGTATATTTTCAGCGGATTCCGCTGTTTACTATTCAAAAAATACCGGGGACCTTTTTTATATTGATTTGCCCGGCGGAAATCTCAGTAGAATAAATATCATTGCCAAAGATAAAGTTATTGATCAGCCGTTTAAGGACTTGTTAAAAGAGAAAGATAAACCTAACTGATGAGGGATTATGGAATATGATTATTCGCGCCGCAACCTGACAACCGGAGAAAGAATACTTGAACGTATTTTTGAGATAATGCCTGGTTTCACCAGCTGGGTGATACTTATCGGCATGATCGTGCTTTCGGTGACCAAACCGCTTGTGGCCACCGCGATAATGATCGCGTTTTTGATCTACTGGGTGTTCCGGCTGGTTTATATGAATATATTCCTTGTCATATCTTATCTGTACCTTTCCGCGGAGAAAAATGTTAACTGGCTGGACCGCCTGCGGGACTTGGACCGGATGAAAGGCAAACCGGACCTGGGCCGCTTAAAAAATGAGGGCAGGGGGTTTAAGAAAAGGATTTCCTTTAATTTGTTCAAGAGCAATCTTAAGAAACTGATCCGGGCGGGCGGCAGCCTCCCTAGTTCGGAAGATATTTACCACCTGATCCTCGTGCCGGCGGTGACGGAAACGGAAGATGTGATCGAATCCGGTGTTTTAAGCTATCTCGAGGATGAATTTCCCGCTGAGAGGAAATTGATGGTTATTGCCCTGGAAGAAAGGGCGGAAAAGGCTGTTAAGAAGGGTATTCTGAATGTGCAGAAAAAATATAAAGATAAGTTTATGGATTTTCTGGTAATAATGCATCCGACAGAATTGCCGGGGGAGGCCAGGGTAAAAGGCGCCAACGCCACTTACGCCGCCAGGCAGGCCGCGGAATATTTCACTAAAAAGAATATTTCTTATGAAAACGTGATTGTTTCCTGTTTTGACGCCGATACAATAGTAAATCCGCATTATTTTAGCGCGCTTACCTTTTATTATCTGGTTGCCCCGGAGCGTACCCGGGCCAGTTTCCAGCCCATCCCGGTTTTTCATAATAATATCTGGAAGACAAGCAGTTTTGCCAGAATCCTGGATGTGGGAACTTCTTTCTTCCAGTTGATTGAGGCTACGGATTCGGATAAATTAATTACTTTTTCCAGCCACAGCATGAGTTTCAAGGCCCTGGTGGATGTGGGTTATTGGACGGTAGAGATGATTGCCGAAGATTCCGGTATTTTCTGGAAATCATTTATCCGCTTTGACGGCAACTACCGGGTGGTGCCGATCTACGTTACCCTTTCCATGGATATTCCCGAAGGGCGTAATTTTATGCAGACAAGCGGGCGGGTCTATAAACAGAAACGCCGCTGGGCCTGGGGTGTGGAGAATTTCCCGGTGGTGATGAGGGCCTTTCTGCGTTGCCGCACTATCTCTCTTTATAACAAGATAAGATACGGCTATAAATTATTTGAGCGGGCGGTTTCTTGGGCCACCTGGCCGTTTCTGCTGACGTTCGTCAGCTGGCTGCCGGTGCTCTTTGCCCAGCGGGAGTTTTCCCATACGGTTATGTATTATAACTACCCCCGGATAAAAAGAATTGTTTTCGGCTTGGCCTTAACCGGCCTGCTGCTTTGTGTATTCTTGAGCCTGTTGTTAATGCCGAAAAAGGCAGGGAAGCACAGCCTGGCCAAAAGGATCAGGCATGTATTAGAATGGGTGTTTCTGCCGATTGTCAGTATAGCATTAAGCGGTATTCCCGCCCTGGATGCCCAGACAAGGTTGATGCTGGGTAAGGATCTTGCTTTCTGGGTTACTCCGAAAGAGAGATAGCGGTTTTTAGCGGCACCAGGCGGAGCTTGGCATCATTTGTTTGTTTTAATTTCGGCGATGCGTTCCTTGGCGTTGTCAATCCAAAATCCTTTCTTGTATTCGTTGATCAACCCCTCGTAATAGTTGAGGGCCTTTTCTGTGTTTCCCTTTTTGCGGTAACATTCCGCCGTATAAAACTTGGCCGCGACGGTGAGTGTGCTTTGAGGGTGTTCTTGCAGAAATTGCGCATAGCCTTTCAGGGCCTGATCATATCTCCCTTCTTTGTATAGATCATCCGCCTTGTCATAAAGTTCTATGCTGTCGTATTTCGCGCTTTTACCAAAGCTGAAAGTGTAGCCGTAAGCGCAGCAGAAGAGTACTGTCAGCCAAACACAAAAAAACAAGATTGTTGATTTTTTTGCCATCTAAATCCTCCTTTCAAATATTTATAAATTAATCCTGGACATGTATATTATTAAAATTAAAAATTTTGTCAACAGAAAATTAGAGGGGGGGGTTGTTTCCCTTTATTCATCTGGCTTTTTGTTGTATAATACGGTTTAATTGTAATTTTATTAGAGTTCTGCAAAATAGGTAATTTGTGCAGCATTGTCATCCCGCGGCTTGACCGCGGTATCCAGTAGTGTTTGCAATGCAATTAGTTCTGGATACCCCAAGCAGAGCTTGGGGCTGCTATAGTTGAATTTTATAGACTGCCGCGGTCAAGCCGCGGTATGACATTTGAGCTTTTTTAGTCTATTTTGCAGAAGTCTAGTAATTTTATGATAAAGGAGGCTTGGCGGATGAGTATAATTAAAAAATATCTAGGTAAATTTTTACTTTTATTGCTGTTCTCATGTTTTGTCAGCGGGCAGCTGAAAGCTGAAAGCGCTGCGGGACCGGCTGGATTATCTTTTAATAAAAAAGACAGGATTCTTGTCTTGGCCCCTCATCCGGATGACGAGGTGCTGGGGACCGGGGGAGTGATACAGCAAGCCAGGGAACAGAATATCCCGGTGCGCGTAGCCTTCCTTACGTACGGTGATAATAACCAGTGGGCCTTTATGCTTTACCGCAAACGGCCGGTGATTTTCCCAACGGAAGTACGAGGAATGGGTGAGGTGCGCCGTGGTGAAGCAATAAAAGCGGATAAGGTTTTGGGGGTAAGTAAGGATAATCTGATTTTTCTGGGGTATCCGGATTACCGTACTTTGGAAATTTGGTGCAAGCATTGGGGTAAGAGCGGGCCGGCGAGAAGCATGCTGACCAGGGTAAAAAAGGTGCCTTATGCGGATGCCTATCGTCCGGGTGCTCCTTATAAGGGAGAGGATGTTGTGCGGGATCTTAAATCGGTCATTGCTGAATTTAAGCCGACAATTATTTTCATGTCACATCCAGCGGATTATAATATGGATCACCGGGCGCTTTATTTGTTTACCACTATTGCCTTATGGGATCTGGCAAAAGAGCTGCAACCGGTTCAATATCCTTATCTCGTTCATTATAAGCACTGGCCGGAACCAAAAGGATATCATCCTGAAGATAAACTGCGTTTTCCTGAAATAATGGGGAAGGAATTATCCTGTTCTGTTTATGAGCTGACTGCGGCAGAGAAGCAGCTGAAAGATGCCGCCCTTAAAGACCACGCGACCCAGTATAGGGCCCGGCCCGATCTTTTACTTTCTTTTATTCGAGAAAATGAATTGTTCGGAGATTTTCCGGTAATAAGGCTTGCGCGGGGCGCTGAGGATAAAGTTCCTGGGGCAAAAATAGAAACTAACGATGATTCTATGCCGGAATGGGTTACACATGAAGAGCGGAAGCTTTTTTTCGGGATCCGGGAGCGGAGTTTTCGTTCTTCAAATGATACTCTGGTGCTTAGCTTGAAATTGTCCCGCCTGCTGGCTAAGGATATGAAGATTTATGTTTATTTTTTCGGCTATCGTGACGATAAACCGTTTGCCGAGATGCCTAAAATACGGATTAAGATAGATAAAAACGGGCACCTGGTTCATGACCAGGGTGAAAGGATAGCCAAGGATACTGTGAAGATCAGCCGCAAAGGCAACAAGATAACGATCCGTGTTTCTTACAAGAATCTGGGTTCTCCGCAAAAAATACTCACCAGCGCGAGGACCTACCTGGGTAATGCCTCCCTGGACTGGACATCCTGGCGGTTACTTGTTTG
>CAZIXI010000021.1:0-23212 GCA_964543115.1 uncultured bacterium
GAATACGATCTGGCCTGGGACCAGACGATCGGCGCAAAAACGTTTTTCACTGTTTCCGGTTCCTACCGGGAACGCAAGGTGCCGCAATTAACAGCAAATTCAGCGGGCAGTGAATTCATCCTCACCCGCAAAGACAAATTTACCGGCGCGAATTTCACCCTAAACCGCATCCTCTGCCGCTACCTGGCCCTGGCCGGTGAATACAGCTTTCTTAAAATAGACGATCAATTAGGTAAGCGCAATGACCAGCAGGTAAGACTTCGTCTGGGGTTTGTTCATCCCAGCGGCTGGGCGGCGGAAATCACGGAAACCTATACCCAGCAGGAAAACGAAGAATTCGTCCTGGCCGCTCCTTTTGATTCCTCATTCTGGCTTACTGATCTCTCGCTGAGTTACGAATTCCCGAAAAAACGCGGCAAACTCACCCTGGCAGGTGAGAACCTCTTCGATAAAGAATTTAAATATGTCTCCGACCGCCTCACCCTGGATAATTACCGCCCGGACCGCCGGGTAACCCTAAAAGCGGAATTGTATTTCTAGAACACAGATCGATCTTTGTTCGCAGATTTTATTGTGTTAGGATTCCACAAACTATTAATTACTTAAATTTCGGAACGGAGGCAAGTAAACAGTATGCGGTTTAGATCCTTTTATCTACTGTCCGCTCTTATATTATTCGCCCTCTGTTCTGGAAATGGATTGGCAAAAGCAATCGATCCGCGCCACGATTATGATTTTATTCTACTCTATAAAGATGGTTCCGGATCATTTGACCTGGCCATAAAAGGCAATGAAGACTCTCAGGCAAAGCTCACGTTTAAACTTGAAGGATTCAGTGTCTACGCAGACCTGTTTCTAACCCAACAATTGGCAGCCGGAAGCCAACCTAATCCGGGCAGCGCTAACTACTACTATATCTATCCACAAAAGATACAGGCAACATACCAAGGCCATATTTCTGAATGGTTCATATTGGATTCTCCTTCCACACATGAAGATAAAAAGAGCGAAAAGACATGGGCATTTTCTAAAACCATAGATCTTCCTCTTCCAAATATAAATTACAATCCAAATGAAATTGACCGCTGGAAAAGTACTCTGAGGAAAAAGATGCGGGAAGAAGGTTTCTCTGCCGCCTTCATTGTTACCGATCAGAGAGCTACGGGAGGAACGGTAAGGCTCTTTCCGCTTTTTTCTGTAAGCCAAGATAACAAACTTTCATTTGTCCAGACCTGGGACTGTTACGCCAAGACAAGCGGCCGAAAATGGAATGGCGAGAGAAGCGGCGAGCAACATCTGGGAATTTCATTCTGTGATATCGCCATCGGGCTATATTTAAGAGGCGACAAGGCTTTTTCTGTCCCGGGAGTTAAATGGCACAAGTACAGCCAGGAAGATCCGATTCTGACCCTAGAAGATTTTTCCATAGAACATCTATCCGCTGCCAACGCCGGACAGGCAGAATTTGTTCCATCCTTTTATGAAAGACTTTCCCAAAAACCATATACCACGGTTAAAAGTGACAACAACTGCCGAGTAAATTACCAATATAGCATTTCTTTGGAAAAGCTGCTGCAGGGTCTTTTAAAAGAAACTCCAGAACAGTGGCGGCCGCAAGGCGCTGATAATTCAAATACAGTTCCGCTTACCGCCAAAATAAATGAAGAAGATATTAACGGCATATTCAGATTTACCCTTTTTGAGGTAACCAGTGAAAAGGGCTATGCCTTGAACGCTGGAACGGATACGGATCGAGACCTCATCTTTGAACGGAACCAGGAAGGATTTTCGGAAGCAGAAGAGACAGCTGACGGCTGGATTATCGAAACGGAGAACAAAGAACATCAAGCCACTGTTACTGTCCGCGCGCTTGATTACGGTGCCTGGGGCAAACTTAAAGCGGAATTCCGGATTAACGGACACTGGTATCCCTGTAAGACTGAAAAGGGAAAAACCTATATAACAATCCCCGCTGATGAGGATGAAGACCAGATCGCCGATAACTGGGAAAAACAGTATCAGGCAGAAAACGAAGGGGCAACCGCTGATAACGACTCAGCACCTGAGGGGGTGGGCAGTAAACGGGAAGCAGGTGATGGATTCACTAATTATGAAGAGTATCGCGGCTTTTTTGTTAATAATGAGTGGACGGATACTGATCCCCGCCACAAAGATCTTTTTATCTATGATGAGTTAGGTTTAGGGATCGGTTATTTCCAGGAATTGGGACTCCAACTCCACCTCATTGACCAGTTTGAATATGACGAAAACCGTATTGTTAACTACAACCGGGGATACGCTACCCTGGCCTCACAAGACGGCCAAAAAGGATTATATCTCTGCGGTGAGGATCTGGGAGACGGAACTAACGGCGAGGTCACCGATATCGGCACTCCCAATGTGGTTGATAAAGTAATGGTCAATGCCGTTGGAATTTGGGATATCACGGCGGATTATCATGATGGAGACTACCAGTTTTTCAGGACAAACTTCAATCAAGCAGTCGCCCATGAACTGGGACACGGTGTAGCCTTAATACATCATGGCGCGGATTGGGCCCCGGAATCGGTCTATATCGCTGCCGGCACCAGCAGTGTCGCGCTGACCGGAGGTAAATGGTCAGGTGATATCGCTTGTGTGATGCGTTATGAACCGCCATGGAAATACCTGGGCTGGGATAACAATATTTACGATTATCCAGAGGAAGAACAAGGTCCCAGTAGAACCAGTTACTGTACCAGTAAAAAAGGTACCGGGATCAATGCCGGCACTCAGAGGATCGAAAACAACAAAGCCTATCCCGTTACTGGAGACGCGCGCTATGGTGAATGCCGCCCTTCAGTCACGATAAAAGGATATCTCACATTTAGGGAATTATATGAGTAATATTTTTTTAACTATAATAAAAAGCAACAAAAAAGGGACATTGCTCGCCCTGATACTTCTCATTTTGCTGGCGCTGTTTTACATTAAGATGACCGGTTGCCTAAAAAAAGTTACCTCAAGTGAAACCCCACCTTTAGATATCAGCCTTAACTGTATCCCAGGAACCTCCACAGAACCCTCAATTCTCATTGTGCGTTTATTCAGCCAGAAACTCCGGCAGTCACTGCTTAATAGAACTGTTGATAAAGACGCTATTGAATTAAACCCCATAGAGATAGTTGTTAATAAAAATATCTGGGAAAAAAATATCTCTTTTATGGTCTCAGACAAGAAAGAGAGCCAATCTAAAAAGATAAACAAGGGAATTGAAATATTTAAGGCACCGCCCGCTACGAAACTTTCCTTCACTGCAGAGGACACCTACCAAATTTTCTATAAGATCGCACCAGCTTCTGTTCCGGCTCCCAGAAAGAAAATACAGGCAATCCTTAAAATCGGTAAATACACTATTAAGTCAAATATTCTGACTATTTCCGAAGAACCAGCTACAAAATATGACCAGCTGCTGCGAAAAGCAAGAATTTCTCTATTTTTGAAAGACGAGAAAAAAACCATGGCCGCCGCAGAAACCCTGATCACAGCTCAGCCAAAAGCCGTTTCCGGCTATTGGTATAAAGGACGGGCTTTTGAACTCAAAGAGGATTATAAACAGGCCTTAGCGGCATATGAGCAAGCACTGAAGAATACAACGCAACTAAAAAAGGGAGTCCACAAAGAACCACCAATACTCATTCTGGAACGGATAAAATGGATAAAAAAGGAAAATAGCTAGATCAAGAATCATAAACTAATAGCCTATGAGTGTAAATATATTTTACATTTTTGTTGCATTTTTTATCGTTTTTTAGTATAATTTTTCATATGGAAAAGAAATTAGCTGTGCTTGCCAATACCATGGCCTTGATCAGCTCCTCGCTGGATCTGGATGAGACCCTACAAAAGATCACCGAATCCACAACCAAGGCCCTTAATGCCGAGGCCGGCGCCATCCTCTTAACCGGAAAAGACGAAAACACCCTTTTCTTTAAAACTATTTTTGGCGGCGGAGGTGAAAAACTGCGTAAGGTTTCCCTACGGCTCGGAGAAGGGATTGTCGGCTGGGTGGCCAAAGAAAAAAAGGCGCTGCTTATCCCTGACGCCAAAAACGATTCCCGTTATAAGTTTGACCTGGAAAATAAAACCGGTTTTGAAACCACTTCGGTAATTGCTGCCCCCCTTTGTTCTGAAGAAAAAGTAATCGGCACCATCGAGGTTACTAATCCCACTGATAAACAAGAATTTGCTCCGGAAGATCTGGATTTTCTTAAACTGCTTGCTCCCCAGATTGTCTCGGCAATTAAAAACGCCCAGCGTTACAACCACCTGCAAGCCGAGGTTAAGCTGCAGAGCACAATTGTCGGCAATAGCCCCCAGCTCAAACAGGCGCTAGAGTTGGTGGAAAAGGTATCACAATTCGAAGCCACGGTTCTGGTTACCGGGGAAAGCGGCAGCGGCAAAGAACTGATTGTCCGGGCCATTCACGAAAGCAGCGCGCGCCGTAATGGCCCATTTATTGCCATTAACTGCACTGCCCTGCCGGAGAACCTGCTGGAAAGTGAACTCTTCGGCCACGTCAAAGGCGCCTTTACCGGCGCGGTGCTTACCCGCAAAGGAAAATTTGAACTGGCCTCCGGCGGCACCCTGTTTCTAGATGAGATCGGCGATATGAGTGTAAATATCCAAGCAAAGCTCCTGCGCGCACTGGAAACTAAATCCTTTACGCCGGTAGGCGGAGAAAAGGAAATCAAAGTGGACGTAAGGATTGTTGCCGCTACCAATAAAAATCTGGTCACTGAATCCCAGACCGGCCGGTTCCGCGAAGATCTTTTTTACCGCCTGAATGAATTCCAGATTTTACTGCCTCCCTTAAGAGAAAGAAAAGAAGACATCCCTTTGTTAATTGACTATTTTATCAAGGATTTTTCCCGCCAGCTAAAAAAGAAAATCAGCGGAATCGATAAAGAGGCAAAAAATACTTTACTCGCCTATGCCTGGCCGGGTAACATCCGGCAACTACGCAGCGTAATCAAACGGGCGATTATCCTGTCCACTACCACTACCATCACCGCCAAAGAACTAGCCGGCCAACTGGAAGAAAAGCGAGAGGAAACGGTAACCGCCTATCCAAAAATGACCACGATTATGGAGGTTGAAAAAGAACATATTAATTATGTGCTTTCCCAAACCGCCTGGAACAAGAGTAAGGCCGCCAAAACACTGGGCCTTTCCCGTCCAACCCTGGATGCCAAAATCGCCAAATACCGGCTTAGTAAACAATAATCCAACATAATAGTAACAGAAAGAACTTGACATGATTATCTCCAATGAGATAATATTATCTCGTCAAAGATAGGCCTAATTCTTTTTAGTTAAAGGAGATACGTTAATGGACCCTTTTATCCCAATCATTAGGCTGTATTTCAGGAATCTACAAAGAAGTTTTACAATCCATGATTTGTCAAAAAAAATGGACCGTAGTTATAGCTTTGTGTATAAAATAATCCACCAGATGACTGCTCAGGATTTACTAAAAATAACCAAAATTGGCAATGCCAAATCCTGTTCCCTGAATCTGAAATCCCCTACCCTTACTAATTATCTGTCTATGATAGCTTCTGAAGAAGCGGAAAGGATTCCCGGTAACCTAAAGAACAAATTATCAGAATTTGTGGCAAGAATCCTCAAAAGCACAGAAGCAAATGTACATGCAGTAGTTTTATTCGGATCATACACTAAGGGAAAAGAAACAAAGAAAAGTGATGTAGATCTATTAATAATAGTACCGAAAAAAGAAATGTACGATAAAGCGATACACAAAGAAAGCAACTCCTGGGAGATGCGCTATCCCATTGAATTAAATACCGTGATTACTGAACCATATATATGGCAAAGAATGGTTAGCGACAAAAAATTTAATATTTCCAGGGAAATATTAAAAGATGGCATTCCTCTACACGGATCTCAAAAATACTGGGAACTAACCCTGGAAGGTCTGACATGAAAGAAGAAAGACTAAAAAGGATTCTAGCTGGCTACCAGCGAAAAGGCGTAATTAAATATGATCTTGTTGCCGGCCAATTTTGCCCGGGCTATCTGGAAAAGGCCTACCACGATTTGGAAACATCCAGGTTATTACTTAACATATCTGACCAACATGAGTTAAAAAACAAATTAACTATAAGTCCTCACTTTATCGCCTATGACTGGGTAATAAATATGTGCTATTATTCGATGTATCATGCGGCAACAGCTGCTTTATCAGCCATCGGGCTAGTATCCGCAAATCATACAGCAACTATCTACTCCCTGGAGTATAATTTTGTGCACAAATTGGCAATTCTTGAAGAAAACATTATTGAACTAATTACGAAAGTAAGGAAACTGGAGGAATCATTTATAGAAAATTTACTTGAAGCAAAAAGGATAAGGCAAAGCACTCAATACGCGGTCGGGCCGGAACTAGGAGAAAAAGAGGCTAAAGGACTCGTAAACGATGCCGCTTCCTTTGTCCAAAGAATGGAAGAACTAGTAAATGAAATTAACAAAAATAAACAGGAGTGATAATTTTATGCTGAACAATACTTTAACCTTACTTGGCTGGCAAAAGAAATCCTTTTGTTCCGTTTTGTCCCTGCTTATTATGACAATTATACTATTTTCAATTGCCACACCATGCCAAGCACTTAAAATCGATCCGCGCTCTTCCACTAAGATTGAAAAAGGAGCGGCCATCAAATCCTCCACTTTTGCCAAGGATGAAGACGGCTGGTACAAGAAGGATAAACGGGCCTATCAACAAAAGGGTGCCTACCAGATTAACAATATCGGCCAAAAAAAATACCGGATCTGGCGCGGATTTGACACGGAACAGATAGTAGCCGAAGTAGACGTCAAAACCGTACTCGACAAAAATGAAGGTTATGGATTTGGTTTTATTTTTCGCCAGCAGGGAAAGTCACAGGCCCGCTATTGCTTCTGGATAAGTTCCACCGGCTCCTTTGTTATCTACCGCGTTAGCAAGGAGGGTAAATACAAGAAACTTGTGCCCTGGAAAAAAGATCCGGTAATTAAAAAAGGACAAGGTGCAGTCAATCACCTGGAGCTGCGGCTATGGAATAAACGGCTGGACTTTTATATAAACGGGAAAAAGGTAGCCAGTGTAAAGGATTCCACTTACCCTTCCGGATCCCTGGGGTTTCAGGTCAATAAAAACCAGCATATTGCTTTTGATAATTTTAAACTATCAAAAAGCCGGTTAAAGAAAATTACCGCCGCCAGCACTGCTCCGAGACTTAATGTCAATCTGGCTGAATTAGCAGTACCACTGGATTCGGTTTACGAAGAAAAAAAGCAGGTAGTGGCTAATATTCAGAGCCGCGTGCAAGCACCAGACGGCACCATCCTTGTCTTCCCGGAAAGAGCGCTGTCAAATAATGCCCAGGTTACTCTGCAAAAACTCCAACCGCCTTCTTCGGAAGACCGTGAACCCGTAGTTGTTTATGATATCGATATAAGTGGCGGTACTTTACAAGAGGCGATAACCATTAATCTTCCTCTTTCCTCCAACAAAGGGGTAAACTCCGCTGATGACGTTCTTGTTTTGCATCTTAATGAACAAAAAATGATCTGGGAACAGTTAAAGGTAACCCTGGCCCCAGACCTTAGATCCGTCAGTTTCCGCACTGACAAATTGTCCAAATTCGCACTGAAAGAACCCGGCTGGTTCCTCCCCTGGCGAAACTACTATGAAGAAGCAATAAAAGACCGTCGCACCGCCGGCCCCCTTGCCGTTCCTTATTATGCCCAGGGTGAATACGGTTGGTGTTGGGCTGCCTCCCTGTCAATGATTGACGGCTTTGAGGGTGCGATGACCAAAATATGGGAAGTGGCTGCTTACTTTCAAGTCGCAGATAATGATGCGGCCAGTAGTCCCGGCAAGATGCAAAAATTCCTCCAGGCCCGTCACCCTACCTACAGCACAGATACAAAATCTTTCTGGAGTTCCAAGGCGCTCAACGGTTACCTCATGTATCACCTGGACCGGAATCATCCCATCTGGATCGGTCTACCTTATGCCGCTCACGCCGTTGTTGTCGTCGGTTATGATATTGATCATATTTATGTACATGATCCCTCCGGCGCCCTAATAAAAAGAACCGGTGGTGAAGATCCCAGAACCGTAGCTCAGCAGGGCCGTCTCGGCGCCTACCGCATTCCCCTTGACCGCTGGAACATGGTAACCACTGGCAACTGGATGAAGGGTGCCTGGGACGAAACAGCTGATGTTCCCGGAGCCCAGCAAACTTTTAGCGGCATTGTCTGGCCGGTAGGCTGCCTGGTCATAACCTCCCCGCCATCGGCAGGCAAAACCCAATCACTGCAATTAATGTCCTGGGAATCTTTTGACCTGGAACGGCATTATGTCAGCAGCGACGGCCGTGTAGCCATAAACAGTATTGATTTCTACTGGAACGGAAAAAATAAATGGGGATGCTCCTGGAAAGAGGGAGGAGAGGGAGGGAAAAAAACCCTTATCTGCAATAGTGACCAGATTAGATCCTTAACCCCCTTTCTCTCCAACACACTAACCGGCACACAATCAATGAAGGTGGAAGTATTGCTTGATAAAACAAAATTTGCCGAAGAAGAAACAGATTTGCCCGGTAAAATTGTGCAACAAGCGCGTAAGTTAAGCTCTTTCTCCCAGAATATGAATTTTGCCAGCCGGCCCCTTTCTATTGGCCAACACCTTTTCGAGTTCCGGTTGCGTAAAGGTGATCAGCTAGTTGACCAAGCGAAAATATTTTTTAACATGGCACCAGCCTTGGTAAGAGATGTACGTGTTCTGCAAACAGACACAAAAACATTGAAAATCAGCTGGAGCCCGAATCCAGAAGAGGCAAATTTCGGCACACCGCTCACCTACCGGATAATGCGCTCCCGCGGCCGCAATCTAAATACCTTGCAAACCATCGGTCAAGTAGGTCCGGGTAAGTATGAATTCAAATATACCATCCCCAAGAAAGACCGTAAAAAGAACTTCAACTATACAGTCTGGGCAATTGAGCCCAAAACAAAACTAGAGAGTCCCTCCGCTGTTTTTAATAGACCTGAAAAAGATAAAGGAGCAGGATATCTGCCGCTCCTCTACGGCACCCGGCTGGAATACAGTTACGATCTCAGCCAGATAAAGAAAATGATCATGCAGACCGACGACGGCACTATTCGTAAATTCAGCATGCAAAACAGTGAGGTCTGGGAGGTTACCGGTGGTGAAGAACTGACCATCACGAGTACTAATAAGGTCAATGCTGTGCTGGCTGATGAGAAGGGAAATACCGTTAACATGAACACCTCGGAAACAACAAGCACCATCCAGTCTTTTACCAAAAGCGACGATACCGTTACATTCGGCGACTCCACGGTCCGCCGCCAGACAAAAGGTAATTACGGTAATCAATCCGCTAATGTCAGAATAGAAATGAGTGTGCGAGTTAATCCAGCCTTAATCGTTATGGAAAAAATGTCCTGGCCGGAAAAGGGCACGAAATGGACAAATGATCTCACTAGAACGGCCCGGCTGATCTCTACCAGCGGACGCGTGCCCGACGGGTCAATCACCGGCGGCATGGACTATGTTTCCGGCCCCGGCGGTGAAACCGCCAAAATAAAACCCGGCACCTCTCGGCTTAAATCAACATGCAAGGCCACTGGCTTTGAAACAGTCACGGTAAAAGCCGGCACATTTGAAGACTGCGCCCGCATCGAAATCTCTCATCCCGTTATTAAAAAAGAAGGAGTAACAGTGCGCTCGGGTATCACCCAATGGTATGCCGAGGGCATCGGGCTGGTCAAAGAAACCATGAAAACAACCATGTCTACACCCGACGGCGGCAAATATCGTTTAAGTTACATTAAGCAATTGACTTCATATCAGTTACCTGAAGAAAAATAAAACAGGGAGTGAAAAATGAGCAAAATGCCTCATCTTTTTTTCATTACACTTTTTTTGTGTTTTGCCGCCGCCAGCGCCTATGCCCTCATGCCGCCGCATATAACAGAAACAGTTCCCGAAGACAGCGGGATCTTAGCTGGAGACACGGTCATTTTTTACGGCTATACCTTATCAGGAATGGATTTAAGCGAAATTAAAGTTACTGACCTGACCGCCCAGGAAAGTGTACCGGTAAAGACACATCTGTCTTATGAGTGGGAAGGGAAAGGCAACCAACCCGGCGCCCAACAGCAATTCTGCACCCTGAAAATAACTTTGGAAAAGATTACTCCGGGACATCAATATGAGGTTTCAGTTTTAGAGACCAAGATCACATTTACCGCAATGATTTTGCCCCAAACAGAAGAATGATTTTTTATATCTTTCTTAGCGGTGTCATCCCCGCCGGAATATCCAGGCCTTCCGGAATATTATAGTAATTCCCCTGCGCGTCTTTGGCTGCCTTCTGACCATAAGGAGTCTCTTGCCGATCCCCGGTGGCCGGATCTTCCCAGACATCCACACTGCGGATATAGGAATCCCATTGATCGGCCGCCTTCTGACCCACCTTGGTGCGAAAATCAACCACATCAATAGTGGTTTTCTTTACCAGTTTGCGCCAGCTAGGTGTTTCCCAAAGGGAGGCCAGCACCGCTTGCGCCAAGGCAGATTGTTTATCAAATTCAGCTACCGGCGCCCAGATCCCGGTAAAATCACAATGGCCGTAGGCCGGAGCACCCGGTACAAGCCCGGGAACGATCCGGAACCAGATTTCTACCCGGATCCTGATCGGTACACCATTTTTTGTGCCCAAATAATCAACCAGTGCCCGTTCGCCAACAACATTATGCACCTGCGCCAATAACCGCATAAACTGTGTATACTGTGCGCCGGCCCGCACTAACGGGGTAATCTTTTCCACCTGCAGATCAGGAACTTTTTTCCGCAGGCTTTCCAGAGCCAGTCCATAGGCAATTCCCTGCAGATTTGCTGCCGGCAGTACACCATCTACCGGTGGAGAAGAAAAACAACCGCTAAGACCGTCTGGGCTCTGCACTTCGAACACATAGGCCGCCGGAACATTATAGCCGCTTTGGATATTGCCCTGATAAGTCCAGCCGTATGGCAGGGTTAAAATAAAGGCATCCATGCTGGGTTCATGAAAGAACCGGGAAATAACCGTTTGTTTTATTAAGCGGCAGGAATTAACCGCAGTATCTATTTCATTAGTGAATTGATCCGCCACTTTTGCCAGTACCAGCACCCCCACCACATAGGTCTTTCCCTGCTGCTGCCGGAAGATCCATTGTCCAAGCACTGGACCCAATATCCCGCCGTCAAAAGTAGCGCTTAATTTATATTCATTGGCATTGCCTGTGGGCCGCAGCTGGGTTTCCCCCACCGCTATCGGACGCAGGTAAAGCGCCATAAACTTGGCCGCTTCCAAGGGAGATACGGAGGCATGCGTAAAAGTAATATAAGGAGAGGCGGGAGAGGGATAAAGCGGATAATTTATTCCAATAACCGTATCTCGAATAACCCCGGTACCCATGCTCCAGTCCGCGGGCACCGTAATCGCAAAGCCTAACAAGGGATTGGTCAATTCTACATAACCAGAAGCAAAAACCGACACAGGCAACAAAAACAATAAAAGGATAAAAAGTAAGATTAGTTTTTTATTCATATCTCCCCCTATCTAACCACAGAGTACACAGAGATACACGGAGAATTAATACTTTTTCTCTGTGATCTCCGTGTGCTCCGTGGTTAAAAATGTTTTAACTTTGTCCTTCCGTTTGTTGTTGGCGGGAAAAAACCACGTTTCCGCCCCATTCCGGCATATTAATCACCAGTTGATTACCGCCACTCTGCAATTGAAACCCATAAGAGAAATTCTGACCAAGCTGATTACTGCCGGAAATCATATTACCGACAACTGAAACCATGCCGGAATTAGTTGTTTCCTGTATACCCATAACTGTATTGGCAACGGTATAGCTGGAATACTGTCCGTTGGGCCAATACTGCAATTGAAACCTGGCCACCGTATTGCCATACATATCACGTACCTCCGCCTGCCAAAAGCCTACTAACTCCTGTGGAATTTTTGCCGGCGGTGAAAAAGCTTCTTCCGGCAAGGGTTTTTGCTGTGGTTCCACAATCGGTTTGGTGGGAATCATTGCTCCTGATTGTGAATCAGTTTTTGGTGAAGCATGCGTAGTAGCATCAGGGGTTGGTTCCGGAGTTTGTTGAGGTGTATCTGTTGGACAGGCCGGGGCAGCTGTACTGGCAACATTATAGGGTTTGGCTGGCGCGCTTGTGGGTGGTTTAGTAATGGTACTATCGTCTATTTCTCCCTTCATTACACTAATTACTTTATCACTAATATTCTTACCTTTCAGATTTTTTATTTCCGCCTCTGTTAATTCATATTTCTCACCCGTCTTCTTTATTTCCACAATTAATTCTTCATCGGTAAAACCCAATCCTTTTAATTCAATAATATCTTTTACCGTTAATTTCTCCGCGGCAAACGAAACACCGCCCGCTAATAGCAAAACAAAAACCACTAAAAACACTTTGCTGAAATTTTTCATCGTTACCTCCTTGTTTGTGTCACAAGCCCTATTATAGCACAAATCAGGCCAACCCAGAATGAAGATCAACTGTAGCTGACCAGAGAGATAAATGTTAAATTTCTTTACATTGTGCCGTAAATATTTATTACTGTGTGTGCCGCCTCATATTAATGATTATCTGCTTATGTCATTGCACATTAATTATTTATGCTAATGATTTTACCTGCCTGCCAACCTGGCATAGTTTCTGCACTACTATCAGCTGAAGATAAACAAAAGGAGGCAAAAATGAAAAGGAATTTAATTGTTGGAGCGATCAGGATTGCTTGCGTAATCGGGGTATTTTTCTTATTACACAGCGCTAACCTACAGGCAAAAGAACAATATGTCCCGGGAGAAATCCTAATTAAGCTTAAGGGAAGCACTAATAAAACCCAGGCCTATTCATGTCATCAATTACGGAACAAAATACAGGCCCGCAAACTGCACCGCTTTCCTATTAATAATGTATACCAGCTGCAACTGCTCAGCAATCAAGACGTAGAGCAGACAATCGCTGAATTAGAGCAGGATCCCCGGGTAGAATACGCGGAACCAAATTACATTGTCCGGGCCACTAAAACCCCTAATGATCCCATGTATGATCAACTTTGGGGATTAAAAAAGATCCAGGCAGAACAGGCCTGGGATGTGACCACCGGCAGCGAGAGTGTGGTTGTTGCGGTAATTGATAGTGGTGTTAATTACAACCACCCGGACCTGAACGCCAATATCTGGGTCAACTCCAATGAGATCCCCAATAATGGAATAGATGATGATAATAATGGCTATGTAGATGATATTCACGGCTGGGATTTTCATAATGATGATAACGATCCCCTGGATGACAATTCCCACGGCAGTCATTGTTCCGGCACCATCGCTGCCGCGGCCAATAACGGTAAGGGAGTGGCGGGAATTTCCTGGCAGACCAAAATAATGTGTTTAAAGTTTCTCGATGAACAAGGCTATGGTTCTCTTGCTAATGCAATTGAAGCGATCCAATACGCCAGTAATAATGGCGCCAAAATTTTGAGCAACAGCTGGGGCGGCCCCGGCAACTCGCAGGCGATTAAAGACGCGGTCTCCGCCTCTTATCAAGCAGGAACAATCTTTGTCGCCGCTGCCGGTAATGAAGGTACTAATAATGATAGTAATCCTTTTTATCCGGCCAGCTATGATGTGCCTAATATCATTTCCGTTGCCGCCAGTGACGAAAATGACTACCTGGCCTCTTTTTCCTGCTACGGAAAAACCACAGTGGACCTGGCGGCGCCGGGAGTTAACATTTTAAGCACTGTCCTTGATAATAACTACGATTCCTATCAAGGCACTTCCATGGCCGCACCACATGTTTCCGGGGCCTGTGCTCTGGTTTGGGCCGCCCATCCGGACTGGACTAATCTGCAGGTTAAAGAAAGCATTCTCAACTCCGTTGATAAAGACGCCTTATTGGATCAATATCTGGCAACCGGCGGCAGACTAAATGTTTTTAAGGCAATCAATGAAGACTCACCCAATCCGCCGGATCCCACTGATCCGCCAGAACCGCCGGATCCCACTGATCCACCCACCGGTTCGGTAATATTCTATGACGATATGGAAAGCGGCGCCCAAGGCTGGACAGTAGTTGGTGATAACGGTTATGGCGGTCTGCCTCTTTGGCACTTATCACAACGCCGCTCGGCCAGTCCGAATACCGCCGCTTACTACGGGCTGGAATCTACCGGCAATTATCAGACCGGCTGGATCAATTGGGGAGCAGCCATCACTCCCGCTATTTCCCTCAAGCAGGTGCAGGGCAATAACTGTACCCTCTCCTTTAAACACTGGCGGCAGGTAGAAAAATCTAATGAACCATATGATATAACCGCCGTTTTTATTTCTGCTGACCGAGGAAACAGCTGGACCGAGCTCTGGTACAGAGACGCTACCAGTCCTTTTTATGATCTTTGGAAAGATGTATCTATTTCCCTCAATCATTATATCGGAGAGGAAATATACATTGCCTTCTATTTTGACACGGTAGGTTACTGCAGCAACTTTCTCGAAGGCTGGTATATTGATGACGTCAAAGTAGTAGCGGAGGGAAGTAACCCAAAAACACCGCCGGCCATTGAAATTGATCCAGGCAAATTACCGGCAGTAACACTGAAAAATAATGAAACAGCAAAACAAACGTTAACAATTAGAAATTCCGGCGAACAGTCACTTTCATACCAGATAAACCAGAATAAGATTACGGCAACAGAACTTAACGCCTGGAGCGACTTTGTCAGTGCTTTCGGCAGCGAATGGCGGATCAACTGGAATCCGCAAACCGGTACTGCCCACCGTGTTTACGGCAGTGAAATGGCAGTTGCCGGCCTTAACCTGGATAATCTGGACAATGAGCGGCTGGAACAGGCATCGCGGGAATTTATCGAGGATCATTATACCTTATTGAAGGCGGAGAACAAAGATCTGCGGCTCCAGCGCGCGCAGAGGCACGGTAAACAGTATTACGTTACCTTTAAACAAACCTACGAGGGTATTTCGGTTTACGGAGCAGAGGTGCAGCTGCGCTACAGCGCCAAAACCGGTCAGCTGATTCTGTTTGGCTCGGACACCTATGAAAATATTAATGTTGATCCGGAACCAACAATCAGTGTGCGAGAGGCTAAAGAAATAGCCAGCCAAAATATTGCTAAATATGAAATCAGAGAAACAGAACTCGTTGTTTATCCGCGCGGGGAAAAGCCGCTTTTGGCCTGGCAAATCACCATATTCACGGAAAACCCGGCACATTTATGGATCTATTTCATTGACGCGCACAACGGCCGGGTAATCGATAAATACGACGCCCTCTTCAATCTGGATATCAGTGGGACGGTTAAGGGCGATGTGCTGGCCTCATATCCAGATACCAGCCCTCTGGCTGGGATCTTCAGCAATGAAGAAGTAACTATCAATAACGCCGGTTCCGCGAAAAGCGACACCCAGGGATATTACCAGATAGCTGTTTCCGGAAACGGCAGCTACCAGATCAGCTCCCAACTCAGCGGCTCCTATACCGCTATTGATAACATGAGCGGTTCCAATGCCGGTTATAGCGGCAGCGCCGCGGGCGGAACGCAGCACAATATCAACTGGAACAATAATAATTCTGATTTAACGGAGCGCACGGTTTATTACCACATCAATGTCGCCAACACTAAAATAAAGGAGATTGACCCTGATTATACCGGCATGGATTATTGCGCGCCAACCAAGGTTAATTATCCTAATCTATCCAACGCCTATTTTGACTGGAAAGGATTCTGTTTTGGCGATGGTCAGGGCAGTGTGAAGGTCTATAATCTCGGGCAGGTTGCCGATATCATCTATCATGAATACGGCCATGGCATCATGCACTGGCAGTATAACCAGAAATTTGCCGACACGGTGGAATTCAAATCATTACACGAAGGACTGGCCGATTACTTCGCCTGCACCATTAACGGTGATCCCCTGGTCGGAGAAACAGCAGCCGGTCCCGGACAATTGACCAGAAACATTGACCTGCCCGATGCCACCCCGGAAAACACCCAGGACGAATGTCACGACCGCGGCCGGGTAGTGGGCGGCGCTTTATGGGACCTGCGCAAGGAACTGGGCAAGGAAAAAACCGATCACCTGTTCCACTATGCCCGTTACGGCCAGCCAATGACCTTTGATGATTACTATATTGAGGTTCTGTTGGCAGATGATACTGACGGCAATATCAGTAACGGCACACCGCATGGCCAGGAAATCTACGCCGCCTTCAGCCTGCACAACATTGCTTCCGTAAAACCGGGAGATCCCGGCGAAGAGAATCCGGCAGAGTGGCTTTCATTCGAACCGGTTTCCGGAACCATTGCCGGCGGTCAACAACGAGAAGTAACTATTACCTATAGCTCCCAGGGAGTGACAATAGGAAAGTATGAAGCGCTAATAAAAATAACCAGCAACGATCCGGATACCAGCTTAATCGAACTTAGCGCCAAAATGACAGTTCAGAAAAAGGCACCGGAGCCGGAGCCAGAACCCGAGCCTGAGCCGGAGCCAGAGCCGGAGCCGGAGCCGGAACCAGAACCTGAGCCTGAGCCTGAACCAGAACCAAGCCAGGAAACAGTTTGGTACCTGGCGGAAGGCGCCACCTCCAGCACCTTTGATGAATGGGTATCAGTGATGAATCCCAACAATCAGGATGCCGCGGTTACCATTACCTTCATGCTGGAAAGCGGCCAAACCATTGAGCGGCAGATCACCGTCAGCGCCACCAGCCGTTACACCATCCATGTAAACGAAGTTGTGGCAAATGCCTCTGTCGCCACGAAGGTAACTTCAACTAATGGTGTGGGCATTATCGCTGAGCGTTCCATGTACTGGCACGTGGGCAACCAATTCTGGGGCGGCGGCCACAACAGTATCGGCGTAACCAAAACCTCCACCAGCTGGTATCTGGCTGAAGGGGCCACCTCCGATATCTTTGACGAATGGGTATTGATAATGAACCCTTATGAGGTTACCGCCGAAGTAGTGGTAACATTTATGAAAGAAGACGGTAAGACAGTACAGAAAAAAATCGACGTAGCCCCAACCAGCAGACACACGATTCATGTAAATAAGATTCTTCCCAATGCCTCTGTCGCCACTAAAGTAGAATCTATTAATGGCGTGGGCATTATTGCCGAGCGTTCCATGTACTGGAGCATCGGCGACCAAATCTGGCTAGACGGCCATAATACCTGCGGCGTTACGGAAACCGCCACTAACTGGTACCTGGCCGAAGGCTGCACCGGTGACTTTGAAGAATGGGTACTGCTGATGAACCCTAATCCACAAGCGGCAAATGTGCTGGTCACCTTCATGCTGGAAGACGGCACAGCCGAAGAAAGACAGATCAAGGTTAAGGCAACCAGCAGATATTCAATCAGGGTAAACGATATTCTGCCGGAGGCCGCTGTTAGCACCAAAATAGAATCCTTAAATGGGATCGGAATAATTGCCGAACGCTCTATGTATTGGGCGGACCTGACCGGCGGCCATAATACCTGCGGCACAAGCACCGCTGCCACTACCTGGTACCTGGCCGAAGGATGTACCGCTGGGTTTGACCAATGGGTACTGATAATGAACCCTTTCAACCAGGATGCCGATGTCCTGGTTACCTTTATGCTGGAAGACGGCTCTACAGTAGAGGACATAATCACCGTCAGCGCCACCAGCCGTTACACCATTTATGTAAACGGAGTTATTCCTTATCAACCAGTATCCACCAAACTGCAATCAGTTAACGGCGTGGGCGTCATTGCCGAACGCACCATGTACTGGGATACCGGTTATCAGCACTGGGCCGGCGGCCACAACACCATCGGCGTCCAGAAATAATACATGTAGGAGGTCAGACCTCCTACATGAAAAGGAGGTCTGACCTCCTACAAAAAAAGGTGGTGATTGCTATGAAAAAAGAACTGTTGCTTATTGTTGTGGGAATGTTGTGCTGGCTGGCCGCCGGCAATCTGCTGGCGGAAATGGAATACGTGGCGGATGAAATCCTGGTGAAGTTTAAGAGCGAAAACATTAGCACTCAGGAGTATTCCTGTGAACAGTTAATATTTGAACTCAACGCCAGGAAGATTCGTAAATTCAACATTAATAATGTCTATCACCTGCAAATCGCTCTTTCAACGGATATCTCTTCCATTATTAATGAATTGAATTCCCGGCCGGAGATAGAATATGCCGAACCTAATTACAAGGTATACGCTTATCAAACTCCTAATGATCCCTTGTACAATCAACTTTGGGGCCTGGAAAAGATCCAGGCGCCGGCGGCCTGGGATATCACTACCGGCAGCAGTGATATTATTGTCGCGGTTATTGATACCGGTGTTGACTATACACACGAAGACCTGAACGGAAATATTTGGGTCAATCCCAACGAGGTAGCTAATAATGGTATTGATGACGATAAGAATGGTTATGTAGATGACATTCATGGCTGGGACTTTCCTAACGGTGACAATGATCCTTTTGACGATAACTCCCACGGCAGTCATTGTTCCGGTACTATTGCCGGCGTAGCCAATAATGGCGTTGGCGTGGCCGGTATCTCCTGGCAGACAAAAATAATGGCCTTAAAGTTTATGACTGGTGATGGCTACGGCAGTACCAGTGATGCTATTCAGGCTATTGAATACGCCACTAGTAACGGGGCAAAAGTATTAAGTAACAGTTGGGGCGGCCCCGGTTATTCTCAGGCCATAGCCGATGCCATTACCGCTTCACATCAAGCCGGGGCGATTTTTGTTGCCGCTGCCGGTAACGAAAGCACGGACAACGATTCCTCGCCGCTTTATCCGGCCAGCTACGATGTTGCCAATATCATTTCCGTTGCCGCCTCTGACCAAAACGATAATCTGGCCTCTTTTTCCTGTTATGGCAAAACCTCCGTTGACCTGGCCGCGCCGGGAGTTTCTATTCTAAGCAGCACTCCCGGTAACCAATATGATTCTTACGATGGTACATCTATGGCCTGCCCCCATGTAGCCGGTGCCTGCGCCCTGGTTTGGGCGGCACACCCGGAGTGGAGCAATCTAGAGGTGATTTACAGTATTCTAAATTCCGTGGACCAGGGTTCTTCATTCCAGGATAAAACAGTTACCGGCGGCCGCCTGAACGTCTACCAGGCCCTGCAGGTTGAAAATCCCACTCCTCCCGACCCTTCTCCACCTCCCGATCCAGTAGATGGACCGGTAATTTTCTTTGATGATATGGAAAACGGCGCCAATGGCTGGTCTACCATTGGCGATGATGGCTGGGGCGGAAGCGCGCTCTGGCATCAGTCACTGCGCCGTTCGGCTAGCTCAAATACCGCCTGGTACTACGGAATGGAGGCCAGTGGTAATTATGATACCTGGTCAACAAACTACGGCGCGATTATTTCGCCGGCTATTTCCCTGACAGAAAATGTCGGCGGCGGTCAATGTACCCTGACCTTTAATCACTGGCGGGAGGTGGAAAATTATACCGAAAGCTGTGACACGACTTATATCCTGATTTCCAGTGATCAGGGTAATAACTGGGATACCGTCTGGCATAAGGATGCCACCTCGCCGTCGGCCAGTAGTTGGAAAACAGAAACAGTTTCCCTTAGTCAGTATATCGGCAGGGAAATACTTATCGCCTTCTGCTTTGACACCCTGGACTATTATGACAATTATTATGAAGGCTGGTACATAGATGATGTGACGGTAACCGGCAGTCAGGCGGCGCCGCCGCCGCCACCGCCCACCAACCCCGTCTCGCATACCGTCTGGTACCTGGCCGAAGGAACAACTATCGGCAGTTTTGATGAATGGATATTAATAATGAATCCCAGTAACCAAACCGCCAATGTTTTAGTTACTTTCATGCTGGAGGACGGCAACCCCATTCAGAGAGGAATAAATATTCCCGGCACCAGCAGGTACACAATTCACGTCAACGACATCGTCCCCAACGCGGCAGTGGCCACAAAAATTGAATCCACAAATGAAATCGGGATTATTGCCGAACGTTCCATGTACTGGAACGTGGGAGATCAAACCTGGGCCGGCGGTCATAACAGTCTGGGAGTAACCGCTCCGGCAAACAGCTGGTACCTGGCAGAGGGATCTACCGCCGGTTTTGATGAATGGGTACTGCTGATGAACCCCAACAATCAACCGGCTGAAGTAGCGGTTACCTTTATGCTGCCTGACGGCAATACTGTCCGGACTGATATCACCATTGGGCCAACCAGCAGATACACCATTCACGTTAACGATATCATCTCTCAGGCCGCGGTAGCTACTAAGGCCGAAACCACCAATGGTGTTTCACTCATCGCTGAACGATCTATGTACTGGAACACTAATAACGAGGCCTGGGTGGATGGACATAACAGCTGCGGCGTCACCGCCGCCGCCCTCAACTGGTATCTGGCGGAAGGATCCACTGACGGTTTTGATGAATGGATCCTGATCATGAATCCCAACAATCAACAGGCGGCAGTAGAAGTCATCTTCATGCTGCCGGATGGTAATACAAAAACAGAAAATATTACCCTGGCCCCAACCAGCAGACACAGTATCTACGTAAACGAGATTGTTGCCAACTCTGCCGTGGCCACTAAAGTCGCGGTTTTGAACAACGTTCCCGTTATTGCCGAACGCTCCATGTATTGGCAAGGCCTGGCCGGCGGGCATAATAGTTGTGGAGTAACAGAAACCGCCGCCAGTTGGTACCTGGCGGAAGGCTGCACCGCTGGTTTTGATGAATGGGTTCTAATTATGAATCCCCATTCCCAGGCAGCCGAGGTCACCGTCACTTTCATGCTGGAGGACGGCAGCAATATTCAGCGGGAACTAACTTTAGCCGGAACCAGCCGGACCTCAATCCACGTAAATGAGATTGCGCCGGATAAATCTGTGGCTACCAAGGCTGAGTCAACTAACAATATCGGCATTATCGCGGAACGCGCCATGTACTGGAATGTAGGAAACCAAACCTGGGCCAGCGGCCACAATTCCATCGGTGTCCAGGAATAATGCACACAATTCACGAAGGAGGTTTCTATGAAGGAGGTCCAACCTCCTTCATGGCCTCTTCCTGATGAGGAAGAAATAGTCGATGTTTTGGTAGCCCAGGCCGGTGTAAGGCGGGGAATTCTTAAAGGTTAGTGTGTATGTGCCAGCGGAGAGATACTCCTCTCCCAGCAGAATATTCTCATAATTATAGTCAGCCAGGGTTTTTCCCCACCGGGGATCAATCGGTAGAGACCACGAGCTTTGCCCGCTTTGCTCGCTTCGTCCGTTTTGCGAGCTTCGCTCGCCATTATCCAGCCGATAACAGAGACTTGCCCGCTCGCTGTCCCGGCGCAGGCAGGCATAAAGCGCATATTCTCCTGCCTCTGGCACAATTAATTGGTAAGAAACACTCGCCTGCGGCCGCCCGGTATAATAGCCAGCCAGTGTATTTCTTTCTCCATCCACGCTTAAGCTCCAGCCCCGGCTAGCATCATAACCAGTTTCAGCTTCTTTAAAAATGACGTCCCGGGTTAACCCTAACCTGTATAAATGAACATAGTGACTACCAAAATCAATCTGTTCCAAAGGGTAACAAAGATAAGAATCAATTTTATCCGGGAGATACTGGCTATGGCTGACATACCAGATATCCTTTTCATTAAACTCCTTTTTCAGCAAATCCTGCCGCTCAGCAGTTAATCTTAAATTTTTATAATAATATTTTAGACAGAATACATCCATTGTGTTATCAACAAGAATTATTTCTCCGGGCTGAGCCCTCTGGGCAAGATACTGCGCCGCTGCCCGCCAATTATCTTTCGGCCACTGATAAAGCGCTGTTACCGCGGGCCAGTGCCCGACAGTAATCAAGACAACAAGCAAGGAAAGATAAACAGGTTTCAGCATAACAATTCCCCGGGCCAGCAACAGGCAGCAGGCCGGCAAAAGAAAGAGTAAATATCTGGTAGTAAAAAAATGTTTAATGGGCAGCAGGCTAAGAATAAGTACGGGAACGACAATCCAGCAAATGAGCATCATGGTTTCTTTCGGCTTTTTCTTCAACGAGCCAATTACACCCAATATGAATAACGCCGGATAGAGATACCAGAACAGCTTATTTTCCTGCAGGCCAAAAAGCCGCAGGGGATTAAGCGTATCCGCCAGGCTTTGGGCCAGCAGGCTTTTCTCACCGCCAAAAATATATTTTATCCTTATCAGATAAGGTACCAGCAGCAGGGAAAAAGCGGCAATAACCAGCAGGGAAACTACCATTGCCTTTCTTTTTTTACTAAAGAGAACAAAGATCAATTCAACAGCTAAAATAAGGAAAGCAAAATAATGGGTATAAATATTCAAACCCGTCGCAATTACAAATCCCCACCAATAACGGTTTTTGTTTTCCTTAATGGCCAGATAGCAGAAGAAAAGGGTTAGCAGCGAGAAAAAAATAAATTGCGTATAGGCCCTAGCCTCCTGAGAGTAGTAGATGTGCGCGGGCGAGATAGCCAACAGGTAAGCACCCAGTAAACCCGCAGCGGAATTAAAAAATGTTTTACCAACCAAATAGGTAGCCATGATTCCCAGCAGGCCAAAGATAACTGCCGGCAGCCTGATTAAGGCCGCGGAATCCCCGAAACAGCGCAGTAGATGAACGATCAAATAATGCAGGGGCGGATTGAGACTGCCTTTATTGGCTAGAATCACCGCCAGCGATTGCGCCGAACGATGCGCGGTGATGATCTCATCATACCAGAGGCTATACCCTCCCAAATGATAAAGCCGCAGGCCCGCGGCCAGACAAAGAATGGCGAATAATAGAAAAAGGTCTTTTTTCTCGTTCATCTGAATGGTAATATTATATTATAAAGAAAGAATTATGAAAGATATTTCAGTAATTATTCCCACTAAGAACAGACAACATATTCTACCCTTATGCCTACAGCCGGTGCTCGAACAAACCATTCCCTCACAAAGCTATGAGGTAATAGTCATTGATGACGGCAGCCGGGATGAAACAGCCAGGCTGATCAAGGAATTCCAGCGGCGTTATCCGCAGTTAC